>JADFXL010000126.1 GCA_015233585.1 Alphaproteobacteria bacterium | reverse complement strand
GATGAGCAAACGCCAGATCAGCGAAATCGCCGCCCTGTTGCTCCTGGCCGCAGTGCCGCTGGTGTTCGGTGGCAATCCCTATGGAATGGGGCTTTTGACCCTGCTTGCCATTTACACCATCGCCCTGATCGGCCTTGATGTCACCGTCGGCTATCTGGGGCAGATCAATCTGGGTCAGGCCGCATTCATGGCCCTGGGGGCCTATGGGGCCGGACTGATGACCACACAATTTGGCTGGAGCCTGGCGCCGTCGCTGCTGGTGGCCATGGGGGCGGGGCTGGCGGCGGGCATTCTCCTCGCCCTGCCAGCCTTGCGGCTCGATGGGCCACAGTTTGCCCTGGCCACCTTGTCGTTTGCCTCGCTGGTGGTGATCCTGCTCAACGAGCTTGAAGGTATCACCAACGGCGCTCAAGGGTTGTCGGTGACCCGGCCGCCGTTCTTTGGCCTCCGTTTGTCGCCGGCGGGATTCTACTGGGTGTGTCTCGGCCTGCTGGCGCTGGTGTGGATGGGGATGCGCAATCTCCTGTCGTCCCACTGGGGGCGCAGCTTCGAAGCCTTGCGCGATAGCCCGATCGCCACCGACGCGGTGGGGGTGTCCGTGTATGGCCGCAAGGTCGTGGCCTTTGGCCTTGGCTCGTCCCTGGGCGCGTTGGCCGGAGGGCTTTACGCCTTTGACTTTCAGTACGTCCAGCCCGACGGCTTCCGCTATGACTTCATGGTCATCCTGCTGCTTGGCGTGGTGCTGGGCGGGCGCAAGTCGCTGTGGGGCGCGTTTCTGGGCGCGGTGCTGATTGCGCTTTTGCCCAATCTTCTGTCCTCACGCCCGATCTTCCAGGGGCTCGCCAGTGCCGGATTTCTAGCGTCCCTGTTCGCCGCCTGGCGGAATACCCAGGGTCTGCGGTTCCCCACCTTCCAGGCCATGGCGCCCGTGGTCGCCACCGGCCTGATGTTTGGTGGCGGGTTCCTGGTGGCAAGCCTTGAGGACTGGCGCAAGGCGGTGTTTGCCCTGATCCTGTTTGCCGTGGTGGTGGGCCTTCCCGAAGGCGTGATGGGGTTTGTCGAGCGGTTCCTGGCCGGGCTGTTCCATGTCGGGCCACAACAGTTGCCGCCTCCCGCCGCCCTTGACGCGGTGCTGCCCGCCGTGGTGCCGGACAGCAAGGACAGCGTTCGCCTGGCGGTAAGGGGCCTGTCCTGCCGATTTGGGGGCTTGGTGGCCCTGGACAGCCTCAAGCTGGATGTGCTGGCTGGCCAGACTCACGGCCTGATCGGCCCCAACGGCAGCGGCAAGTCTACGGCCATCAACGTCATCTCCGGTCTTTATCCCCCGGCGGCTGGTGAAATGTGGCTCGACGGCCGCCCGTTGCCCCGGGGCAGCCTGAGCCGGGCGGCACGGGCCGGGATCGCCCGGACTTTTCAGAACCTCCAGCTCTTTCTGGAGCTTACCGCCCTTGAGAACATCATGGTGGCACGACGCCGCACCTACCGGCTACCCATGGCGCTGGTGATGGCCGGGCTTGGGCGGCGCGAGGAAACCACCGCTCGTGGGGAGTCCCTGGCCCTGCTCGAACTGGTGGGCCTTGCCAGCCAGGTGAATACCAAGGCCAAGGATCTGCCCTATGGCGCCCAGCGTTTCCTGGAGATCGCCCGCGCCCTGGCCTGCCAGCCCCGCCTGCTGATCCTCGACGAGCCCGCCGCCGGCCTGTCGGCACCCGATGTGAAAATCCTGCTTGGCATCCTCGCCCGAATTCGCGAGCGGCGCATTTCGGTTATCCTGATCGAGCACCACATGGACATCGTCAGCAGCGTATGTGACCACGTCACGGTTCTCGACGGCGGCAAGGTGATCGCCTCGGGTACGCCGGTGGAAGTCCAGACCAACGCCGAAGTCATCCGCGCCTATTTCGGCAGTGCGGCTGAAGCCGGAGCCCCGTCATGCTGAAGATCGAGAACGTCACGGCCGGCTATGGTGCCGACGCGGTGTTGCAAGGCGTCACCCTTGACGTGGCGTCAGGCCAGACCGTGGCCTTGATCGGCCCCAACGGCGCTGGCAAGACCACCACCATGCGCACCATCTCGGGCATGATCCATCCCAGGACCGGCACCATCCGTCTGGACGGGAAGAACATCAGCGGCATTCCCGCCAACCGTCTGGCCCGCATGGGCGTGGCCCATGTACCGGAGGGACGGCGGGTGTTCGCCCCCCTGTCGGTAGAGGATAACCTGCTGCTCGGCGGGTATGGCCACTTGCCCAGGCTGTTCGGCTATAACGCCCGGGCGCGCGCAGACCTGGATCACGTTTTCACCCTGTTTCCGAGGCTACGGGAGCGCCGCCGCCAACCAGCAGGAACGCTCTCGGGGGGCGAACAACAGATGCTGGCCATCGGCCGCGCCCTGATGAGCCGCCCGCGCGTGTTGTTGCTCGACGAGCCATCCATGGGCCTTGCCCCGGTGATGGTCCACGAGGTTTTCGCCACCATCGCCCACCTGCGCACATTGGGCACCACCATCCTTCTGGTTGAGCAGTTCGCGGAAAGTGCCTTGAAGCTTGCCGATTACGCCTTTGTCATGGAGGGCGGCCACGTCGCCGTGTCGGGTCGTGCGTCGGACCTCGCCGCTGACCCCAGGGTGATCGAGGTCTATCTGGGCGGCGACCGTCTGGCAAAGAAGCGCACAATTGATGCGCGCATATAATTTTGGTTGCCACCCAAACCCGCCTGGGACGATGTCCCAGACCCCATTGTTTTTTTAAACAAAAAGGGGGTTCTGGGCATCGCCCCGAGCGGGTTTGGGCGGCAGCCCGATATTTGCCTCACGAGTCCACAGAAACACCCGTTTAGGTTCGTCCGCCTGGAAGTTGAAGACGAAACAACCCGGCAGATTGAACGGAGGCAATGAGAGATCAACGGGCCGCCATCCGCCCGGGGCTATGTTTTTGTTGAGAAACGACAGCCCATTCGGAGGAAATCCATTGGTAATCAACGCCATTCCATAGTTCTGCAACTTGGGGATAAACGAGAGGATGTCCTCGTTGGACCAGTGTTGCAGCACATCCTTGGCCAGCAACAGGTCTGCGGACGGGATCGTATCGATCCGCGCATCCATATGTATGAACTCGACTCCTGCACGGGAGAACTGACGCGTGGTTTCCAGAACAACGGAAGACACATCCATGCCCGTGTAACGAATGCCGGTCCAGTCAATATGGCGGGAGAACTGCCAATCGCCGCAGCCAACATCCAGTACGCTGGTGATCCCGTTGCGGTGCATGAAGCTTTGCAGGAACGAGCGATAATCCCGCGTCACCTCCTCCCGCGAGCCTCTGCCAGAACCGCTTTTCCAGATATTTTCGCGGTAAATACGGTCGAATACCTGGGCATGAGAGGATCTTACGGCAACCGTTTCCCGGCAAATGCGGTCGAATACCTGGGCATGAACCGACGCCCCGGCAGACGGAAACGCGGTCTGCGGGGGAAGCAACCGATCGTGCTCACCTGCAACAACGTGACCCAATTCGGCGGCGATGCGGGTGAAAACGCCATCCCAGTCACCGGCGGCAGTTTGCCGAAACAACCGCATGGATGGATACCATGGGGTATCCTCCCGTTCCAGCATCCACCGCCAGTCCGGGACGAACTTGAGCGCAACCCATACCGGACAACCAAGCGCCCCGGCGAGGTGGGCAATGGCCGTGTCGGTGGTAATGACGAGGTCGAGACACCTCATGACAGCCACCGTATCCAGGAAGGCGTCCGGCCCATCATCGAAATCATGGCCAAAGGACAGGACGCTCATGCCGTCGTTCAAGCGCTCCAGCTGTTCGAGGCCGTGATCTTTTTGCAAGCTGATCAGACGGACGCCGGGAACCTGCCCGACCGGCAGGAATCGGAACAACGGGATGGAGCGTCCCCGGTCGGAGATGTTCTTGGGATTGCCTTGCCAGGCGATACCGATTTTGAAGCCGTCCTGGGGCAGGCGATTGCGCCAGGACAAAACCCGCGCTTCCTCCGCCCTTAGATAAGGAACCCCGCCAGGGATCGTCTGAAGCGTGGTCGCAAAAGCACGCGGCAAACTGAGCATCGGACAATGAACGTCAAAAGGTGGCAGCGTCTGACCTTTGGGAACAAAGGAAACCGTCCCGGTTTGCTGAAGCAGACGTATCAGCAAACCCGGCACTTCAAGAATGACGCTTCCCGCCCGCTGCGCGACCAGAGATACATAACGGTAGAACTGAATCGTATCGCCCAACCCTTGCTCGGCATGGATCAGGATTGTCTTTCCGCTTATATCCTCTCCGCACCACAGCGGCTGTGAGAAATCGCGCGGCGAGAGGGACGATTTTTTGCGCTGCCACCGCCATTCATACTGGCGCCAGCCGGAGTCAAGGTCGCCAAGCAACAGACGGAGCAAACTCTCATTATGCTGCGCCTCCGGGTAGTCCGGCCAGATGCGGAGCGATTGCTCGAAACATTCAAACGCTTCCTCGAATCGACCCAGCTCCTTGAAGGCACTCCCCAGGTTGATGAGCGCTTCCGGGTAGTCCGGCCGGAGGCGGAGCGCCGATTCATAGCGTCCAATGGCTTCCTCCAGCCTGTCCTGCCCCTGGAGCGCATTCCCCAGGTTGTCGAGCACAGCCGGGTCATCGGGTTTGACGCGGAGCGCCTGCTCATAGCAATCAATGGCGTCATCGAACTTGCCTTGCTCCTGAAGCGCAATCCCGAGGCCGTGGAGCGCCTCTGGATTGCCTGGGTTGAGGCGCAATGCCAGTTTATGCTGGACAATGGCGTCATCGAAACTGCCCTGGTGCTGGAGGACAATCCCCAGGTTGTTGCGCGCGTCAAGGTAGTCCGGCCTGAGGTGCAGTGCGCGCACATAGCGTTCCACGGCCTCATCGAGACGGCCCTGTTCCTTGAGCGCGACACCCAGGTTGTTGAGGGCTTCCGGGTAATCCGGCTTGATCCGCAGCGCCTGCTCATAACGAACGATGGCGTCATCGAGTCGGCCCTGCTCCTTGAAGGCAATCCCCAGGTTATTGATCGCGTCCAGATAGTCCGGTGTGATGCGGAGCGCCTGTTCATAGCGGGAAATGGCCCCATCAAGGTTGCCCTGCATCTTGAGCACATTCCCGATGTTGATGAGCGTGCCCGGAATGCCCGGTTCAATACGGAGCGCCATCTCGTAGCGGGCAACGGCGTCCTCAAGCCGGCCCTGCATCTGGAACACATGTCCCAGGTTGTTGAGGGCGGCAGGAAAATCCGGCTTGAGAAACAGGGCCTTTTCATAGCCTGCGGCGGCCTCGTCCAGCCGTCCCGCCTGGTGATGAGCGATGGCCACGGCGAACGCCGCCTCCGCCGCCCCTGGAGTACGGAATGCGCGTGCGGCCGCTTCGTCCTTGGCAAGACAGCATTTCTTATATTTCTTGCCGCTGCCACAGGGGCAGAAGTCATTGCGCCCAGCCCCAACCATCTCCCGTCAGTCCCTTTTATGCAACGGCTCAGGTACCCCAACGCCAAGCGTACACATACGCATGATGATTGAAAGAACGAGGGCCTGAGGCCCTCGTGCTCCCCATTAATTGACGGGGGAGCGCTAGGGGCCTCAGGCCCCTCGCATCTTTATCTTCTTCCTGTCCTCAAACATGAACCGCCCGCCCCGCAACCGCCATGGCGGCTTCCTTGACCGCCTCGGCCAGACTGGGGTGGGCGTGGCTGGAGCGGGCGATGTCCTCGGCGGAGGTGGCGAATTCCATGGCGACGGCCAACTCGGCGATGAGATCACCAGCCTGAGGGCCGATAATGTGGACGCCCAGAATACGGTCGGTGCGCGCGTCGGCCAGGATCTTGACGAAGCCGTCGGTTTCGGCGATGCAGCGGGCGCGGGAGTTGGCCAGGAACGGAAACTTGCCCACCGTATAAGCGGTTCCGGCGGTTTTCAGTTCCTCCTCGGTACGGCCGACCATCGCCACCTCGGGGTTGGTGTAAACCACCGAAGGGATGGTGTCGTAATTGACGTGGCCCGCCTGCCCGGCCAGGATTTCGGCCAGCGCGACGCCCTCGTCCTCGGCCTTGTGGGCCAGCATGGCGCCGCCAATCACATCGCCGATAGCATAGATTCCCGGCACGCTGGTGCAAAAGTGCCCATCGACCCCGATAAAGCCACGAGCGTTGCAGGCGACGCCGGCCGACGCCAGCCCCAGCCCCTCCACCTGCGGCCGCCGCCCGATTGCCACCAGAACCACGTCCGCCACCACCGTCAGCGGCTCGCCACCTTTCACCGGCTCGACCTGCAAGGCAACACCGTCGCTGTCCAGAACCGCGCCGGTCACCTTGTGACCAAGCTTGAACCCCAGCCCCTGTTTTGCCAGAAGCCGCCGCATCTGCTGACGCACCTCGCCATCCATGGGCGGCAGGATGGTATCAAGATATTCGATCACCGTAACCTCGGCCCCCAACCGGCGCCACACCGACCCCAGTTCCAGCCCGCTCACACCGGCGCCAACCACCACCAGCCGGCGCGGAACTTCGGTTAACGACAAGGCACCGGTCGAACTGACGATGCGCTGTTCATCAACCTCGACCCCCGGCAATGGCGAGAATTCCGAGCCGGTAGCAATAACAATGGCCTTGGTCTCCAGCCGTTGTTCCCCCACCATGACCACCCCGGCGGACTCGATGCGGCCCGTACCAAGGATCCGGTCGATCTTGTTCTTGCGGAACAGGAATTCGATACCCTTGGTCAGGTCATCGACCACCTTGTTCTTGCGCCCCATCATGACGCCCAGGTCAAACGAGACATTCCCGGCCACAATGCCGTGGCGGGCGAAGTCATGAACCGCCATTTCATACAGGTGCGAGGATTGCAGCAACGTCTTCGACGGAATGCAGCCCACGTTCAGGCAGGTGCCGCCCAGCGTGGCTCGCTTCTCCACACACGCCACCCGCAGTCCCAGTTGCGCCGCGCGAATGGCGCAGACATAGCCGCCGGGACCGCCACCGATGATGATAACGTCATACATGTCAAATACTCCGCTGCGCGGACGGGTTGCCGCTCCCCCGAACCCCTGCTCATGACAAGTAACCGGAAGAGGAAAGAACGAGGGTCTGAGGCCCTTGTGCTCCCCATTTACTTTATCAAGGGGGAGCGCGAGGGGCCTCTGGCCCCTCGCATCTTTATCTTCCGGGTACGGAGGCGGGCATTAGCGGCAGCCCACTACAAGCCAAACAATAACCGCGATGGATCCTCGATCCCTTCCTTGACCCGAACCAGAAAGCTCACCGCCTCGCGCCCATCAATGATGCGGTGGTCGTAGGACAGCGCCAGATACATCATGGGCCGCGCCTGGATGGAGCCGTCGGGCATCACCATCGGCCGCTGCTGGGTTTTGTGCATCCCGAGAATGGCTGACTGGGGCGGGTTGAGAATCGGCGTGGACAGAAGCGAGCCATAGACCCCGCCGTTGGTGATGGTAAAAGTGCCGCCGGTCAGTTCTTCCAGCGAAAGCTTACCGTCACGAGCCTTGGCCCCCAGGCCGGCGATGGTCGACTCGATTCCGGCGAAGCTCAGGGCGTCGGCATCGCGCACCACCGGCACCACCAGCCCCTGAGGCGTGCCCACGGCAACACCGATGTCATAGTGATGCTTGTAAACCAGATCATCGCCATCAATCTCGGCGTTGACGGCGGGAAAGTCCTTGAGCGCGGCGATGCTGGCCTTGACGAAAAACGACATGAGGCCGAGACGGGCGCCATGCTTTTTCTCGAACGTGTCCTTGAACCGGTTGCGCAGAGCCAGAAGTTCGGTCAGGTCCACCTCGTTGAAGGTGGTGAGCATGGCCGCCGTGTTCTGCGCTTGCTTGAGCCGCTCGGCAATGCGCTTGCGCAGGCGGGTCATGGGCACCCGTTCCTCGCGCGCCCCAACCTCGCGTGAGACTG
>JADFXL010000125.1 GCA_015233585.1 Alphaproteobacteria bacterium | reverse complement strand
TGCCGGGCTATGGTGAAGGTCGGGAACGGGATCCGGGCCCGCCGCCCGGCTGGATCATGAACCGGGGTCCGGGCGGCCCGATGCCGGGCTATGGTGAAGGTCGGGAACGGGATCCGGGCCCGCCGCCAATGGCTTCTGATCCCGGGGGCGCCGTTGCCGAGGCCCCACGCGAGAATAAAGCCGAAGACCATCCTGGACCCAAAGCTCAGACGGCGACTGCGGAACCGGTTCAATCAGAGAACCAGGTCAGGGGAGACGTGTCGGAAGCGAGACCGGGGGAAGTTGGTGGTGTTGGGGATTCTTCATCATGGGCTGAGGCCACCCAATCACCACTGTCAGAAAATGAAGGGTTTCCGGGCGCTTCTCCTTATGGTCCCTATGGCCCACCACCCTGTTTGACCCAGGGCGGACCACCACCTTGGCTTCCTTATTATGGGCCGCCGCCGTCTTATGGGCCGCCACCGTGGGCAGGGCAACGACGATCGTTGCCCTGGTTCATACTGCCGTGGCCATGGAACATGTCGCCGTGGGCAATGGTCGTGCCGCCCGATCGGGAAGATCAAGCTCGGGATTTGGTGGCTCGTTCGGGCACCGGGGAGAAGGTTGCAGGGGGACTGTCAACATCGCAGTCTGTTCCCGGTTCCGCTGGATGGCCCCTGCCGCGCCAGTCATTCAAAGATGTCGCGGGTAGAGATGTCGCGGATCATCCCCAGGGACCAGAGGAACTCATACCCCAGCAACAAGCCAGCAGAACGTCATGGCCTCGGATCAGCGGTGTATCGCTCCCTCGCAACTATGGCGCCATTTCCACTGGCGAAAGGGCTGGCCCGGAACCATCACGGCCGCAGACCGAAAGGACGCGAAGTCAAGCCATGGACGAGGCGCGAGGTACGGCCATTTCCCACGGCTCGGTATCTGGGAACGGAGTTCTGCCGCGCCCGGAAAACGTCTGGACCGTGAATACTGTCTCCGCGAAACGGGCTTCGTACCCGACGCCTTTGGCAAGCGAAATGGTTTCCTGGGGGGGAGGCCGCCCCACCTCTGGAAGCTCTACCCCTGGGGGGATATTGTGGGGTGGCGTGTCGGTTTCGCAACTGGATAACGGCGCCGGCCAGCCCCCTCCATCGAGAGTCATGATGCCATGAGCACCCGGTTCGTATCCTGGCTTGCCGTCGGTCTGTGGGGCGTCACAGCGCTTGGCGGTGGCGTGATGTTCATGCGTGGCCACGTCGAATCCAGCCCGGACGGCCGCGTCGCTGTCATCCTGAACGCCGATGAACGCGATCTGATTCTTAAGGAAATGCGCGGTATGCTCGCTGCGGTCGATACCACCTTGCTGGCTATGGCCAACAACAACCGTGCAGCGATTCAAGAGTCGGCACGGACGGTGGGAATGGCATCGATGCGAGACGTTCCGCCAGCCTTGCTTCTTAAACTCCCCATGGCTTTCAAGCAGCTTGGCCACGGCATCCACTCCGGCTTTGACGACCTTGCCGCCGCTGCCGCACAGGGGGAAACGAACGAGAAGCTGTTGGATCGAGTCGGGAATCTTTTGTCGCAATGCGTCGCCTGTCATGGGGCGTACCGGTTCCGGTAAGCAGCACTCTGGAGACGTGCTCCTGGGATGGCGATAGTTCACCAGTCAGCGAAAGCGATACGTGGTCAATTATTGAGTGTTGTGGGTATCACACTGGGACAATACAGAGCCATTCGGTTCTGGCCAAGTGTGGGCTGCCGCCCATTCCCGCTTGGGGCCCCAAACCCCATTTTCTGTCATGAAAATAATGGGTTTCCAAAGACCTCCGGCCTTTGGCGGGCGTGGGCAGAGCCTACATTATTCAGATGCGATGGCCCTGCGGGGTATTCGCCTTGGGCTTGACAGGACCAGACGCCATTGCAACAAGAACCGCCACCGTTCCAGATAACCCCAGAACTCGTTCTCCGTGCCTACGCCGCCGGAATTTTCCCCATGGCGGAGAGCCGCGACAATCCCCAACTACATTGGATCGACCCTGAAACGCGGGGTATTTTACTTTTGGATGCGTTCCACGTTTCCCGCAGCCTGATGAAAGTCTTGCGCCGCGAGGTGTTCAAAATACGATGTGATACCGCGTTCGAAGCGGTTCTCCGGGGTTGTGCCGCGCCGACGCCAAAGCGGCGCGATACCTGGATCAACTCCGAAATCCATTCGTTGTTTACCGAGCTGTTCCGGCAGGGCCACGCGCACAGCGTGGAGACTTGGCGCGATGGTCGCCTGGTGGGGGGGCTGTACGGCGTGTCAATCGGTGCCGCGTTCTTTGGCGAAAGCATGTTTTCGCAGGAAAGCGACGCCTCGAAAGTGGCGCTGTGCCATCTGGTAGCGCGGCTCCGGCGTGGGGGCTTCCTGCTTCTGGATACCCAGTTCACGACGGCCCATCTCTCGCGGTTCGGAGCCATCGAAATTTCGCGCCAGGAATACCTGGAACGCCTGGAGCAGGCGACCCGTCAGTGTGCCGTGTTCGAGGCTGGGCTGGGGGGCGTTCCGGTAACAACGTTATTACGGCATTCGATCAACCAGACATCGTAGACCGGGTGTTCGAGCGCAGACAGATCCGGAGTCGACGCAAACATCCAGCCCCGGAAAACCTCTGCCGCCGGTTCGCCGGGTTTGAATTCAGAAATATCCAGGAACGCCGCGCTTTCCGGTGCTTCTTCGGGGGGGCTGGTGACACAGGTGCGTACGATCACCTCCAGGGTGCCGATCTTGGTGGTTCCGCCGACCACGGCCTCAATGGTGCTGACGCGGGCGGTGACCTTGTCGAGCCAGCGCAGGACGGCAGTCCCGGTTTGGATCTCGGAGGCATGGGCGGCGGACGAGGCAACCGCTAGCGCCGTCACCACCACCAGCCAAGCATAGGACCGACGCGGGACCGGAGTCACTTGGGGCCGCCCGGATCCTGCGTCGCCATGAAGATGATTTCGCTCACCATCTCTTCCAGCGATTTATAGTCACGAGTTTCGCTAATGGTACCACCGGCGGGAAGCTTGTCTTTCGCGGAACCTGGATCGAGTCGCAAATACTTGCCTCCGAGCATTCCATCGCTGGCAATGGACGCCACCGTGTCAACCGGCAGATGGACTTCCGGAGTGATGCTGAGATGAATCTCCGCCTGGTAAGTTCGGGAATCCAGAACTTCACCGGTCACGGTCCCCACCTTGATACCGGAAATACGCACATCACTGCCGTTCTGGAGGCCGCCGATCTTGCTGAACGTGGCCTTCAGCGGATACCCCGTCATCGGCTTGATGTTGGATAACGAATAGGCGAAGGCCAAAAAGATGGTTGCCACCAGGACCACGACCGCGCCCAGGATTGTTTCGACCGGATTCCTGTTCACCATTCCCTCGTCCGTTGCTGATGCCCCACGGCCCCTCGCCGCTTCATTTCCTGGGATTTCCGGTTGCCCGGTAGGCCGCCGCCGCGTCGGAGGACGGCCGATGCGCAGACCGGATCTTGTCCGAAATCCGGTTCAGCAGATCTTCGACCAGGAGCGACCCCTGGGTCATTTGCAGCCGCCCCCCAGCTCCAATCAAGGTCTCCGAACCACCCGGCTCCAGTTCTATGAACTTGGCCCCCAGCAGGCCATCGGTTCGGATCAGTGCCGCCGTATCCACCGGCACCGGGACACCCGGCACAAGCCGCAGGGTGATAAGTGAGTGGTAATCGTTGGTCAGGCTCTGGCCCGCAACCTTGCCAACGCTAATGCCACCCATCCGTACGTCCGCTTGAGGTCCGAGGCCGTCGGAGCGGGAGAACTGAGCGGTAATCTCGTAACCATCCCCCACGGCCCGGCCACTAAGAGCCCCACCGCCATGACTATGGCTGTAGGTCAGGAACAGAACGCCCAAGGCCACGATCAGGCTACCGACGATGGTTTCCTTCTGGATGGTGTTCATGGCACCCGCGACCCGACGTTAGATCTTTGGAGGAACAACGCATCGGATCGGCATCAACCCGGTAGCCAGGGCTGGTAATCGCCCGTCGCCGGACCGCGCTGCCCACCGTTGCGATCGTGGCCCTGTGGCAGATAAGTCAACGGAGTTCCTGTCAGGTTGGGGATATGGGGCTTTTGCCAGGGCGACGTTCCGGTCTCCAGCGGCTTTGCGGCGGTGTGGTGCAACCAGGCGTGCCATTCGGCAGGCACCTTCGAGGCTTCGCCCTTGCCCTTGTACAGCACCCAGCGCTGTTCGCGGCCGCTGGGTTGCCGGACTGGCCCACGAAAATAGCGGTTGCCGAACGCATCGGTTCCCACCAACTCGCCGTTCCGCCATGTAAATAAGCGGGTGCCGATCGTCATCGCCAAGCTCTCCTTCCCGAACACAGAACGCCCCCAGTATGGCGCTTGCGATCGTCTGCGTCCAGCAAAGCGTATGGCGGTGCCAGATTTTATGCGGGCCGTGTGGGTTGCTGGCCACAATCCGGGCTACCTGCATACGTCAAGAATATCCTTGACCCGCGATATCAGCGCTCCCTTGCGTGGCGAAAACGAGCCGTCGAAAATGGCCGAGCCGATGGTAAAGGCATCGGCTCCCGCTGTTGCCAGGGCGTGGATTTGCTCAGGCGAATGGATGCCGCCCGCGACAATCAGGGTGCCATCGGTCAATGCCGCCCGTGCCGCCCGCACCAGGTCGAGCGGGTTGGCCTCGGTCGCCCGATAAGCCAGCAGGTCGACGCCGGCGCAGCCCAAAGCCCGCATTCGCCGACAGTCAGCAGCCACGGCGGCGGGGGTGCCGCCAAGCCGGGTCGGGTGACCTTCCGGCCTTCCGGCGAAGGGGAAGTACTGGGCGCCGCCGCCCGGCAAATGCTCCAGGGCGAAGGCCGTTTCCTGCCCGCCCAATACGCGGTCTACGCCGATTTCTGCCGCCGTGGCAATGGAGGCGCGGGCATCCGCCGACGTGGTGCTCACCACCTCCATATAGGCCAGCGCACCCAGACCCCGGATATCGTGGGTCAGGGCCGCCAGGGTCGACTTGTCGATGCCGATATCCTTGAACCCGATGTGGCGCAGGCCAAGGGGGGCGATAAGGGCGAGCACCTCACGACAGTCTTCAATCGTGCGGTCGTCGCGGGTCAGCATAAAGATGAAATCCATCGCAGGCTCTCACGTCTGTGGTTCGGAGCGTGAAGGCCAGTATAGGACATTTCTAAAAACCGATCCCACCCCCAATCGTGATCCCGAATTGGGATCACGAACGGGTTCGGTCCAGCTTTGATGATCAATATCAGTATATTTATCATCGCGATGTCGCGTTAAAATAGCATAAAATGACATTGGCGAAAGCCGAAAAAAATTCACATAATTGTAGTTTTCTGTGGTTGACCCGTGTAAGGTTAGACTTTCGTAGGTACTTTTTAGAATTATTCAAGGGGTCAGCGCAGTGGAAAGTTTCCCTCGCAAGAATGTTGCCGAGATCAGCAAGGGAATCGACCGGATCGGTGGGCTTGAAACCGCAGCCAACGCTCATATTGAGTGGTTGCGAAATTTTCATCGAATTCTTGTTTGCGGCCTGAAGTATTCGGAAGATCTTGTTGCCGACAACTCCCATCATCGCTGCTTGTTCGGCCAGTGGTACGATGATCAGGCCTCCGTCGGTGACCTGAATGGCACGTTGTTTGACCAGATCGGCCACTCCCATGAACTATTCCACAAAATGGGTGCTCACCTGATCCGGCAATTCCGGGCCAACGGGATTATCGACAAGAGTGAATACGACCATTTCATGTCCGAAGTTGTGACCTTCAATGACCAACTGCGGCGACTGCAAAGCGATCTGTGGGGCCAGATTTCCACCAATGATCCGTTGACCGGTCTGCAAAGCTGGCATCGTCTGCTCGCGCCGGTCGACAGCGCCGAGGGCGTGCGGCAGGGCAGGCAACAGACGGCCTGTGCCGCCATGTGCGATCTTGATCATTTCAAGCGTGTTAACGATACCTATGGTCATCAGGCCGGTGATGCGGTGCTGCGGCGGCTGGGCGAATGCCTTCAGTCGGGGATGCGGCCTAATGATCTGGTGTACCGTTATGGCGGTGAGGAGTTTCTGGTTTACCTGATCGGCGCCACCGTGGACGAGGCACGGGTGGTCTGCGAGCGTTTGCGGTCTGCGGTCGAGGCCATGGTTGTCGAAGGTGCTGCCTCCGTGCCCCTTCGCATCACCGCCTCATTTGGTATTGCCGATGTTGAGAAGGGACTGCGCATCGAAGACATCATCACTCGTTGCGACATCGCGCTTTATGCGGCCAAGGAGCACGGGCGCAACCGGGTCTATTACTGGAACGGCGGCGAAGTTTTGCCGGACAGGCCCGCGCCCTGAACGGGATTCCGCAATGATGGGCTGCCGCCAAAACCTGTTTTTTGTTATGGAACAAATGGGTTTCCAAAGGCCCCCGGCCTTTGGCAGGTGTGGGCAGCGCCCACAGGGTTCAAATGCGGTTGCTCCGTTTAATTTGCCCTTGCATGAAAGGGCCCACCCTGATAGAAGTCCCCCCTCCAGCGGTCCTGGAGGGTTTCGCCTGCGGGGGTGTAGCTCAGTTGGTTAGAGCGCCGGCCTGTCACGCCGGAGGTCGCGGGTTCGAGCCCCGTCACTCCCGCCACTTCCCTCCTTAGGTTATCCGTCCCACATCCGCCATGTCCACTACGGTTCGTCCGCGCACGCTGCCGCTCAGGATCTTTATGCCCCACGCCGGCAGGGCTTCAAGCGGAATGGTCTGAGTCATGGCATCCAGCTTGTCCATGGGCAAGTCGCGCACCAGCCGTTTCCAGGCGATAACCCGCTGTTCATAGGGCACCAACACCGAACCAATGCCCAGCAGATTGACCCCACGCAACAGGAATGGCAGCACCGTGGTGGGGAGTTCATTACCGCCAGCATTGCCGCAGGCGGCAACCGAGCCGCCCTGGCGGAGCGAAGTCAGGACATTGGCCAGAGTAGTTCCGCCCACCGTGTCGACGCATCCCAGCCACCGTTCGGAAGCCAGTGGCCGCACCGGAATCTGGGCGATCTCGGCCCGGTCAAGGATGTCGGCGGCGCCGAGAGCTTTCAGGTAGTCGTGATTAGCGGCCCGGCCAGTGACCGCCGTTACCTTGTAACCAAGCCGGGCGAGAACAGCGACCGCCACGCTTCCCACGCCGCCGCTGGCTCCGGTCACCAGAACCGGGCCGTTTTGAGCAGGTGACAGGCCATGGTCTTCCAGAGCTATCACCGCAAGCATGGCGGTAAAGCCAGCGGTGCCCAGGGCCATGGCACGCTTCAGGGTCAGTCCGTCAGGCAGTGGTACCAGCCATTCGGCCTGAACCCGCGCCCGCTCGGCGTATCCGCCCCAATGGCTTTCGCCCACGCGCCACCCGGTCAATATCACCGGATCACCTGGCCGATAACGGAGCGATGCCGAGGTCTCGACGGTACCGGAGAAATCAATGCCCGGCACATGCGGATACCGCCGCACCAGTTTGCCCAGTCCTCCCAGGATCAGACCATCCTTGTAATTAAGGGTGGAGTAGGCCACCCGTACCGTCACATCGCCCTCGCCCCCGCCAGATGGTAATGCCGTGTCCGGCAGGGTTTCGATGCCGGGCACAACCTTGCCTTCCGTCTCGGTTAATACCAGGGCGCGAAATTTTCCCGGCTCGCTCATGATCCGTACTCCTTTCGGGGTCGATGGCGGGTGTGCCGCCCTTGCCTCACTGACGGCATGACTATGGCACAACATCCCCACTCCCCAAAGAGGGAGATCGTCCCGGGAAGGCCAATAAAGTAGCGAGGGGCCTTGGCCCCGTGCTACTTTATAGTCCTCTTCTCTGGTAAAAACCCCCGCCTTCAGGCGGGAAAGGCTTCAGCCCTATGCCTTGACACCACTCTGTCATGACGCTATAGGCGAGGGCTCGCCCAGTCGCCTATAGCGTCATGAC
>JADFXL010000124.1 GCA_015233585.1 Alphaproteobacteria bacterium | reverse complement strand
CATCCAGTGGGCGTCCGGGGCGGTGCCGACGCCCTCGACCAGCGGCGTGGATGTCTATGTGTTCTCGGCGCCCTTCGTTGGCGCGCCCTTTATCGGCCATGTGGCCGATCAGGCGTGCGCGTAAGCAGTGCGTCGGGGCTATCGCCCCGAACCCTATTTGGGGCTATTGCCCCAACCCCCCTTTTTTTCTTTTGTCAAAAAATAATGGGGTTCGGGGCATAGCTCCGAGTGGGTGTGGGCTGCACGCCCACTTTTAGTAGAGGAATCTCCAGATGTTGAACAGCGACCTGTTGCTGGCCGGCGGGGGCGGGGTGTTTCCCGTTCTGTGGACCTATGCCGCCAATTACCCAAAGACACCGAAGAATGTAACGCCCCCTCCCTATGGGGTAAGTACCTGCTTCAGCAACAAGACGACGATGTTGCCAAGTTATACGAATGTCCTGGCGGCCAATGATACGGCGCAATTACAGTTCTCAGCCAACAATTACACGGTTGTTGCCGACAGTATCAGCACGGTGGTGTCTCCGGCAAGTCTGGATGCGCCGGCCGTGGCCCTTGGCGGCAGTATCACCAGTATCACCCCTTGCGCCGCACTGGCGGTGACGGACGGGTTTATCGTTCTGTTCACCCTGTCATGGAGTATCACGACGATCATTCCCGGCGCCAGCAGCGGCCCGGTACTGGTTTATGGGATGCCGCCCAATGCGCCCAGCTATCCGACCTACCGTACGCCCGGCGGCAGCGTGTCCAGTTCGGAGACGCATACCGTTCTGGCATTTATCGCCAATACCGGCGTGGGCCGGAAAATAACGGCGGTCTCGACGGCCTCTACCCAAAGCACGGTCAGCGGCGGGACGGTGCAGACCTTCGCGCAAGGGGTGGGCTGGCCCTATGGCAATGGAGACCCCAATCCGGGCGTTGATCGGGATATCGGCGGCAATATATGGGAGACGGATATCCCCGGAACGCCCGTCACCACCAATATTGCCGCATTTTCCGGGTATCAGATCGCCAGTCCTTACCCTATGGCCACCAGCGGACAGACGGTGCTTTTGTATTCCCAAGGCCCAATGGTGCCCAGCGGAACGCCGAACACGGCGGCAATGGCCACCCTGGTGGCGGTCAATGTCGTCACCGGCAGTACTTCGGCCAGTCCGATGCCGTCTTATCTGAAAACATCCTGGGATAATCTGTTTCAGAGCGGCAATGGATCGTTCGGATTATCGGTCGGACTGTTTTATGACTATGGCAGGCGGGGATGGCTGGGACTGTTTTACTGGTTGTTTGACGCCAACAACAGCGATGGGATTCCCGCCGCGACGGTGCCTGCCGCCTCCGGCTCCTCGACCAGCAGCGTCACCCTGGGAACCGGCCCGCAGACCTTCCTCACCCAGACCACGCTGGCCATCGCCATCGGCGATACGGTCGTCCTTTCCAGCGGCGCCAATCAGATGCAAGGCGTCTGTACCAGCAACATCGGCAATACGCTCAGCGTGAATGTCACCAGCGTCATCGGGAGCGGGACGTATGCGACCTGGAATATTGCGGCTCCCGCCGGAAAAATGAGTAATCCCGTTATCTGTCGAAGTACGGACGGGATCACCTGGACACCCTCCACCGCCTATCCGGCGCCGTTTCCTGGCATTGGCAGCCGTAACGGCTATGCCTCCTATGGTCTTCTCAATGTAAATATTACGGTGTGAAACATGACTGTGAACATTACTTTTTGCGGTAGTGGCGCCTGGGGTACCGGTGCCGGCCGTCCCCTTACCGTGTCCGAAGCCGATACCAATCTCTACAACGTCCAGCAGGCGGTGAATGCGCTCCAGGCCGCCGGGATCATCCCCGAAGCCATCGGCTCGGTCACGGTTTCCGGCAACGCCATGACCATTCTCGGGACCAGCGGGACCAGTTTCGGCACTTTTACCCTGCCCATGGCTCCGGCAGCGCAATGGCGTAGCGGGGTGGGGGCGCCCGGCAACAGCCTGGGGGTCAATGGCGATTGCTATTGGGATACGGCCTCCGGCCTGACTTATGGCAAGGCCGGGGGGGCCTATACCGTGAGCGGCAGTCTGTTGCCGGTGCTGGCGGGCACGTCGGCAACTTCCCTGGCCATCGGTACCGGCCCGGTGACGTTTACGGTCGCGGGCAGCCCGGCGTTCCAGGTGGGCCAGTTCGTCATCGCGGCGTCGGCGGCGGGACCGGCCAACTATATGCATGGGGTCGTCACCAGCTATGCGGGAACCACGCTGGGGGTCAATGTTCTGGATACCGGAGGCTCCGGCACCCACGCCGACTGGAAGCTCGCCCTGAGCGGCGCCCAGGGACCGGCGCTGGTCATCTCCGGCACCTCCTCGACTTCCCTGACCATCGGCACCGGCTCCCGCACTCTCACCACCCAGGCGGGGATTGCGTGGATTGTCGGCACCCAGGTGCTGATCGCCGAGGCGTCCAGCGGCACCAATTACATGCAGGGCAACGTGACCGCCTATACCGGAACCTCCCTCACCGTGAACGTGACCGCCGTGGGCGGCAGCGGGACGCACGGCGACTGGAATATCACGCTTTCGGGCGTGGGGCCGCAGGGAGCCACCGGCGCCACCGGCGCGACGGGGCCGGGGGCGACCCTTTCCGGGACTTCGACCTCGTCCCTTGCCGTTGTCGGCTCCGGTACGGTGAGCCTGACCACCCAGGCCGGCATCGCGTGGAGCCCCGGCGCTCAGGTGCTCATTGCCGATCAAGGCAATGGCGCCATTTTCATGCAGGGGAACATTACGGCCTATTCCGGGACTTCCCTGGTGGTCAATGTCCTTTCCGCCAGCGGCAGCGGGACTTATTCCGCCTGGAATATCTCGTTGAGCGGCTGTGTCGGCCCAACCGGCGCCGCCGGCGCCACGGGCACAACCGGCGCTACCGGGCCGGCTCCGGTCATCTCGGGCGCCTCGACCACGTCCCTGACCGTTACTACCGGCACCTTTTTGTTCAATGTGCCGGCGGGCATGGCCATCGTGGTCGGCAACGCGGTGATGTTGTCCGAGACATCCAATGCCGCCAATTACCTGCAAGGCAATGTCACCTCGTATTCCGGCACGTTGATGCAGGTGAATTTCACAACGGCTTCCGGCAGCGGAACCCACAGCGACTGGACGCTGACCCTGAGCGGACCTCCCGGACCCACGGGAGCGACCGGGCCGACGGGGCCAACCGGGGCTACGGGAGCCACCGGGCCAACCGGGGCCACCGGGCCGACCGGATCCACGGGGCCAACCGGTCCCACGGGGGCCACCGGCGCCACCGGCGCCACGGGGGCGGTCCCAAAGTTGGCGACGACTTCCTCCGTCGGCATGACCATCGCGACGGGGTCCATAACGTTTGGCATGGATACCGCGTTCGATGTGGTGGCGGGCAATCAGGTCATCCTTGCTTCAACGGCCAATTCCGCCAACTACATGCTGGGAAATGTCACGACTTATGGCGGCAGCTACAGCATAACGGTCAATGTTACGGTCACGGGGGGCAGCGGTTATTTTTCCAGTTGGACCGTGGCGCTTTCCGGATCCCCAGGGCCGACGGCCAACATCGCCACCGCGCTGCCCTCGGCCACGACCTCCCAGCTTTATGGCGGGACCGGCGGCGCGGGGGCGGCGCAGGCGGTCACGGTCGGCACCGGGCTGGCCATGAGCAGCGAAACTCTGGCCGTGTCCTATGGCACGGCGTCCGGCACGGCGGCGCAAGGCAACGACAGCCGGATTACCGGGGCGGCGCAACAGACGACGGGGAGCTGGACGCCGGTGGATGCCAGCGGGGCGTCCTTGACATTCACCAGCATTCACGCAGGTTACACGAAGATCGGCAATATCGTCTTCGCCTTTGCTACGTTCGCCTTTCCGTCAACTTCAAACACCTCCGATGTCTTGATCGGCGGACTTCCGTATGCCATAGCCAATGTACCCTATGGGTACTCGTTCCTGGCCCCCGTGTACGCGGATAAAGTGACATCGTACCCCATGCTGGCTCAAGGGTATATGAACTCCTCGACGTTAGCCTTCAACTATAACGGGGGGAGTGTGGCGCAGGTGAAGAACGTAGATTTAAGTTTGGCAGACATAGATTTCATGCTCATATACCCTGTTTCATAGGGCATAGCCATGTTATGTGCTCGTTATAAGGGAAACTCGACATGAGGCATATGGGGTACGATACAACCGCCGTGGTGGCGTCTCTGTCGGCGGTCTGGGAACAGTATATGGACCCGTTTTTACACGGTATGTTGCTGATCGGCACCGGAATATTTGTTGGACTTGGGATTTTACTTCGGTGGCGGGAGTATCGCTGTGGGATCAGAGCAAAGGGAACACGAATATGAACATGGAACAATTGATGACCTTCCTCACCGGCGCAATCCAGCCGGCGCTTCAGCAGCTCGGGCTTGACCTGGAACCCGGGGCGCGGACGGCGGCGGAATTGCTGTTGCTCGGCACCGGGCTGGCGGAATCCGGCTACCTGCGCCGGGAGCAGACCGGCGGTGGCCCAGCGCTGGGCTACTGGCAGATGGAGCCGTTTACCCATGACGATATCTGGAAGACCTATCTCCCGGCCCGGCATTCGCTTGCCCAGGCCCTGGCCCGGATTGGCGGCTTGGCCTATCCGGTGACTTCCATTCCGCCGGCATCCCTCCTGACGCACAGCAACCCCTATGCGGCGGCCATGGCGCGGATCAAATACCGGCGCTCGCCCAGGTCTTTGCCGGACGCAGATGATTTCGACGGCATGGGGCGGATGTGGGTCGAGGTCTATAACGCGGGTGGGGCGGCGACCCTGGCGCGGTGGAGGGCGGAGGTCGAACCGGCGTTGGCGGCTGTGGCCCAGACGATGACGGGAGGATGATTTCTCAGGTGAAGAACGTCTTGAGAACCAGAGACGCTACGCCAGCGAGCAGAATACTTAACATCCACTTCAGCAGGTTGATTTCGCCATGCACCTTTGCGAACGCAGAGGTCATGTCGGCGTCGATCTTGGCGAGTCGGCCATCAAGGCCGGTAAAGCGCGTCTCATAGGCCGCCACCGTCTCGGCTGCCTTCCTTGCCTTGTCTTCCGGTGCTCCGGCTGAAATCAACGCATCATACAACTCGGCAATCATCGTCGTCATTCCGTCGGCTCCTTCTCTGCGCCTACCAACTCTACACCCTTCAGGACGCTTCGGCGTCCCTTTTCTTTTCCCGAAAGGAAGACAATCCATGAATACCGACACCATCACCGCGCTCTGGTCTGCCGCATGGCCCGCGATCACCGCCATCGTCGCCGGGGCGTCCGCGCTTGACGCGGTACTTCCCCAGCCGGCGGCCGGGTCGCATTGGCTCTTGCCCCGCAAGATCCTGTCCTTCATCGCCGCCAACGTCGGTCAGGCCAGCAATGGAGCGCAACCCCCGCTTTCGACCTGGGTGCTGCGGATCGCCAAACCCTATCTGGAAGCGCTGAATGCAGCGAACGGTATGCAACGCACGGGAGGGTGATTGGGACCGCGGGGCTGCCGCCCCGGCCCCGCTTGGGGCTATACCCCAAGCCCCCTTTATTAATATTAATAAAAAGAGGGGGCTGGGGCGATAGCCCCAGATGGGGTTCGGGGCGATAGCCCCGATGTTCTGGCTCTCAGCGTCCCCGAGCCAAGGCCGAAGCCCGGCGGAAGTGGCGGATTTCGTTGATGATTTCCTGGTCGGTCATGGTTTCGTAGTGTTCGAGGATCTTGGCCACCCCCAGCATTCCGGAGAACTTTTCCGGCGAGATGTCGGGAGCGTCGCGGAACACCTCGACGATTTCCCGTACATCGGCGGCCGAATACCGGCGGCTGGGTTTGTCCACAGGCTCGTCAGTCACTCGCCGCGTCACTCACAATTCGCGTGGGGTCCAGGGTTTCGACGAAGGCCTCGAAGTCCCTGGCCTCCAGGAAATTCCGATAGACCGAGGCAAAGCGCACATAGGCGACGGGGTCCAGATCCTGGAGCGCCTCCATGACCATCTCGCCGATTTTCTGCGATGCGATTTCGCTCTCGCCGGAGCCTTCCAGGCGGCGCTGAATGCCGCTGACGATGCGCTCGATGCGCGCTTCTGCGACCGGGCGTTTGCGCGCGGCGATGGCAATGGAGCGGCGCACCTTTTCGCGGTCGAAGGGGATCCGCTGGCCGTTTTTCTTGACGACCTGAAGTTCGCGCAACTGAACGCGTTCAAAGGTGGTGAAACGCGAGCCGCAATCAGGACAGGACCGCCGCCGCCGGATTACGGCGTTTTCTTCGGTGGGGCGTGAATCCTTCACCTGGGTATCGTCATGACCACAAAAAGGACACCGCATGAACCCCACCCCTTCCTTTTTCATTCCACGGCCAGATCTATTCTGACCGTATTCCTAGCACAACATCTTGCGGCATGGTCAAGTTATTTTGCTAGTATGGCCACTCTACCGAACGCCCTGGTTCGCGGAAAAAACCATTGCCGCCGTCGACACGTCAGGGCAGATTGGCACCCAGGCTGGAACAGTCCGGCCGTGTGTGGGGAGCAGGAAGAATGACTGGGCGGGTTGTCCCTTCAAATCGGTTCATAACGGCGTTCAAGGCGTCCATCGACGGCTTCATGGTCGTGGATCCGAAGGGCCGTATCGTCGATTGCAACGCCGCCCTGGCCCGATTGACCGGCTATGACGAAGCCGAGTTGACCACCATACGCATTCCCGACATCGAGGCGCTGGATACCGCAGAGGAAGTCGCGGCGCGCATCGAGCGTATGACGGTATCCGGGGGGGAGCGCTTTGCTTCCCGCATCCGGCGCAAGGATGGAACCCTCATCGACGTTGAGGTCAGTGTGTCTCTCGCCGATGGTTACTTTTTCACCTTCGTCCGGGACACCACGGAAAGCAAGGCCACCCTGGGGGCCTTGCGGGAAAGCGAGGCCAAGTACCACGCGCTGTTCGAGACGGCCAACGACGGAATTTTTCTGCTCAGCGCAGAGGGGTATCTGGATTGCAACCAGAAAGGCGCCGAAATGTATGGCCGGAGCCGGGAGTCGCTGTTGGGGTGCCATCCGGGGGAACTCAGCCCGCCACGACAGCCGGATGGGCGGCTGTCGTTGGAGGTGGTGGCTGAAAAGATCGCGGCGGTTCAGCGCGGGGAGACGTCATGCTTCGAGTGGCAGTCGCTACATGCCGATGGCACGCTGTTCGATGTTGAAGTCATGTTGAGCTATATCAATTTTCGGGGTGTTCCCTGTACCCAGGCCATCGTTCGCGACATCACCGAGCGTAAACGGGTGGCGGCGGAACTGGCGCGCTCCAATGCCGAACTGGAGCAGTTTGCCTACGCGGCTTCCCACGATCTCCAGGAACCGCTGCGTCTGGTGGCGAGCTATCTCCAGCTTTTGGCCAGGAGCCTGGGGCCGCGCCTTCAGGGCGACGAACAGGAGTACCTGAACCACGCCGTCGAGGGGGCGCATCGGATGCAGTCGTTGATCCGCGACCTGCTGAAATACGCCCGGATCACCCGCGGAAGCCTGTCCCTGGTGCCCACCGACAGCCTGGAGGCCTGCGATACCGCCCTTGTGAATCTGGCGGTGCCAATCCAGGCGTGCGGCGCCACCATTCTTATGGCCGGGGAGTCATCCACCGCTTATGTCCCAGGCCAGAAGCTCGCGCCCGGGGCAATGCCGTGCGTGCTGGCGGACAAGACGCAATTGACGCGTCTGTTCCAGAATCTGATCGGCAACGCGATCAAGTACCACGATCCCGCCCGTCCGCCGGTGGTCCGGCTGTCGGCCAGACGGGAGGGCGATGTCTGGCGATTTGCCGTTGCCGACAACGGCATCGGCATCGAACCCCGGTTCTTTGAGCGCATTTTCCAGATTTTCCAGCGTCTGCACGGCAAGGGCCAATACGAAGGCACCGGCATCGGCCTCGCCATGTGTAAAAAGATCGTCGAGTACCACGGCGGGACCATCCATGTGGAATCCACGCCGGGGGTTGGGTCTACGTTCTGGTTCGATTTGAAGGCGGTGGACTGAAGAGTCCGACCGGATAATTGCCCACCCCTGCCAAACCACATATTAACGGGGCTTGGGGCCTGTGGCCCCAAGCGGGT
>JADFXL010000123.1 GCA_015233585.1 Alphaproteobacteria bacterium | reverse complement strand
CAGTTGCAGATCGCCAAGATAGTACCAGTGGTTGGAAACTGCCCCGCACGCGGCTTTGATCAGGACTTCAAGGCCGTTGGAGCAGTCGGTCATGTCGGCTATGGCCAGCAGCAGATCGGCGTTAGCGGCGTTGGCGACCGAGACGGTACCGGTGGCAATCTGAGTGACGGCCGAGAAGTCGTCCGCGGCGTTCGCTTTATTGATGGTCAGGGTGTAGGTCACCGCACTGCCGGTATCGTGGTAGGTCCGGGCCGACAGCACCGCCGCAGCGCTGCGGAAACGCACCGCATCGCGCGCCTCGATCCGGTGCCGCCACCAGACGGCACCGCCCGAACCCAGGGTCGCGCCCTGGACCAGGCAGGCGTAGCCGGTCGTGGTCAGCGAGGTGACGCCGGTCGCCTGCTTGATCGTGCCGGCGGTCGGGCTGCCATCGGCGCGCACCGCCAGCAGGTCGACCTGCGCATACTGCCAGCCGCCGGACAGACTCTTCGCAGCCCGGTGACTGACCCGGCAGCAGCCATTTATGATGGCGCTCCGAAAGCCGGCCGTCGAAAGCTTGCCGTCCAGCGCGGCCTGCAGGCCGGTGACGTCAGCGATGACATGGGTGTAAGGACCGGGAGCCTGGGCGGTCAGCCGGGAATCGTCGGCCCGCACCAGTTGAGTGGCGCTACTGACTCCCGAAGCGGCCACCGGCAACCGGGCGAGGTCGACGGTACCGCTGGCGAGCGCAGAGGCGTCATGGGTATGGGAACTGGCGGCCTTGCCATCCAGAGCCGATTGCAAACCGCTGGTATCGGTGATGGTGTGGCTGTGAGTAACCGCGGCCTTGCCGTCGAGCGCTGCCTGCAGACCGTCGACCGAGGCGATCGGCTGGACGCCGGTGTGGCCGGCGCGGTCGCGGAACTGGCCGACGGTGGCGCGCTGGCCGCTGCCGGCATGGACCAGGGGCACCAGATCACTGTCCGCCAGCGTGGTCGCCGCGGGCAGGTCAGACAATCTCACAAGGTCCGTCATGGGGCTACTCCAGCAGCAAGGCGTAGGACGGCGTACCGGGCAGGATCAGGGTGGCCGGCGCCGAGAACGGACTGCGGTTGCCGTGACGATCAACGGCGCGCACCCACCAGTACCGGGCGGCGCCAGCCGGCAAACCGGTGCGCTGCCAGTCGGCCTGCCAGGTCTCGGTGAGGCGGCTGGCATCACTGGCCGGGTCGCCGGTAAAGGAGGCCGCCTCCCAGACCTCGAAGTGATCAAAATCGCTTTCCGCCTGCTGGGTCCAGGTCAACAAGACTGTGGTGCCGGACGCGGTGGCGGTCAGACCGGTGGGCATCGCCGGGGGAATGTCGGCGTTGGCCGGCAGGCTCAGCGCCGGAGCCGCTTCGGTCACGGTCAGGTCGCCGACCGCGAACTCGTAGATGTCGGGATCGTCCTCGATCAGGGTCAGGTCGACGCCCATGGTGTCGGCCATCTTCCAGGAACTGACCACCATCGGCTGCTCGACCAGCCCGAAGCGCGGCAGCGTCACCGCCACGGTCTGGCCGGCGGCGAAGCGCAGCCCGGCGAGATTGGCCGGGAACTCGACCGACAATTGCCGGCGGTTGGCTTCCAGCACGATCCGAGCGATGCGCTGGGCCATGTACGGGGAATCGGTAAACGGAAGATCGAGGCTGCGAGCGACTTCGAGATCACCGTCTTCGCTGCGATAGCCGGCGACGGTCACCGGCGGGTAGTCGGTGGGCTGGCCATCGGAGGCCGCTGACAGAAACGAGCCCCTCACCGTATTAATCAGCTCGCGTCGCGAGCGTCGGGGCCGCACCGTCACCGGGTCGCGCAGATCAGCTTCGCCCGCTTCGGCCAGCGGCGGCAGCCAGGCCCCGGCATAGAGCCGCCAGGTGCCGGCCGTATAGGTCAGACGGCCGGCACAGGCGGTCAGCAGCTTCGGGACCGTGTCAACCGGCGCCTGATTGAGATCGATCACGCCGTTGGCGGTGTAGCGCGGTTCCTGACCGCCCGGCCGTTCGACCGCCTCGTCGCAGATGTTCGCTGCCGCAATGAAACTGGAGAGGTCGATTTCGTCCAGACTGCAGTTAAGCCCGAACGGCGCCCGCAGATAATCGAGGATGGCCAGCGCGGCATTGTCCGACCACGCGGTGGTGCCGGTGCGCGGGTCATAGAGCCTGCGGCCCCGGACCCAGGCCGAGACGTTGGGCAGGCCGCCCGGAAAGGCGGTGTCGTCCCGGCGCAATTGCAAATGCAGATAGGCCCGTCCCTGCAAACGATGGGCGTTGGTCCACTCGCCGTTGGTGTTGGCCACCAGCACGGCATCGGCGTTCTGGTCGGGACTGCCCAGATGCTTCCAGACATTGGCGTAGACCGTGCCGGCGCGGGCATAGGGCGCCGAGGTCGCGGCGCCGTCACCATCCAGGCTCACCCCCGTGTTGTCGAAATAGACATCGCCGACACTGTCCACCTCATGGGCGGCCAGCACCACGACCAGATGCAAGATGTGTTGGTATTCGAGAAATTTATCAAATACCTCAGCGGGTTGCCGGACGTCTATTCAGACGTGTCGCACTGGTGTTGCATGAAAACCGATCGGAATATTTGGTTCATGCCGGAGTGCAGGTCACCTTTTGGCAGATAGTGGCCATATCTGTCAATCGTCATCTGCGCAGAGGCGTGACCGGCGAAGGTTTGTGCTTCCTTAATCGTGTAGCCCTGGCGCAGCCAGCAGGAGATGGCGTAATGGCGCAGGTCGTGCCAGCGGAGATCGAGACCAAGATTTTTCCGCAGCGGCCAGAAAAAATCCTTCATATTGTTCGAGTGATTTCGCGGCGTTCCGACCTTGGTCGGGAAGACAAGGTTCAAGGGACCCTTCAAGCAAGCGGTTCGTGACCGGATGCGCCATTCTTTGAGTTCCCTTACCACTTCGTCGGCCACCGGAACTTCACGAATGCCGGCAAAGGATTTGGGCAGGCCGAAGTTATTTTAGCATCTAACCTCTGCGTGATCTTAATGATCCTGGCATCCAGATCAACGTTGTCCCAAGTCAGGCCCCGCAACTCCCCGGCCCGAATCCCGCAGAACGCCGCAACCATGAGCATCGGTTTGAGGACGGGACCGGCGTGGTTCACCAGCTTCGCCACCTCTTCATCGCTGGGCACCCGAATGCGTCCCTGGGAGCGGCTGTCCTGGAGCGGGTCCACATCATCGACCGGATTGGAGGTGCACCATTTCTTCCGTCTTGCCGCCTTCAAAATCAATCCCAGTACGGTGAGCGTCGTCTTGGCGAGGTATGGAGACCGGCCGTGACCGAGAAGGCGGTTTCGAAAGGCTTCAACCGCATCCACGTCCAATTTATTCAGTTTGACCCCGCCGATACCGATATCCGGGTTCAGGATATGAACCCGAACCTTGGTTTCGTAATTGTCGTAGGTGCAGACCTCCATCCGTTGTCCGGCATCGCGCCGGACCCGGCATTGTTCGAGCCAGGATTCTGCAGCCTTCGCCACCGTCACGCTGTCGCGGCTGTGGACGAAGGTGCCCTCGGCGACCTGCGCCCGTGCCGTTATCATGAAGGCATCCGCCTCTTTCTTGCGTTCGAACATCTTGGCCCGGCGCTTGCCGTTGGCGTCTTTGAAGTCGACCATCCAGCGCACTTCGCCGCTGGGCAGCGTCCGTTTTCTGATTGAGGCCATCGCGCTTCCTTTCGAGTCGCGGGCCGGGCCGGTGGGTCCGGCCCGCTGTTCGTTGGTGTCCGGCCATTTTCCAGGGAGGAATTTGAAACCGTTGACAACCGTATAGCATGCGCGTTAATTCATATCAACTGCTATTGACACACGGCATGTCGTGTGTGAGATTTCCTCCAGATCACGGTCCAACCCCAATGGCGACAAAATTTGGCGATCCGGACAACCCGCTCCACAGCCTGGACAAGCCCCCTTTGGAGCGAGGTTTCTTTACCGATGAGGAGGCAACGGCTGTCACCGGCTTTCAAGTCCCCAGTCTAAGGATACTACAAGCTTCTGGAGCGATCCGCGCTATCTCGGCACCCAAGTTCCACGGCGGGTTCAGAAGAATGTGGCCAAAGCTGGATATCTTCAAGGCCGCTGTCGCCAATGGCGTTTCCGAGGATTATTGCTGGAACATCAAGATCGTCGGGAACGTGATGGCCAGAATGCCAGACTGGATGTGGCAAACCTTGATCATCACGGCCTACGAGATCGATCCTGATCACTGGCACCTTGAGGAGAATAATCACTATATGCATGCCGGGCCTGAGGACTGGTTTTTGGATTTGGTCAACAGGAACCGGGTTTATCTGAGACTGCCCGCTGCGGCGGCACTGACGATGGGAACCACCATTCCTCTCATTCCGCTGGGGCAACTTAAGGGCGAGGAGTTTCAGGTTCTGCCCTGGGTACCGGATACCGAGCCGGGGTGGCAGAAGGCAGTCAGCAAGATCGGTGAGGAAAAGGCCAACAAAATCGCCAACGCCATCAAGGCGTTTCGGTATGGGTACATGAACTACCGGAGCAAGCAGTCGCTCAACATCAGCATGTTGATGCGAGCGGCGGAACGCAGAGCCGCCGGGATGACGACACGGTTCATTGGTGACAATGTTCCAATTCAAGAGTGAGGATGTGTCATGATCGCGAACCAACCCACTGTTTCGGAAACGGCCAACGAGAAATCCCCCGTGGCCAAGGATATGCTGAACGGCGCCTCGGCCATCGCCCAGTTTCTCGGTTGGACCCGCCGCCGTCTGTACTACGAGGCCGGCTCGGATCGCATTCGCATCACCCGCCTGCCGGTGTTTCGCATCGGCGCCACCCTCAGCGCCCGCAAGTCCAGCCTGCTCCGTTGGATTGCCGACCAGGAAGCCGCCGCCCTGCAGGGAGCGCAGCAATAATCCAGAAGCGGGAGCAGGTGCTATGGAGGACCGGTTGTTCACCGTGACCCTGGGCCAGGGCGACACGGACAAAGTCTGGACCGATCAGCGCAGCCTGACCTGGACCCAAGTGTGCCAGCTGCTGACCGACCACCGGGAGGGTCCGAAGCGCGGCTCCTGCCTCGTACCGGCGCGGTTTCGCGGCACCCGCCGGCATAAGGCCGACGCCGACGAGATCGCCCTGGCGGTGCTGGACTCCGATTGCGGACACACGCTGGCCGAGATCGAGACTGCGGTCAGGACCAGGGGCTGGGCGGCGATCGTGCATTCGACCCATTCGCACCTGACCACCCGCACGCGGGCGGCCAAGGCGGCCTGGGAAAAGTTCCGGGCCGAGTGCCCGATCGAAGCCGCCGATTTCTATCTGCGCCACAAGGGCTATCTGCCCCGCGTCACCGCCGGTGCCGCCGTCGTCGAGGATACGGGTCGGGAGGTGACCTTCGCGCATCCGCCGGTGCCAAAGTTCCGCCTCGTGCTGCCGCTGGCCACGCCGTGGTGCGCTTCCAACTATCCGAACCAGGAGGCCGCCAACACCGCCTGGAAGGAGCGCATCGAGGCGCTGGCCGCCGCCCTGGGCCTCCACCACGACCAGTCCTGCACCGACACCAGCCGGTTGTTCTATCTGCCCCGTCATGCCCCCGGTGCCGAGTTCGAGACCCTGGTGATCGAGGGCACGTCCTGCGACATCTGGAACCTGCCCGCCGCCATCCAGGCGCCATCGCCGGAGCACAAGCCGGCCCTGACCCTCGGCGCCGAGGACCGCCTCGAGATTGCAGCCGTCAATGGTCCCCGTATCGACCTCGTCCGCTGGGCCGCCCAGCACGCCGGACGCTTCCAGATCGTCACCGCGCTGCGGGCACGGGCACCGGGCATCTTCACCGGCCCGATCGCCGACGGCAACAAGCACCACATCCGTTGCGCCAACGAGGACCACCATTCGGCCCCCGGTCCCGATGGCGCCACCTTCATCGTCAACGCCGGAGATGCCGATACCGGAGCCTTCGTCTATCACTGCCGCCACGCCCACTGCGACGGGCAGGACCGCTTGTACTTCCTCGGACGCATGCTGGAGCGCGGCTGGTTGCAGGTCGAGGACCTGACCAACCCGGTCTTCCTGCGCGATACCGCCAGCCCCGGCCCGGTGCCCACCTACGACGAACTGGTCGAGCAGGCCAAGGGGTTTTCCGCCACCACCCGGCCGGAGGTGATCAACGCGCTGCTGGTTGGGATGGTCAAGGCCGCCCTCAACCCGATCGCCCAGCGCGGCGTGTTCGTGGCGGTGCGGGAGGCGACCCACCTGCCGCTGGGCGCCCTGCAGGAGGGTCTGCGCGCGGCCGAGGCCGAGCTGCGCGGTCCGGCCGTAGATCTCGGTCTGAAGGTGGCCAAGCTGACCCTGGCCCGGTTCTTCGACGGCGGCGACCACCTGATTCGCAGCATCGACAAGTGCTTCTGGGCCTACACCGGCACCCACTGGCGGCGGCTGACCGACGAGCAGGTGCTCAACCGCATCCTGGCGGTGGTCGAGACCACGGTCGACCCCTTGGACATCGATTTTCGCACCGTCACCAGTGCCGCCTTCACCCTGCTGACCGCTCTGCGCGCCCTCGACGGCGACGTGCTCAGACTCACCGAGGAGCCGCCCCCGGTAATCAATTGCCGCAACGGCGAGCTGTGGATCGCCGAGGATGGGTCGGTGACACTGCGCCCTCACCGCTTCGACAGCTACCTGACCTATGTCCTCGACGTCAGCTATATCCCCGGTGCCCGCTGCCCCCGCTTCGACCAGGCGCTGCTCGACATCTTCGCCGAGGCCACCTATCCCGATCCCACCGACCCGGACGGTCAGCGCCGGATATGCGATGCCGCCGCTGTCGCTCGCCACTTCAACGAGTTCCTGGGCTACACCATCCAGCCCCGCCGTGACATCGCCTGCTACTTCATGCTGCGCGGCGGCGGCAACAACGGCAAGACCAAGCTGGTCCAGACCATCGAGCGCCTGATCAACAAGCGGGCGATCTATTCCGACCGCCTCGCCAACATCGAGCAGGACAAGTTCGCCATCGGCTCGCTGGCCGGCAAGCTGATCCTGCTCGATGACGATGTCGACACCGGCACCCGCATCCCCGACGGCTTCCTCAAGAAGGTCTCCGAGCGCAAGGTCCTCACCGGTCAGCTGAAGTTCAAGGACAGCTTCGAGTTCGTCGCCACCTGCGTTCCGGTGATGCTGGCCAACAACTATCCGCTGTGCGCCGACCTGTCGCTCGGGCAGCGCCGGAGGGCCAAGATCATCCCCTTCGACCACACCTTCACCAAGGCCGACCAGGACGACGCCCTGTTTCCGTATATCTGGAACCAGGAGATGCCGGGGGTGCTCAACCGCGCGATCGAGGGCTTGCAGCGGCTGCGCCAGCGCGGCGGCTTCGACGAGCCGGAGTCCTGCATCCGGGCGCGCCGGGAATGGCTGGCCGCCGCCAACCCGCTCGTCACTTTCATAACCGAGCTGTGCACCGACGATCGGACGGCCCAGGTGCCGCTCAAGGCATTCTACGAGCGCTTCCGGGAGTGGGCCGAGGAGAGCGGCGTCAAGTCGGTCCTCGCCCGTAACACCTTGAAAGCCAATCTGATCAACCTCGGCTATACCGTCCGTCACACCAAGAGCGGCAGCACGGTGTTCGGTCTGGCCCTGTTCGGCAGCTACTTCGCGGCCGATCCGGACGACCTCGATGCCCTGGCCGCGTGACCCCCGGCAACGGGACCGGTGACGATCGGTGACGGGGCCGGTGACGATTCGTGACGATACAACCGGCCGCCGGTGACGATCAACCATCACGATTTCCTAAACGCCACCAAGGGGTTATACCCCCGGTGACGAAAGTGACGAAACTTTGGCCATTAATAGTCCCGTAGAAAATATATATACCCCTTCCGGCGTCCCTCTCCACCACCTCCATCGAAAGTCCGTCCGCGATAGCTAGGGTATATGTTTTTTTATAGGGGACATTAATGGCCAAAGTTTCGTCACTTTCGTCACCGGCCTGATAACATACTGATAATGAAAGCGTATTCGGCACTTTTGCGGCGGGAGAATCGTCACCGGACCCCCGGAGTTTCGTCACCGGATCGTCACCGCCGCTGTCAGCATCGTCACCAGCGTCACCGTGCGCACCGATGCCCCCACAAACAAA
>JADFXL010000122.1 GCA_015233585.1 Alphaproteobacteria bacterium | reverse complement strand
TACTTTGCGGCCGTCAGGTTATGGTCGGAGCGTAGGTGGCGGTCCGGGGGCGGTTGCGCGTCAACAACGGCGACACCCTGCGCATCGCGGCGCTCCAGGGCCTGGGGCTGGTGCTCGCGCCCACCTTCATTGTCGGCGCCGACCTCCAGGCCGGGACGCTGGTCGGCGTGCTGACCGACTCCGTCGTTCAGGACGGCGCGGTCCATGCCGTCTATCCCCACTCCCGGCATCTGTCACCCAAGGTCCGTGCCTTCGTGGACTTCCTCGCCGAACGCTTCGGTCCACGACCCTATTGGGATATGGTCGAATGAGGTTGGCCGCCGCAGCGCTTAAATTGTTCGCTCAGATGAGGCGCCCCATCGGCGGCCCGGGAAGGAGGGACGGATGCGTAAGCGGAAACTTGGCAACAGCAACCTGGAGGTATCGGCACTCGGGCTCGGCTGCATGGGCATGAGCTTTTCCTATGGCCCGGCCGGAGACCGGCAGGAGATGATTGCCTTGCTGCGCGCGGCGGTCGAACGCGGGATCACCTTCTTCGATACGGCGGAAGTCTACGGCCCGTTCACCAATGAAGACCTGATCGGCGAGGCGCTGTCTCCGGTGCGCGAGCAAGTGGTGATCGCGACCAAGTTCGGCTTCAAGCTCGATCCCACCGGGGCGAAGGCGTGGCTGGGTCTGGACAGCCGGCCCGAGCACATCAAGCAGGTCGCCGAGGCTTCGCTCAAGCGGCTCCGGATCGAGGTCATCGACCTGTTCTACCAGCACCGGGTCGATCCGGAGGTGCCGATCGAGGAGGTGGCGGGCGCGGTGCAGGACCTGATCCGCGACGGCAAGGTCCGGCACTTCGGCCTGTCCGAAACGGCACCGCAAACCATCCGCCGCGCCCACGCCGTCCAGCCCGTCACCGCGGTGCAGAGCGAATACTCGCTGTGGTGGCGACATCCGGAAGCGGAGGTGCTGCCCACCCTGGCGGAACTCGGCATCGGCTTCGTCCCGTACAGTCCGCTGGGCAGGGGTTTCCTGACGGGCAAGATCACCGAAACCACCACCTTCGACAGCTCCGACTTCCGCAGTGTCATGCCCCGCTTCACCCCGGAGGCCCGCAAGGCAAACCAGGCCGTGGTCGATCTGCTGGGCGCGATCGCGACGCGGAAGCGGGCTACCCCCGCCCAGATCGCGCTGGCCTGGCTGCTGGCCCGCCAGCCCTGGATCGTTCCCATCCCCGGCACCACCAAGCTGGCCCGCCTGGAGGAGAACATCGGCGCCACCGCCGTCGAGCTGACCGCCGACGATCTCCGCGACATCGAGAGCGCTTCGGCGCAGATCACGGTCCAGGGGGCGCGCTATCCCGAACATCTGGAGCAGATGACCGGCCGCTGAGCTGAAGCACTTCCAAGCCCCGTACTCTAGTCGGTTATCCTCGGGCAGAGAGCCGACTAAAGTGGGTGTTTCGCAGCTCGGATCGCCAACCGCGCCGCGTCGGCTCGCGCGGACTCGGCAACCAGCAGAGTTAGTTGCCCGGCCTCCGAAACGACATCGCCCATGGCGCGCAGGCGGTCGCACAGTAATGCGAGCTTGCAGGCAATGTCCCCAACCGTCTCGGCCGGATGACGTATCAGAACACTGGTGGCCTGCTCGATGGCGGCGCACCGGGCAGCGCGAGTATCATCACTCAGACCATATTCGGGGCGCTCCAGCACCACCAGCTTGCGGTAGTCGCGGGCCACGGGGGTCTCGCCGGACGGCAAGGTCTCTTCGCTCATGATCGGGTCTCCGATAATCCGTTGCCAAGGTTACCCCGGTATCAATACAAGGCAACGGTTCCGGCACCACGCCATGGGCACCCTTAAAGGCCAAGTCAAACTGATATGGATAATTTGATTGAGTTTGATGCGACGCCTCTGAATATTAAATATGTATATTCTAAGCTCTATATGTCTTGATACCCCAAAATGCTATCGACACGGTAGCGATAACCCGACTTGGTGCGCATCACCCGGCCTGGCAGAACCTTGACCAATCGCGTTAATGAGTCTAATCATGGCTGACGTGAGGGATACCACAACCAATCTCTGGTGCGCAGTTTGCGCGCATGAACACGGGAAGCGGTGGCTGGGGTGGCGTTTCCGCGTGCGTTCGATCGTTTTCTGCATTCCCGTTATTGAGAAAGTCGGCGGGACCGCGGAGCGGTTCTGCGTGGAACACCGGGACGGGCAACCTCACGCGCCGCGACTTGGCCGACGGTGCGCCCGGGGTTGATGCCCGGGCCACGACAGGCACCCCGGCACCGTCTCATGGTGCCGGGGCCTTTCGGTCACTGACTAGTTATCCATGGATACCATGTGTCAAGGTCTAGGCCCGATGGTATCAAGCGGTGAAAGCCGCTTCAGCTGATTTCAATATTTATGGATGTAGCCTTAGAGCAGAATCCCGCTGCGAGACAGAAGCGCTCCATACAGCGCACCTGCTCACAAGTCACAAGCCGCAAGGTTAACGCAATTATATAGTTATATTTCATTGAGAAATGGATTAGACTTACTACATCAACATTTATGCCGGTTGGCTAGGTGGAGTGTCTGAGGTGCGGCTCTGGAAACAGCTTGTCCTCGTCGCGGGATGCCTTCTGGCCATGCTCCCAGGCCAGCCCGACGCTGCGGCTACCGTCAGAGACCAACTCGTCGTCGGCATCGTGGCTTACCCTCCGTCGCTGATGCCCATGAAGGAGCATGCCTGGGTCGCCACCTATGTTCTGGGCTTCGCCACCCGGCCGGTCATTGGTTGGGACAGCCGCCAGAGCGAGGTATGCTTTCTGTGTACGGAAATTCCCACCCTCGAAAACGGCCGGGAACGAATCGTCACCCGCCCCGACGGTTCCAAGGGGATGGAAGTCCGCATCACGCTCAAGGCCAACCTGTTCTGGGGAGACGGCCAGCCGGTTACCACCAAGGATGCGGAATTCGCGTTTCGCCTGCGCGCCCAGTGGAATGCGGGCGTGCAGGCATCGGCGTACGCGACCATCGAGTCGGTCCGGTCCGTCGATGACCACACCTTCATTCTGATGCTCGACAAAGTCCGATTCGGCCATGAAGCGTGGCTGATGAAGGCCTATCTCCTGCCTCACCACATCGAGGCGCCCCTGCTGGCCAAGGCCAGCAACAGAACCGAGTACGAAAATTCGCTGTCAACCTACATCACGTCGCCTACGACCGCCGGCCTGTGGAACGGCCCGTTCATCGTTTCGGAGATCAATCCGGGCATTTCGATCACCTTGAAGCAGAACCCCTATTGGCGCGGTGAGAAATCTTCCTTCAAGACGATCATCCTTAAATATATCAAGCCTGAGCGATATGCCGAGAGCCTGGTCTCCGGGGAATTCGACTATGGCCCTGGCGAACTTGGGCTTTCGGCAGCCGATGGTCTCAAACTTATTAAATCAAAACGTGATGTCATCGACTTGCATTTTCAACAAAGCACGCGGATATTCTTTCTTCTCCCCAACCACACGAATGAAATCCTCAAGAGGTTGCCGATCAGCAAGGCGCTGATGCCCGCCCTTGATCGGGAAGATATCGCGAACAAACACTTGGGTGACCGCCAGGCCGTGGCCGATACGATGATCGCCCCTGGCATGCCTGGCTACGACCCCGCCGTTTACCGATATCCCTATGATCCGGAAGCTGCCATCGCCCTGTTTGAACAGGAAGGCTTCAAGCTTGGTCCGGATGGCATCCGAAGCAATGCCGATGGCCAACGGCTCTCTTTTGATATGTTCGTGACGTTCGCAGCGGCCCCGGTTGCCGAGATGGTGAAACAGCAGTGGCGGCAGGTTGGCGTCGACATTCTGGTTCGGCCATCTGAAGTCAAGGTGATGTTTGAAACTTTTCGAAGCGGGAACTTCTCCCTGATTATGTACAATCATGTGATTTCTCCTGGCGTCGTTCCAGCATGGTTTTTATCAAAAGAATCCATTTATTCATCGGAAACTGCAAATTCTCTCTGGAAGTATAACTATTCAAGATATTCAAACGCCGAAATGGAGGTGCTGACTCTGGCCATTGAGCAAGAGACCAACCAGGACAGGCGTATCACGATATGGAAACGATTCCAGCAACTTTACGCTAATGAACTCCCGGCATTTCCGATCATGTGGAACGTGGAATGCTATGCGATTCCAACCTGGCTTACGGGCATTGACCCTACTGGACACATCGTACCTTCAAGTTATACTGCTGAACTGTGGCGGGCCGATCGCTAGTTTTCTAACTCTTACCTGTTCAATTCGACAGGCCCCAGGGGAGAGCAACCTGACACTTTTTCAAGGAACTGGCGCCGCTCATCTGCGCTCGCCAGTTTCCAGGCACGGCGCAACTCATCGATCGGGCTGAGCGCTCGAACCTGTCCGTTCTCCTTCGTTCCCGCCTCGTGGGCTTCACCGGCCGTTTCCCTTGCATCTCCCTCGTAGATCGGACAGAAATCTTCCGGGCAGGTCCAGGGGACAACGATGAACCACAGCGAACTCGTCACGAAGGTGGCGACCGCCCTCGATCTCACCCGCAAGCAGGCGGAAGCCACGATTGCGGTGGTGCTGGCACCGATCACCGGCGCGCTCGGACGCGGCGAGGAAGTTAAACTCAATGGGTTCGGCGTCTTTGAGATCGTCGAGCGCGCGGCCCGGATCGGACGCAATCCACAGACCGGGGCAGCGATCGAGATCGCGGCCAGTCGGTCGGTCAAGTTCAAGGCGACCAAGACGCTACGCGATGCCCTCAATCCTTCCAGGACGGGGGCGAATCGTGACCGACTCTAAGCCTTCTGCAAGCCAGTCTCTCCGACTGACCGCCGAGATCGTCGCTGCGTACCTGGCGCAGAACGCGGTGCCGCTTCCGGACTTGCCGGACCTGATTGCCGTCGTTCACCGGTCCCTGCTGGGCGCCTCTCGGCCAGAGAACACCGGCTCGACCGTCTCCACGGCGACTCCGGCGGTGTCGGTGCGGCGGTCCGTTCAGCCCGACCATATCGTCTGCCTGGAGTGCGGCAAGGCGGCCAAATTGCTCAAGCGCCACCTACGCTCCGACCATAACCTGACGGCCGCAAAGTATCGTGAGAAGTGGGGGCTCAAGGACGACTATCCGCTGGTCGCCCCCGTTTATGCCGCCAAGCGGTCCGAACTCGCGCTCGCCGCCGGCCTGGGCAGGCACCGCCGGTCGGAGGGCGTGACTTCCTGACCAATTCTGCTGAAAAGTTGAAAACGGCAACAGAGAAAGCAGAGTCGTCGATCTAACCCATTGATGTTACGCTGAAATATTGTTGCGTGCTTCGAAAGCGGGATTCTTCGCCTGCCAGTTCGGAAATCAAAAGTGCGCAGGCTGCACAGTGAGCTAAGTCTTTGATCTGTTTATAGTGCGCAGGCTGCGCAGTGAATGGCGGCACTGCGCAGGTATCAGAGAATATGGCCCAATAGAGAGGGAAGGTGGCCCTGGATAGGGGCCGGTCAATGCGCAGGTTTAGGTGCAAACCCACGGAATTATTTGGACTTTTTCCCGGTCTCTTGGGCGGTGAGAGCTTCTTCTTCATGAATACTGGCGGAGGGAAGGCTACCGGCTTCAAAACATTCGGAAGAATGCATGTAAAATTGGTCAGAATGTTTTTGGGCTGATTGGTAGGGGAAGGGGATGTGAACAGCAGAAATTCATCGTCATAATTCAGTTGGTTACATTTTTTTGAAGTGCGCAGTTTTGGCTCCGTACCGACGGAGAAAAGTTCGAGTTGGCATCGGTATGCAGTATGGTCTTCGAACTTTTTGCTATTTTCGGGACTCAAGAGGCGGTCAAAAGTGGCCCGTCCGATGGTCCGTACCGACAGTTTGCATCAAAATCGACTGGGCGAGCGAAGGGAACTGGGCTCGAACTCATTATGACGAATTCGAGATAAATGTGATCAAAAGGTTCGAGAGCAAACCGGTAGCCGGGTGGGATTCGGATCATCTCCGACCATGGTCACGGTCAGTGAGGCTGGTCTGGGCCGAAGATTTCGGTCAACGGTTTGCCATCGGCAAAGCGCTCACTCCAGTCATCCAGTTGGTCGCAGCTGGCGGCACGGACACGATCTTCGATGCCAGCAGGCAGCATTTTATCGCGCCGACGAAGCAGAAGTAGAAGCATGTCGGCCTTGCCCTTGGTTTCGCCTTCGGCCTTCCATTGCCGCACCCACTCTTGGCCTTGAGTTGCCAGCATGGTCCTCATCTCCCTCAACTCGTCGGGGATCGCAATGGATACCCCCACTCCTTCGATCGCCTGACGCACCAACTCGGTGAAGAGGGCCTTCAAGTCCTCATACCCAGGGTGGCCCCGGAACCAGCCAATCACTTCATCCACAAGATCAGCCAGTTTCTCCGGTTCATGTCGTTGCTCCAGACGGAACAGCAGGGCGGCGAGACTGTCCCGCCGCGCCAGTTCGTCACCAGGAAACGCCCCCATGTCCAAAACATGATAGCGCACCTGGGGCTGCCAAGGCCACAGTGGCGAGTCCGGCGGCAGGGCGACCATAGCGACGGTGTCGGTTGGTGCATCCCAGCGCGGGTCGGCGTTGAACAGCACGAGCGGCAAAACCGGCGGCAGGAGATCGGTGCTCTTGAGTTTCCGTTCCCGGATGATTTGCTGCCACAGCAGGCCGACGTAGACCTGTATCCGCACCGCCATCCACCAATCAATCCTCGCTTGGAATTCTATCATTAAATACAGATAGATGTCTGCACCCGCCGCGGTGGGAAGCCGCCAGACCACATCGCCCTCGCGGCGGTGCCCCTTGCGGGAATGATACTTGACGTTGACCAGTTCCATGCCGCCGAAGTCAAGACCGACGGCCATGGCTGCTGGTACGAATTCACGAACCAAGTGCTCGACCATCACCGGGTGCGAGAACAATCTATGGTATAATGAGTCCGATTCAGCCATCAGCGGAACACCCCAAGGCGCCCCGTCGGCACCTGCGCATGCAGAAGCGCCCCAGCATCGCCAAGCTTACCGAGCAGATGCAAGAAGAATTGGTCGTAGAACTGGATGTGGCGCTTCAGCATGAGGCTTGGTTCGAGTGGTTGTGGCACAGAATGGCAAGTGGCCCGCATCATCTGGAGCATGGCCGCCTTCGAGTGGGGCGGCATCCTTACGGCTACGAACTTGGGTGCTGGCGGCTTTTGCCGCGCAGCTCGATCATACCTGATCGCGCAACGATATCGGTGAGCTTCCCTTTCAATTTCCGTCCCCGCACCCGTTTCAACGCCGTTCCGAGGTCGCTCAAGGAGGTCCAGCCGTTGTCATCGTCCGGCTTAGGATAACAGATCGCCTCGCCGGAGTCTGGTGTCATGTTTCCGGCGCATTGACCATCGGGAATGTGACCGACCAGAAACTAAGCCGCCCGGACGGAGTCCGTACAATTTCAGGGGCTCCGGCCATAACGAAAACTGAACCGGCCTCGGTACTGCCGCGATGATCGGCGGCAGGCAGTGCGTCTCTACACAGCAAATCTTGCGAGATGATCCACAGTTTTTCTTATGTCTCATCCGACATGACACGGTTTCGACCGCCCTCCTTAGCACGATACAGCATACGGTCGGCTACGACTATCAAGTCCGTCGGCGCCTGTTTGGAGTCTGGCACCATAGTGGCAACACCGAGGCTCCCCGTTACGTGGTCAGAAATCGGGGAATATTGGTGCGGCAGTGCCAGACCGTCGATGCCCGCTTTCACGCGTTCGGCAACTGTCCGAGCCCCGACCCGATCGGTATCGACCAGCAGGATGATGAATTCGTCTCCACCATATCGGGCCAATAAGTCACCGTCACTCCGGGAGATGACACCCATCAGCGAGTGCGCAATCTGCTTCAGACAATCGTCACCGGCTAGGTGCCCACATCCGTCGTTAAGCTTGGTGCATCTGCGGATGGCTTGCCAAGCGCGACGTTCCAGTCGGAATTCAGCGGATCGCGCATGGCATCGACCACCGAGGGTCGGACGAACAACGGCTTACCCGATGGCCCGGGCGACTTCTCTCGGTTTTCACTCATAGCGCGTACCAGACAATAATTGGCAACCATACCGCAAGACGGAGCGCAACTGTTCAGGCTGATCGCGGAAGGTTGCGGGCTCGGCAGAGTGGTTGATGCCACCTCTCA
>JADFXL010000121.1 GCA_015233585.1 Alphaproteobacteria bacterium | reverse complement strand
TTGTCAGGGTTCGCGACGCCCCCTGCGAAACCGCTTGGCGCGCCGGGCACGCCGCCCTCGGTCGTGGTGATCGGCGTGTCTACCGGTGGACCAGGCACTCTCGAAGAAATCCTGACGCTACTGCCGGCCGATTTTCCCTGGGCGATCCTGATCGCCCAGCATATGCCCGCCGGTTTCACCGGGTTATTCTCGCGCCGGCTCGACGAAAGCTGCGCCATCACGGTGCGCGAGGTGACCCAGCCGATGCCGATCGAACCGGGCACCGTCTATATCGGACGCGGCGACGCTGACTTCGTGATGACGCGCCGGGGGCGCCAGTTAATGGCAACCGCGGTACCAGCCAGCGCCGAATGGTTCTGGCACCCCAGCGTTGACCACCTTGTTTATTCAGCCATGAAATACCTGCCGCCGACGCAACTCATTGGGGTGTTGCTTACCGGTATGGGTAGCGACGGGGCCAACGCCATGACGGCATTGCACGAGGCCGGCAGTCTTACTATTGCGGAGTCGGAGGAGAGCGCGGTGGTATTCGGCATGCCCCAGGAACTGATCAAGCTGGGCGGTGCCGACGTCGTGTTACCGGCGGGTCAGGTCGCGGGCAAGCTGATGGAGTGGGTCAGCCGTGCGTCCCGTCGTCAACGGCTCGGCTAGCGTTCAGCGAAGGACACGAAGATGACCCTGGTCAGGCCGGTCGAACCTACGGATATATCCCTTTCGCCGCCTCCGCCGGAGGACATGGCAGGGCTGCTTGTTGACCTGAGCGACGAGAGCCCGCCCGTGCGCCGCCGCGCCGCTCACAATCTGGCCAGGACCGGAGAACCTCAGGCGATTGCCGCGCTGTGCGCGCGTGCCGGCGTCGAGACCGACGAGACCGTGCTCGAGACCATCCTGACCATGGTGATGGGATGTCGTGGTCGTGCCACCGTCGAGGGGTTGCTGCCCTATTTGGCTAGCGACAATCCGTCCCTGCGCAATGGCGTGGCCGACGTCCTTAGGGCGATGCCTGAAGCGATCGGTCCGCATGTCGAAGAGGTGCTGAGCGACCATGATCCGGCGGTGCGGATCATGGGGATTGGCCTGCTCGCGGGACTGCCCGATCCCCGGGTGTCCGGTTGGCTGGTCGAGGTGATCGGGCGGGACGACGACTTCAATGTCTGCGCCGCAGCGGTGGACGTGTTGGCCGAGGTTGGCGAACCGGCGGCGCTGCCGGCCTTGAAGCGGCTGCCAACGCGCTTTCCCGGGGTGCCGTTTCTTGAATTCGCGATCCATACCGCTGTCAGCCGCATTGGCAATGGTGAAGGGAAACGTGGGGCGCCATGACCGAGGGACAGCAAACCAACTCGGCCAGTGGTGAAGGCGCGATCATCATCACCGATGACGATCTGGAGAAGTTCTGTGAATTTCTTTATCGTAAAACGGGTATCAGGATTGAAAGTAAGAAACGCTACTTTCTTGAGCGACGCTTGATCGAGCGGGTTGGAGTTATGAAATGCGCCAATTTTCGCGACTACTTTTCTTTGCTTCACTTTGAAGATGCCGGCCGCGAACTGCAACAAGTTGTCAACCTGATGACGATTAATGAGACCTACTTTTTTCGCGAAATGTACCAAATTGACTGCTTGATCAACTCGATTCTGGCTGATGTCAGCCGGCGCAAGCGTCGTCAGGGCGACCGGCTGAAAATCTGGTCGGTCCCGTGCTCAACCGGAGAGGAGCCGTACTCGATCGCCATTTCTCTGCTTGAACGTTGGCCCTTGGTCGATGATTTCGAAATCGAAATCCATGACTCCGACATTGATAGCAGTGTACTGGAGCGAGCCAAGGTCGGAGTGTACGACGAGCGGGCACTACATTTGTTGCCGATGATGTACCGGCAAAAATACTTCACCCCGCGCAGCGATGGAAACTGGCAGATCATTTCCGATCTCCGAGGATCTATTGACTTCACATTGGTTAATATAAGTAATTTGAGCCATACGTGGCAGTATAGAGATTTTGACGTGATTTTTTGTAGGAATTTGTTGATCTATTTTGATGACGTCTCCCGGCGTCAGGCGGCTGAGATGTTTTACGAGGCTTTGAGTCCGGGAGGATTCATCTGTCTTGGCCATTCGGAGAGCATGAGCCGGATGTCGTCGCTGTTCGTGCCGCGCAAGTTTGCCGACGCGATGGTCTACCAAAAGAGTCCGCAGCGCCTGTGAGGGGAAACGCGAGATGAATGACCCGGTGTCGCCTGAGCCAACCCTGCCGGACCCCGCTACCGGCAAGCGGGTGCTGGTGACCGACGACGCCGTCACCATCCGCCTCTATTATCGGCAAGTGCTGGAAGCGGCCGGGTTCTTTGTGGACGAAGCGGTCAATGGTGTCGAGGCGATAGAGCGGGCGCTGTGTATCCCGTTCGACCTGCTGATCGTTGACATCAACATGAGCCTGATGGACGGGCTGCGCCTGCTCCGCTTGGTTCGCCAGGATACGGCGCTGCAATCGATCCCGGCCCTGGTGATCAGTACGGAAACCCGTGAGAACGCTCAGCGCGTGGCCTACGAGGCCGGCGCCAACTTCTTTATGGTCAAACCGGTGGCTCCCGATGCACTGATCCGTGTGGTGCGGTTCATGACGGGGATTGAGAACCGATGAACCCGTTGCTGACCCAGTTCATTACCGAGGCCGGTGACCTTGTCGAGTCTGCGGACGAAAATCTGCTCAAGCTTGAGCGCAATCCGCATGACGACGACCTGATCAACGCGCTATTCCGGGCGGTGCATACTATCAAGGGTGCCGCGGGGCTGTTTGACATTCCGGCCTTCATCCGGTTGGTTCATGCTGGCGAGGATTTGCTAGTCGCAGCCCGCGATCATCGGCTGTTGCTGGACCCGGCGGTGACCGATCTGCTGCTCGAAGCGATGGACCGGATCAGGGACTGGTTGGCGGCTCTGGGCGAAACCGAGCGGTTGCCGGATGACGCCTTCGAGATCGGGAGAACTCTTGCCGACAAGCTGCGTGCTTTCATTCCCCCCGAAAACGGCCCGACATCGGCCATCGCCAGTGACGCCCCTGGTCCGGGCTCGGATCAGATTGGCTGGCTGATCAGAATCGGCGAGGAGCAGTTGCTGGCGGCGTTCAGTGCGGCTGTCGCCGAGAATGGCGGTTCGTTGCTGGCGGTGTCCTACGTCCCCGACCCGCAATGCTTCTTCAACGGCGAGGATCCGCTCCATCTTGTGGGTATGGTTCCGGACATCCTGGCCTTGCACGTCGGCGCCAACGGCGACTGGCTACCGTCCGACCTGATCGACCCCTACACCTGCAACCTCGTGTTCACCCTGGTCTGCCGGGCAGCGCGGGCCGAGGTCGAGCATCTGTTCCGGTACGTGCCGGATCAGGTGATGATCGTCCCGCTGAGCCTCGATGCCCTGATCCTGCCGCGCGGACGCGCCGACGGCGGCCCTGTCGTCGACGACTTCGCTGTCACGGCCGCTCGCCTCTGTGACCGGAACGACCAGGCCGGCCTGGTCCAAGCGGCCGAGGCGTTGCTCGGCCTGATTGATCCGGGTCTCTATACGGCATCGATTGTGCGCTGGATTACGGCAGTCGCCAGGGTGTCCGCGGTGGCCAAACCGGGACTGGCCGGGGTCCTGGCGGAACTCGTGCGGAGTCTGGCCGAACATCGGCCGTTCGATGTGAACCGGAGCCGTTCTGGCACAATGCCAGGATTGCCGCCGTCTGCTGTCAGTCATCATCACACCGGATTTGTCGCTCCCACAGTCGACCCGTTGTTTCTGCGCATCCTTCAGGAACAGCGCAACATTCTCGGTCTGCCGTGTGCCTCTCCTGAATTAGCTGGACGCATTGCTTCGGTCGGACGCACCGTGGCATGTCTTTTCGCGAGTACCGGCCAGGACGAAGCGCTGGCCGAGGTCGCGGCAGCGTCGGACTCGGCGCTGCTGATCCGGTCGGTGCAACCGCTGGCCCAGACCCTCGACGCGATGATCGCCGTCCATACGCCGTCCGTGGCGCCTGCTGCGGTAGAAGTTCTGGCAGCCGCGATCGCTGAGGGCGTGACCAGGGAGCATGGGCCGACCCGTACCTTGCGGGTGGACCGGAGCAAGATCGATCTGCTGATGAATCTGATTGGCGAGTTGGTGGTGGCCAAGAACAGCTTGCCGTTCCTGGCCCGGCGCGCCGAAGAGGTTCACGGCTCCCGCGAAATGGCCCGAGAGATCAAGGACCAGTTCGCGGTGGTCGATCGGTTGGCGCAGGAGATGCAAAACGCCATCATGCAGGTGCGCATGCTGCCCGTGGCGCAGATGTTCCAGCGGTTTCCGCGGCTGGTCCGCGATCTGGCCCGTAAGCTCGGCAAACAGGTCGATCTGGTTCTGGAGGGTGAAAATACCGAGGCGGACAAGAATGTGATCGAAGGGTTGGGGGATCCACTGGTCCATTTGATCCGCAACAGCCTTGACCATGGCATCGAGCCATCCGATGAGCGAATTGCCGCCGGCAAGCCCGCCACCGGCACTATTCGTCTGGCTGCCTGTCAGGAAGGCGACTGCGTGGTCATTGAGATAAGCGATGACGGCCGCGGCATCGATCCCCAGCACATGAAGGCCAAGGCGCTGGAAAAGCGCATGGTCGACGTCGAAAAGGCCGCAACGCTAACCGATGACGAGGCCGTCCAACTCATTTTCATGCCGGGCTTCTCGACCGCTGCCGCCATCACCGATGTCTCGGGCCGCGGCGTCGGCATGGACGTGGTGCGCACCGCGGTCGAACGCGAGGGCGGACGCCTGACCCTCAATTCGCGGTGCGGTCTGGGGACAACCTGTCGCCTATACCTGCCGTTGAGCATGGCGGTGACCCGGGTGATGATGGTCGAGACCGCCGGTCAACTGTTCGGTGTCCCGATGGAGGTGATCGCCGAAACCGTGCGGGTCCCGTTTACCGCTCTGCGCCGCATCAAAGCCGCTGAAACCACGGTTCTGCGTGGTAGCATCATCCCGGTCTTGCGGCTCCGACGGTTGCTCGGCCTGCCCGACGATGATCGCGAGCGCGACAGCGAGGCCGTGATGGTGGTCCGTCTCAGCAATCAGATGGTTGGCGTGGTCATTGACCAATTTAGGGAAGGCATCGATATCATTCTCAAGCCGCTTGATGGCGTCGTCGGTAACCTTTCCGGTTATGCCGGCACGGCGATTCTTGGTGACGGTCGGATTTTGCTGGTCCTCAACATGCGGGAAATCCTGTGATGCCGATCCTTTATGGAGGCGAAATCGCACAGTTCCTCGACGTCTGCGCGGTTGACGAAGCTCTCGACTTTATCGAGTGGCTACGAGGCCAATCGCGGCCAAAAATTGATCTGGAGTCCTGCACTCACCTGCATACCGCCCTGTTTCAACTGATCGTGGCCATGCAACCTGAGATAAATAGCCTGCCCGGCAATCCCTTCCTGTTCCGTTGCCTCAGCGAGGCTGCCCGCATTTATCCGCCGGCACAAAAGTGCCTTGTTTCTGAATCTGTTTCCCGCGGAGGAGACTCATGAGCGCCAAGACGATTATGTTGGTGGATGATTCCCCGACCATGTTGATGAGCCTGGAGGGGATACTCAGCAAGGCCGGCTACGGCCTTATGAAGGCAACAAGTGGCGAAGCGGCCTTGGAGACTGCCAAGGGTGCGAAAAAAATCGACATGGTCATCACGGACCTGTACATGGGAAAGATGAATGGCATTCAGTTGATTAAGGCACTGCGACAGCTACAGAATTTTCGTTTCGCGCCGATCCTGATGCTAACCACCGAGTCCCAACAGGACAAGCGCGCGGAAGCAAAGGCTTCGGGTGCCACCGGCTGGCTGGTCAAACCGGTGCAACCCACCGACCTCTTGCAGGTCGTTCGCCAGGTGTTGCCAGGAACTTGAAAGGCGAAACCGGAATGAACATGACATGAGTATGATCGCGTCCCATCGACTGCAACGTCTCCGCTACCTATGGTTTGCTACTGCGACCACCGTTGGCTGTGGCATAACGACAGCCGCGCTTGGCAGCGTAGTCGAGCGCGTTCTAACCGGATATGCCGGAACTGGGGTGGGACTGGGTCCCGGCTTGGTGACGGTGATACTTCTGGTGAGCGCGTTCGCGCTCGGTCGCTCCTGGTTGATGGGTGCCGCCGGGTCCGATGGAAAGTCTGTGCTGCCCGCCATTGGGTTGGCGGTGATTGCGCCCGCGGCGGGCGAGGACGAAAGCCGGAACGAAAGGCCGTGCGAAGAGGGCACCGGAGCTTGCGGTACGCCACCCTGCGACCAGCGGGCGGCTTTAGTCGTCACGGAACTCCAAGCGTATCATTTCTTCACCAACCTGCTGCGCAGCCAGACCCAGGACATCATCGAAACGACCGAAGCGGCGGCGACCAGCATAGTCACCGCGCTTCAGCAGGTCGATCGGGCGATCTCCGACATGATGGGGTTTCTCGAACAGTCAAGCGCCAACGACCGGGTTGCCGAGATTGTCGACCGAACAGAGCAGGAGATGCATCTCAATCGGAAAATGCTTCAGGAGTTCATGGACCAGCGCGCGCGTGACGCCACCGACGCAGTCGTGCGGCAGGAGGAAATCCGTGAGGCGACCGATCATCTGGTCGGCATGGTCCGGCATGTTCGCGAGATTGCGAGCGCGACCAACATGCTAGCCCTTAATGCCACCATTGAGGCGGCTCGCGCTGGCGATGCCGGCCGCGGCTTTCTTGTGGTTGCTTCCGAGGTCAAGGCGCTGTCCCGCCAGTCCGACCAAACTGCTCGCGATCTTCACTCGGGCATCGAGCGGTTGCAGGCCACCATCGCCAACAGCCTGGAAACCATTATTCACCAGCATGTCGATGAGGAAAGCAAAAGTCTGACCCTTGTAACCAAAACCATCACCGATCTTACCGATAATCTGGAAAAACTGATCAGTCATCAGCGAGACGTCCTGACCAAGGTCCAACATGAAAGCGAAGCGATCGCACGCCCGATCATGGAATTAATGGGATCGATTCAGTTCCAGGATATTACCCGCCAGCAATTGCAGCACCTGTCCACGGCCTCGATGCTGGTCGATGACCACGTCGAGGCCATGTGCCGTGTCTTGGAAGACACCTCATCGGTTCCGGAAATCATACCGTTACAGACTTTGATGGAAGATGTCTTCAATCGCTATGTCATGGCGAGCCAACGCGATAGTCACCGTGAGGCGGGCGGCCAGACAGCGATGGAGGACGGCGGACCCAAGATCGAGTTGTTCTGACGTGGAGGGGGCCATCACTTTTCTTATTTCGGTTCGGCAGGCAGCGTTGGTGTGTGGGTCTGGGTTCCCATCGGGGTTAAGCCATCGTGGCTTTCGATTCAACGAAGGAGCGGAGTTTGCTTGTGAGGTTGATCATGCCTCGGACTTCGCCAAGAACCCGGTCCATTTCCACCTGCTTCTGGCGCAGCTTGCACCTCAGCTGAAGCCGCTCTTGTGATGATTGGCGCAAGGTTGTGTCCATCGCGCTATGAGCGATCCGCCACTCTTGGAGTTCCTCGGTCTGGAGGTCCAATTCGCCCTTCAGTGCCCTATTCTCCGCAGTTAGTTTCCGGACCTGCTGGCGGAGTTCGCACGCCGTTTGATCGCTCTGGCTACCGGCCTGTGCAGACCGGAGTGCACCCCTGGCTTGCCGCAATTGCCGCCTGGTTACCTCAAGGTCATGCTCAAGTTCCTCTTCCCTTCCTCCTCCGCGAAGCCGGTTCGCGAGATCAACGAAATCCATCTCGTTCGTAGCCAGGAGCCGCTTCAGCGACCGAAGGGCAGCCAGCGCTTCCTGGTCGTTGGAAGAGCTGGCCAGTGCCAATAACTTCGACATCCGATCAATATGCATGACGCTTCGCCATATGGGTAAGAGTGCCTTTCGCGAAGGCTCGTAAATTTACATAATTATGTCAATATGGTTATCCGCAAATGCTAATCCGATATATTAGGTGTGGCATTCGCGCCATGCCAATGTCACGCTGTGCCTGCTTGGCACTGAAGCTCAGGTGAGTCGGGTGGCCGTCACGCGCCACGCTGCCACGTAAGGCTGTCCATGTAACGCGCGACACCGACCTTGATTTCAAGTATCATGGCTGCTCTGGCAGGTTGGGCATTCCAGAGCCGTCATCATCATTCATATCAAGGCCCGCATGGCATCCCGGTCGGTCCAGCGTCACGACCAGTTCTTCC
>JADFXL010000120.1 GCA_015233585.1 Alphaproteobacteria bacterium | reverse complement strand
GTTCATCAAGAAGATCTGGGTCGAGACTTTCGGGGCGAAGCAGCTTGACACGACGCTCCAGCGCCTCCCGCTGGGCGTTCACCTGGGCTAGGTGGGCCTGGGCCTGCTGGATTTCGTGCCGGAATTGCCACCACGCCAAAAGTCCACGATCGCCCTGGACGGCATGGTAACTGAAATACACCACCGCCCCCAGACCCAGCAAGGGGGTAAGGACGTTACGCGCGCGACGCCGAATTTCACGAATGATGATCATCACGGGAGTAGATCACACTCTTATTGCGATGTCAATCTGAACGATTTTACTCATTGCGATTCAGTAATGAAAAGAGGGGGAACGGGGGAGGCCCAGCCTCCCCCGTCTTTCTTCTTACCCCTGGGGAGGCCCAGCCTCCCCCATCTTTACTTCTTACCCCTTGGGGAGGCCCAGCCTCCCCCGTCTTTCTTCCTAGCGCAGAATGGACTTGCCCGCATAGGTAGCGGCGGCGCCCAGTTCCTGTTCGATACGGATGAGCTGGTTGTACTTGGCCAGACGATCGGAACGCGACAGCGAGCCGGTCTTGATCTGACCGCAGTTGGTGGCAACGGCGATGTCAGCGATGGTGGAATCCTCGGTCTCGCCCGAACGGTGGGAGAGAACGGCGGTGTAGGCGGCCTTGTGGGCCATTTCCACCGCTTCCAGAGTCTCGGACAGGGTTCCGATCTGGTTGACTTTGACCAGAATGGAGTTGGCCCGGCCGTTCTGGATGCCGTCGGCCAGACGCTCGGGGTTGGTCACGAACAGGTCGTCGCCAACGAGCTGGATCTTGCTACCAAGGGTGTTGGTGAGGAGCTTCCACCCGTCCATATCGTCCTCGGCGCAGCCGTCCTCAATCGAAATGATCGGGAACTTGGACGCCAAGCCTTCCAGATACCTTACCATGCCGGCGGCATCGAAATTCTTTTTCTCGCCGGTAAGGTCATAGCGGCCGTTCTTGAACATCTCGGTCGAGGCGACATCGAGCGCCAGATAAATGTCCTCGCCCGGCTTATAACCGGCGGCTTCGATGGCCTTCATGATGAAGACGCAGGCTTCTTCGGCCGACTGAAGATTGGGAGCGAAGCCGCCCTCGTCGCCGACGTTGGTATTGTGACCGGCATCCTTGAGCTGCTTGCGCAGGGAGTGGAACACTTCCGAACCCATGCGAATCGCGTCTGCCACGGTGGTGGCGGAAACGGGCATGATCATGAATTCCTGGATGTCGATCGGATTGTCAGCGTGCATTCCGCCGTTGATGATATTCATCATCGGCACCGGCAAGGTCTGGGCAAACACACCACCCATGTAGCGGTACAGCGACAAACCGGCCTCTTCTGCCGCCGCCTTGGCTACTGCCAGCGACACGCCGAGGATGGCGTTGGCGCCGAGCCGGGCCTTGTTCGGAGTGCCGTCCAGGTCGATCATGGACTGATCGATTATAACCTGATCCTCGGCGTCCATGCCGGAAATGGCGTCGAAGATTTCGCCGTTCACGCTCTCAACGGCCTTCAGAACGCCCTTGCCGCCGTAGCGGTTCTTATCGCCGTCGCGCAACTCGACCGCCTCATGGGCGCCCGTTGACGCGCCCGACGGCACGGCGGCGCGACCGGAAGCGCCGGTCTCCAGCACGACATCCACCTCAACAGTGGGATTGCCACGGGAATCGAGAATTTCGCGGGCATGAATATCGACAATCGCGGTCATTAGTTTTGTCCCCCTCTTACGCTTGACATCAAGGAATAATGGTTAACCGATGGGCAGCGGCCTAGCCTTGGCGAGCTGGTCGAATTCCATAAGCATGTGCAACAGTTCGGGCATCGCCGTCAAAGGAATCATGGTGGCTCCGTCCGAAGGCGCCCGATCCGGGTCGGGATGGGTCTCAATAAACACTCCCGCGACACCAACCGCCACCGCCGCGCGCGCCAGAACCGGCGCGAACTCTCTTTGCCCGCCGGAAGCCGTACCCTGGCCACCGGGTTGCTGCACCGAATGTGTCGCGTCGAACACAACCGGACAGCCGATTCGGGCCATGATGGACAGCGCACGCATATCTGTCACCAACGAATTATAGCCGAACGAAACGCCGCGCTCGGTGACGATGACATTGCGATTGCCGGTGCTGTCGATTTTGGCGACGACATTGGTCATGTCCCAGGGCGCCAGGAATTGCCCTTTCTTGACGTTGACCGTGGCGCCGGTGTTCGCGGCCGCAATCAACAGATCCGTCTGCCGGCATAAAAACGCCGGGATTTGCAGCACATCAACGACCTGGGCCACCGGGACGCACTGATCGATGTCATGAATATCGGTAAGAATCGGGCACCCCACACGCGCGCCGATCTCGGCCAGCGCCGGCAACGCCTGGGCCATACCGATGCCGCGCGCACCGCCAAGGGAGGTGCGATTGGCCTTGTCGAACGAGGTCTTGAAGATGAACGGCAGCCCAAGCCGATCCGTCATGTCTTTCAGCGCCAGGGCGATTTCCATGGCATGAGCGGGACTTTCCATCTGGCATGGCCCAGCGATCAGCACCAGCGGCAAATCGTTACCGATCGTCACCGGCCTGGCACGCTCCGTCCCGATCACTATGTGGCGCACGGGGTTCATCTACACCAGCCGACTCTGTTCGACCGCCGCCCGGATGAACGCGGTGAATAGAGGATGAGGTGCGAACGGCTTTGATTTCAATTCAGGATGGAATTGCACGCCGATGAACCAGGGGTGAGCGGGAATCTCAACGATTTCAGGAAGAAGGCCATCGGGGGACATGCCGGAAAACACCAGCCCGGTTGCCTTCAGACGCTCCTGGTAGTGGATATTTACCTCGTAACGGTGGCGATGGCGTTCGTGGATGGTAAGGGCGTGGTAAATACCGTGAACCCGCGAGCCGGGCGCGATGCGGCACTCATAGGAACCCAGCCGCATGGTGCCGCCCATCTCCGAGTCGGTATCGCGATGGACCACCTCGTTGCCTTTGTTCCATTCGGTCATCAGGCCAACCACAGGGTCGGACGTGGCCCCGAATTCGCTGGAACTGGCGCCGGGCAACCCGGCCATATTCCGTGCCGCTTCGATTACCGCCATCTGCATCCCAAAACAGATGCCGAAATAAGGTACCCGGCGCATCCGGGCAAAGCGCGCCACGGCAATTTTTCCCTCGGTGCCGCGTTCGCCGAATCCGCCCGGTACCAGAATGCCGTGGACGTGTTCCAGGTGGTGGATGGCCGTTTCTTCCTTCTCGAACACTTCCGAGTCGAGCCATTCCAGCCGCACGCGAACATTGTTGGCGATGCCGCCGTGAGCCAGAGCTTCGGCCAGGGACTTGTAGGCATCCAGGAGTTTCATGTACTTGCCGACCACGGCAATGGTCACTTCGCCCTCGGGCTGGAGCACCCGTTCAACAATATCGTGCCAGCGTCCCAGGTCTGGCTCATGATCGTGTTCCAGGCCGAAATGCCGGCACACCTGGATATCCATTCCGCCTTCGTGATAGCTGACCGGCACTCTGTAAATGGTGGCGACATCCAGCGCTGGAATGACGGCGGCTTCGCTGACGTTGCAGAACAGGGCAATTTTGCGGCGTTCGGCATCGGGGATGGGACGGTCACTGCGGCATAGCAACAGGTCGGGCTGGATGCCGACGCTCAACAGCTCCTTGACCGAATGCGGGGTTGGCTTGGTCTTGAGTTCCCCGGCGGAAGGAATGTAGGGCAGCAGGGTCAGATGAACGAACATCGACCGCCCCGGCCCCAGTTCGTTGCCGAGCTGGCGAATTGCCTCCAGGAATGGCAGGCTCTCGATATCGCCAACGGTGCCGCCGATTTCGCACAGGACGAAGTCCTCGGCGTCCAGGTCAGCGGTGACAAATTCCTTGATGGCGTCGGTGACATGAGGGATCACCTGCACGGTGGCGCCCAGATAATCGCCGTGGCGTTCCCGCGCGATAACGGTGGAGTAGATCCGTCCTGTGGTGACGTTGTCGCTGCGGCGGGAGGAAACCCCCGTGAAACGCTCGTAATGACCCAGATCGCGATCCGTTTCGGCCCCGTCCTCGGTCACTAAGACCTCGCCGTTCTGGTAGGGACTCATGGTCCCCGGATCAACATTCAGATAAGGGTCGAGCTTACGCAGACGAACGCGATACCCTCGCGCCTGCAGAAGGGCACCGAGCGCCGCTGAGGCCAGCCCCTTGCCAAGGGATGAAACCACGCCGCCAGTAATAAAAATGAATCGCGTCATGGAACCAACTTCAACATTTCGCCAAATCAGACCCGCAGCCCCCCCTTTAAGAAAAAAAGCAAAAAGGGCCCGGGGCATAGCCCCGGATGGGGTTTGGGGCGATAGCCCCAAAAGGACAACTCCCCTGACAATAACCTACTGGCCACGGGCCTTGGCCACGGGCGCCTCATGTTTGGCCGCCGGAGCCTCTGGCTTGGTAGCTGCCGGGGCTTCGGATTTGACCGCCGGAGTCTCATGCTTTGCCGTTGGAGCCTCTGTTTTTGCTGCCGGAGGCTCTGGTTTTGAGGCTGGTTCCTCTGGCTTAGCTGCCGGGGCCTCTGGGGGCTTTACCGCTGGAGCTTCAGTCTTGGTTGCTGGAGCTTCAGTCTTGGTTACGGGCGCCGCAGGCTTGACAACCGGTGCTTCGGGCTTGGCCATCGGCACCTCAGCCTTGGGCTGCGGCACGGACGGAGTGGCCACGGGGGCACTGGCTCCAGCGCCTCCTGGCGCCGGAGTCGAAGTTGCCGGGGGCGGCGACGGCAGATCGGAAAACGACCCAAGCTCGGGAACCGGCATGGGATTGGTGGTCGGCGCGGCTGGCCCGCCGGTGTCCAGAATCGATTTGTGGGGCGCGTTGCCAACATTGGAAAGAATCGCCAATGTCAGACTGGTGATCATGAAGGCCGCCGCGAGAATCGCCGTCATGCGAGTCAGTAGATTGCCAGCGGCCCGTCCGCTCATCAGACCGCCGCCGCTGCCGCCGCCGATTCCCAGCCCTCCACCTTCGGAGCGCTGCAAAAGAATGACACCGACCATGGCCACGGCCAGCAACAAGTGAATAACTATAATTACTTTTATCATTGCCCCACCAACCACCACCAGCCGCGTCCCAACGGGACGCAGCTTCGTTCAGGCGGATTCTTAGCCCCCTCGCCCGCAGGATTCTAGGGGCAACATTGCGCGATAGCCCAAAAATCGTCGGCCTTCAGACTGGCACCGCCAATCAATCCGCCATCGACATCGGGCAGAGCCAGCAATTCCTTGGCATTGCCCGGCTTCATGGAACCGCCATAAAGAACGCGTACCCCAGCCGCCTCGGCGGGGCCAACCTTGGCCACCAGTTCGTTGCGGATGAAGGCATGAACCTCCTGGACTTCGGCATTGGTCGGGGTGCGGCCCGTGCCGATGGCCCACACCGGCTCATAGGCGATCACCATGTTGGCGGCGGTGGCTCCGTCGGGAACAGAACCGGCGATCTGGGTCTTGTTGACTTCCAGGGTCTTGCCCGCATCCCGCTGGGCCTCGGTCTCGCCAATACAGATGACGGCGATCAGGCCGGCTTTCAGTGCAGCGGCAGCCTTGGCCTTGACGACGGCGTCAGACTCGCCGTGATCGGTGCGGCGCTCCGAATGGCCAACGATGACATAAGAACAGCCCGCGTCAGCCAGCATGGCGGCGCTGATATCGCCGGTGTGAGCTCCGCTGACGTTGGCATGGCAATCCTGACCGCCCACGGCCACGCCGCTGCCGGAAACCGTTTTGCCCACTTCCGCGATCAAGGTGGAAGGCGGGCACACCAGCATATCGAAAGACGCCGCCCCCTGCGCCTTCAGCCGTTTCGCAACCTCTGCCGCCAGAGCAAGCCCGTCGCTGCGCAACCCGTTCATTTTCCAGTTGCCAGCAATCAGCGGACGTCGTGCCGTCATGTCAACCCCTTCCCTAGATTGTCGATAAAATCCGTTTCTATAGCCCATTCCGGACCCTGTCCATCCGGTATAACAGGTATGTACCACACGGCCATCCCCATTTCCACCCGCAGGCGCGTCTAATATTCTGGTTGCGGGGGCTGGGGGTATCCTTATGATGACCGGGCGCGGAGTTTATGAGCGTCCCCCTCCCTCTCAAGCTGTTCGGATATCATGCTCGACAAGTTTCGGAAAGCCTCCACCCATTTTCTCGTCAAACTCCTGTTCGGTCTGCTCGCTGCCAGCTTCATGATATGGGGTGTGGGCGACTTCGTGCGCTCAGGCAGCCAGGGCGCGGCGGCGATAAAAGTGGGCGATGTCTCCTATTCGACCCGCGCCGTCAATGAGGAATTCAATCATGACGTGGCGCGTCTGCGAACGGCGATGGGCAACAACGAACTCACGGCCGAAACGGCGCGCAAGATGGGCTTCATGGGGCAAACCATTCAACGCATGGTTCAACGTGCGATTCTGGATGTGGGAGCACGGCGGCTGGGCATCGTGGTGCCCGACACCGTCGTGCGCATGTCGGTAATGGAACGCCGCGAGTTCAAGAACGCTCAGGGCCAGTTCGATCGCGAGCGGTTCGACCAGCTTATCGCCAGCAATGGCTACTCGGAAGACACGTTCTTCGACATTATCCGCACGGATCTTCTCCACGCCCAACTGCTGGAGCCGGTAGCCATGGGCGCTGCGGCCCCCAAAATGCTGGTCGAGTCCCTGTATCGGCATAACCAGGAAAAACGCATAGCCGACGTGGCGACAATAGACTCCGCCACCCTCCCCGCTCCGCCGCCCCCCAACGAAGCGGCGGTGGAAGCTTTCCATAAAGAACATTCCGACAAGTTCACGGCCCCGGAGTACCGGGCCGTAACCGCTTTGATCCTCAAGCCTGCCGACGTGGCCCATGATATCGAGGTCACCGATACCATGGCAAAAAACTACTATGACCAGCATGGCGACGAATTCCAGACGCCGGAACGCCGTTTCGTCGAGCAACTCCTGTTCGACACCAAGGAACAGGCCGACCGCGCCGCTGCCCTGGTCAAGGAAGGCCACGATCTGGCCGACGCGGGCCGCAAAGCGGCGAATAAACCAAAGGCCGTCAGCACCCTTGGTTGGGTCACTCGTGCCGATCTGGTGCCCGCCGAACTGGGGGCGATCGTGTTCGAACTGGGAGTCGGAAAAATCAGCGAACCGGTCAATGGACCGCTCGGCTGGCATATCTTCCATGTCACCAAATCGGAGGCGGAACGCTCCAGGACTCTGGCCGAGGTCCGCGAAAAAATTAATGGCGCCTTGCGCGACGAACTGGCGGTAAACCGGCTTTATGAATTGTCGAACAAACTGGAAGACGCCCTGGCCGGCGGCGCCAAAGTCGAAGAAGCGGCGCAGCAATTCAATCTGAAGCCGCTGCGCCTTCCGGCTGTCGACATCAACGGCCATGGCCCCGATGGCAAGCCGGTTGCCGGACTGCCGGAAGGCGCCGTTTTCCTCAAGACCGTCTTTGCCACCGAGCAGGGTAAGGACAGCCCAACGGCCGAGCTGAATAATGGCTATTTCACCGTCCATGTGGACGCGGTAACGCCACCCAGCCTTAAGCCGCTTACACGGATCCGTGCCGAAGTCATGGCGCAATGGACCACCGAACAGAGAATGACCGCCGCCCGCCAGCTTGCGGAAAAGCTCATGGACCGGATCAAGGCGGGCGAGAGCCTCGCCAAGCTTGCCAAGGATAACAAACTGCCGCTCAAGACCAGCCCGCCCTTCCTGCGCACCGGTGATGCCAGCGGCACGGTGCCCGAGTCCCTGATCGCGGAGACCTTCACCCGCCGGCCCGGCGAAGCCGTCAAAGGTTTAACCAATAACGGCTATGCCGTCGCCGTGCTGAAGAGTATCCTCGCTGCCGACGTGGCCGCAGACAAGAATACCATCAACGCCTTAACTCAGCAGATTCGTGCCGAAATGGCGCAGGACCTCAGCACCCAGTTTATCGGGGCGCTGGCCAAGGATGTCGAGGTCAACGTGAACCGCAAGCTGCTTGAGGAGCCATTCTAACGCCATGAAGGTTCAGCCCGAGTTCGCTTCCTTTGCCGAAACCTATGACTCAGGCCGGCCCCAGGTAGTGTGGACCTCGCTGGTCGCCGACCTGGAAACGCCGGTTTCGGCCATGCTCAAGCTGGCGGGCGGACGACCGAACAGTTTCCTGCTTGAGTCCGTGGAGGGTGGCGCCACACGGGGCCGTTATTCTTTCATTGGCTTGAAGCCGGACCTGATCTGGCGCGCCTTCGGCAACCGGGCCGAGATCAACCGGAATGCCGGCGATGACGCCGACTCATTCCGCCCCGCCGGCCAGCCGACGCTCGAGTCTCTGCGCGCCCTGGTCGCCGAGTC
>JADFXL010000011.1 GCA_015233585.1 Alphaproteobacteria bacterium | reverse complement strand
GCCGCCAGGACAGAACCTTTCGGCTGTGCCAGTCCATGATTGCCACCAGATACAGATAGCCGCGCCGCATCGGCAGATAGGTGATATCGGCGCACCACACCTGGTTGGGGCGGGTGACGTCCAAGTCCCTGAGCAGATACGGGTAAATCTTGTGCCCAGGGTGCGGTACGGTGGTCCGAGGCTTCTGGTAGATGGGAGAAAGCCCCATCTTGGCCATCAACCTCGAAACCCTCTTCCGGCCAACCGTGTGCCACTGACGCCGGAGATGGCGGACCATCTGCCGGGCGCCATAAAACGGCGATTCCGTGAAGGCTTCGTCGATCAGGCGCATCAATGTCAGGTTCAGCGGGCTCTCTCCGACCGGCTGACCGACACCAACTCGCACTGCCGGGCAATCGATAACCGGGGCTGTTCCGGCTCAATCATCTGACGCCTCCGTTCGACACTCATCGATTGGAGGCCCTGACTAAAAAATCCCGTTCCACGACCAACTGGCCTATCTTGGCGTGCAGCTCGGCGTCATTGACCGCCTTCGGCGTTTCCGTCTTGCCCGAAAACGTCGCTGTCATCCCTTCGATGGCCTGCTTTTTCCACGTCGCGATCAGCGTATGGTGAATGCCATGCTTGGAGGCCAATTCCGCCACCGTCTGTTCCCCCTTGATCGCCTCCAAGGCGACCTTCGCCTTAAAATCAGCAGAATACCTCTTCCGTGTAACCTTACCAATCTTTCCCGTCCTTGCTCAGGTCGGGATTAGCTTGCCATGATGTCCAGTTTTCCGGGGCCACCCCATTCGCCCCAAGCCGACAAAAAAGGATGGGACGCCGGATAGTACAGAATTATTGACCGATCGAACTATCAAGCAATTTCAAGAAGATAACAACTGTCGCTGGCGGATGGGGTGGGATTCGAACCCACGGAAAGCTTACACCTTCGCCGGTTTTCAAGACCGGTGCCTTAAACCGCTCGGCCACCCATCCAGAACAAAATTAAATTGACATATCCTCACTTGGCGCAGGCTCTCACAGAGCGCGTGCGAAGTTTGGGCGCACGCGAAGTCTTTATGCTGACCCCAATGGGGGACATTCCTAGCCGATCCAACACCGTCCTGCAATCCTATGCATGTTTTTTTACGTCTCCGCCCATATATCCCGGTATATTGTAGAGAAAATGAAGATTGGTCGTCAGGTACCGTTATGTCATTTGCCATATCAAAAATTTTATGGTGTTTCCTTGAGCCGGGCGATCTGTTCCTGATCGGGCTTGGCATTGCGGTAGTATCGGCATGGCTGTGGCCGATAAAGAGCCGGTATGTGGTGACAGGGCTTGCCGTGATCGCGTTGATAGTGGCGTTCCTGCCATTCAGCGAGGCGTTCATAGGTTCGCTGGAGAATCGATTTCCACAACCCTCAGTTTTGCCGGCGGAAGTTGACGGTATCATCGTGCTGGGAGGCTTCGCCAATCCCGAGATCATGGCAGCCCGTGGCCAACCCACCCTCAACCAGGATGCCGGGCGGCTGATTGCGTTCATTGAGCTGGCGCATCGCTACCCAAAAGCCAAACTCGTGTTTACCGGTGGGTCCGGGGCGCTGTTGCGTCAGGATCTCAAGGAAGCACCGGTGGTGCGCGCGTTGATGGAACAAGTTGGCTTTGACAGTCACCGGGTTATTTTTGAAAACGAATCCCGTAATACCTACGAAAACGCGATAATGAGCAAGGCGCTGGTACAACCGGCTCCGGGGTCGCGGTGGGTGCTCGTCACATCCGCATGGCACATGCCACGATCGGTGGGTGTGTTTCGAGCCGCTGGCTGGCCGATCATCCCCTATCCCGTATCCTACAATACGCCTTCGCATCTGGAGCGGCTGCAATTTCGGTTGGGCCTCGATCTTGCCGGTATCGTTCTTCACGAGTTCGTGGGGATGATCGCCTATCGTCTGATGGGAAGAACCGATGTTTTTTTTCCGGCCCCACAGGAATAATGCATTCTGGTCCTCGCGACATATTGTCGCCTAACCGATCCTGTGGCACAACCTGTCCGAACTTCACCATAAACGGGGATGGATCGGAACCATGATCTTCAGGCAATGCCGGGCTATGATCGTGATGATCGCCACGACGCTCGCGTTGACCCTGCCAACGGTGGCCGCAGGTGCGCAGCAGCCGTTTGCGGAGTGGCTTCGGGATCTGCGGAGCGAAGCGGCGGGGAAGGGGATTCGCGCGCCGATCCTGGACAAGACGCTGGGCTCGGTGGAATTGTTGCCCCGCGTGATTGAACTCGATCGCCACCAACCGGAGTTCAAGCTTACCTATTCCTCCTACATGCGGCATGTGGTTTCCAAGGCCCGTATCACCAATGGCCGGGTGAAAATGGCCAAACATCAGACCGTCCTTGCCACCATCGCCGCGAAATACGGCGTTCCGGCCCGCTTCATCGTCGCATTGTGGGGCATGGAGAGCGACTATGGTCATGTCACGGGAGGATTTCCAATCATTCCCGCTCTGGTAACGCTGGCCTATGACGGCCGGCGCAGCGCCTATTTCCGCAAGGAACTCTTCAATGCCCTGACAATTCTTGATCATGGCGACATTACCCCGGAGAGAATGACCGGATCCTGGGCGGGAGCCATGGGCCAGTGTCAGTTCATGCCGTCGAGCTTCCTGAAATTTGCCGAGGATTTCGAGGGTACCGGCCGGCGCGATATCTGGCGCAGTGAAGCCGATGTGTTCGCCTCCACGGCCAATTTCCTCGCCAAATCCGGGTGGGATGCCGGGCAATCGTGGGGCAGGGCCGTGCGTCTGCCCAAGGGATTCAACACGGCCCTGGCGGATCTGAGCATTCGCAAGAGCCTGGACGAGTGGTCGGCGTTGGGGATTCGGGCCTCGAAATCCCATCCCTTGCCAAAATCCACGGCCCGTGCTGCCCTGGTTCTGCCCGAAGGACGGGGAGGACGCGCCTTTCTAGTTTCGGATAACTTCGATGTTCTTCGCAAGTGGAATCAATCCAATCTTTTTGCGCTGGCGGCAGGACATCTTGCAGATTCCCTGGGCCGCAAGTAGAATTGCCATATATCGTTGATCAGGGGGAGCCATAGTACCAGCCCATGCGAAACAAGCCCGTGCACCGCATGATTGCGCTGGGTTTGGCGTGTCTTTTGCCAAATGCCTGCGCCAGTGAACGCGTACAAACCCAAGAGACGAGTCAGACAACGGTTGACTATTCCACTTCCGTGCCATCCACCGGCACCTACAAGATCGGGGAACCCTATCAAATCAATGGGGTCTGGTATTATCCCCACGAGGATTACGCTTATAACGAGACCGGAGTCGCCTCCTGGTATGGCAAGGACTTTCACGGCAAAGCCACCGCCAACGGTGAGATCTTTGACATGAACTCGCTGACCGCCGCGCATCGCACCTTGCCGCTGCCTTCCGTCGTGCGGGTGACCAATGTGAGCAATGGCCGCGCTCTGGTCGTGCGGGTTAACGACCGTGGCCCCTTTGCCAACGACCGGGTCATCGACCTGTCGCGCCGCTCGGCACAAATGCTTGGCTTTGAGGGGGGCGGCACCACGCTCGTGCGCCTGGAAATTCTTGCGGATGAAAGCATGGCGCTCAAGAACCAGTTGTTGCGCAACTCCGTCACGCTGGCACCAAAGATTTCCTCGGTTCCCCGCATTACCGTCGCCAGCGAGTCCCTGCCTCCCCTGCCGGTTTCCGGCGAGACCTTGCCCCATCCCAGGATGACAAAGCCACGTCACCCTCCGGCGGCAGTGGAGTCGTCAACCAAGGGGAGCGAAAAAATTCATGCCACCAGAACAGGGGTGACGCAACCGAAAGCAGCAGCATCTGAGAAACCGGCGGTAACTGGAAAAGCTGGCACGTTCGTCATGGCGGCCTCCTTCGTCAACCGAAGCAATGCCGTTCGTCTGGCGGGGCGGCTGAAAGACCTTGCCCCAGCCAAAGTTCTGGAGCAGCAATCAGGCAAAAAAATTGTCTATCGCGTCTGGCTCGGACCGTTAAAAAACGGGAAGAACCCCCAGGTTTTGTTAGATAAGGTAAAAGGTTCGGGCTTCCCGGATGCACGCTTGGTGGTTGTTAATTGACCAGGGTTGTGCCATGCCAGCCAACCCGGCCCTTCCCGGGCGCCAAGTTTGTTGTAAGTTCCAGAAATTACAAGGTGAATCATATGCTGTTTCCGCGTTTTGGCACTGCATTCGCGGGCGTTACACGCGCGATGGTGCTGGTGCTGGTGCTGGTGTCAGCGTTACCAGTGCGGGCCATGGATACGGTAGCTAAACAGGCGATGATTGTCGATTTTGATACGGATACCGTGCTTTTGGAGAAAAACGCCGATCAGTTGATGGCGCCTTCGTCCATGAGCAAGCTGATGACCGTGTACATGCTGTTTGAACGCCTGAAGGAAGGCAGCGTGTCGCTGACGGATCAATTCGCGGTCAGCGAACGGGCGTGGCGGATGGGCGGCTCCAAAATGTTCGTGCAGATTGGCAGTCGGGTCAAGGTCGAGGATCTTTTGCGGGGCATTCTGGTCGATTCTGGTAACGATGCCTGTGTCGTGGTGGCCGAAAATCTGGCTCCGTCCGAGGATGAGTTCGCCGCTGAGATGACAAAGAAAGCACCAAAGATCGGGCTGAAAAACAGCACCTTCAAGAACGCGACCGGCTGGCCGAATCCAGAACATCAAATGACGGCCAGGGATCTCGTGATCTTGGCGAAGCGTATCATGTCCGACTTTCCCCAATACTACCCGATCTTCAAGGAAATGGATTTTACCTATAACGGGATAAAACAAGGGAATCGCAATCCTTTGCTGTACCACACAAATCTTGGCGCCGACGGTTTGAAGACAGGGCATACGGAAGTTGGGGGCTACAGCCTGACCGCTTCGGCGGTACGGGACGGGCGCCGGGTGATCATGGTCTTGAATGGCATGGAGACCATGAAGGAACGCGCTCAGGAATCGGAACGTCTCATAGACTGGGCGTTCCGCGAATTTGAAGACAAAAAACTGTTCGACGCCAACGAGATCGTGACGACTGCCGACGTATGGCTGGGCGTCATGCCGGTGGTACCGCTCGTGGTGAAGAATACCGTCAAGATGACCTTGCCGCGCCGCACCAGCAAGAACATCAAGGTTTCCGCCATCTTCAACTCGCCAATACCCGCCCCAATCCGAAAAGGGGACCGCATCGCGACCCTGGTTATTTCTGCCCCCGACATGCCGGCCATGGAACTGCCGCTGGAAGCGGGGGAGGATATAGCGAGGCTCGGCTTTGTCGGCCGCATTGGTGCCGCAGCCAAACGCATGGTCACAGGCTCCGCCCATTGATGGCGCTCAATGATGCCCATAAGGATAAACGCGGCCGGTTCGTAACCTTCGAAGGGGCCGATGGCGCCGGAAAATCAACCCAGGCACGGCTTCTGGTCGAGGCTTTGCGGCAGGTAGGGGTCGATGCGGTTCTGACCCGTGAACCGGGTGGTTCTCCCGGTGCCGAACAAATACGCAGCCTTCTTGTCGAAGGCGATGTGGCGCGGTGGGATGCCATGACCGAGGCATTGCTCCATTTTGCGGCGCGCCGGGACCACCTGCTCCAAACCGTTTGGCCCGCACTGGAGGCGGGAAAGTGGGTGGTGTCCGATCGCTTTGTGGATTCCACGATGGCTTATCAAGGGTATGGCCATGGACTGGAACGCTCCAGGCTGGAGCAGCTTCGTGCCGTGGCTATTGGGGATTTTTCGCCGGATCTGACGATCATTCTCGATATTCCCGTCGAAATCGGTCTGAATCGGGCCGGCGTCCGCAACGGGAACGAAGATCGTTATGAACGGATGGGAGCTGATTTTCATCGTCGGCTTGGAGCCGGGTTTCTGGAAATCGCTGCCCGTGAGCAAGAGCGTTGCGCCGTGATCGATGCCGTTGGCGATATCGGGCTGGTCCATAGAAGCGTGCTTGCGGCGGTGGAGCAGAGGCTTGGGGTGATATGTTCGTGATCCCTGCGGGGCTGCCGCCCCGGCCCCGCCTGGGGCGATGCCCCAGACCCCATTTTCGTTTAATAAATAATAAGGGGGACTGGGGCATCGCCCCAGGCGGGTTCGGGCGGCAGCCCGATAACGCCCCGTATGTTCCCGGACCAAAGCCATGGAAGCCCTAACCCCACGCGATACCCAGGACCTCCTGGGTCATGAGGAGGCGGAGCAACGTTTGCTGGATGGCTGGCGATCCGGGCGGCTGGCTCATGCGTGGCTGATCGGAGGGCCTCGCGGTATCGGCAAGGCGACGCTGGCCTATCGTTTCGCACGCTTCGTGCTGGGGGGAGGGGAGGGCAGCGGCGGCCTGTTTGGGCCTGTAACCGACACTCTGCACATGGCGCCCGATCATCCGATTTTTCGACACGTCGCCAGCGGTACTCATGCCGATCTGAAAGTCGTCGAGCGCGGATGGTCCGATGAAAAACCCAGCAAACGCCGCACGGAGATCTTGGTCAAGGATGTGCGCGAGATCGGCGCCTTCCTGTCGCTGACGCCGGCCGGGGGCGGATGGCGGGTGGTTATCGTCGATACCGCCGACGAAATGAATCGGAACGCGGCCAATGCTTTGTTGAAGGTTCTTGAGGAACCGCCGCGCCGTGCGCTGCTGCTGTTGGTCAGCCACAGTCCAGGTGGTTTGCTGCCGACCTTGCGGTCCCGCTGTCGGGCTTTGATGCTGCGGCCTTTGGCTGTGGATCTGGTGGAAGCCCGATTGCGCGAATGGCGCCCCGAACTGTCGTCCGTGGATGCGTCGGCACTGGCCCGGCTGGGTGAGGGCAGCCTGGGGCGGGTTCTGGCATTGGCCGACAGTGGCGGCTTGACCTTGTACCGGGATATGATCGGACTGCTTTCGGGATTGCCGCGTATGGATGCCGTGGCGCTCCACGCCTTTATCGACCGGGTGGCCAAGACCGATTCGGCCTATGACGCGGCGGCGGAATTGCTGGTCTGGTGGCTGGCCCGGGTGATTCGCGGTGGCGCCTGCGGTATCCCGGAGCCGGAGGTCGTGATGGGGGAGGGGGGTCTCGCCGATCGTCTGGCTCGTGGATGCAGCCTTGATCAATGGGTTGAGGTGTGGGAAAAGATCACACGTTTGTTTGTAAGAGCCGATGCCGTGAACCTTGATCCCCGGCAGGTGATGCTGGGTGCCTTCCTGGCGGTGGAAAAGCAGGTTCGCCAATGACCAGGAAGGAGCCTCTGCGACCAGGAAGGAGCCTGCCATGACAGGACGCACACCGTTTTACATCACGACACCAATTTATTACGTCAATGACCGTCCCCACATCGGCCACGCCTATACGACGCTGGCCTGTGACGTTCTGGCCCGATTCAAGCGCCTTGACGGCTATGATGTGAAATTCCTCACCGGCACCGACGAGCACGGACAAAAGGTGGAAAAATCGGCCGCCGTCGCGGGCCTTCCGCCGCAGGTATTCACCGATCAGGTATCGCAGAATTTTCGCGATCTGGCGCGGGCGATGAATTTTTCCAATGACGACTTTATCCGCACCACGGAGAGCCGCCATACGCGATCCTGCCAGGCGTTGTGGCAGGAACTGGTCCAGCGCGACCAGATTTATCTCGGCGGCTATAAGGGCTGGTACGCCGTGCGGGACGAAGCCTTCTATGCCGAAAGCGAGCTGGTGATAGGGCAGGGGGGGCAACGACTGGCTCCGACGGGGGCGCCGGTGGAATGGGTCGAGGAACCCAGTTACTTTTTCCGACTGTCGGCCTGGCAGGAACCGCTGTTGCGGCTTTATGAAACCCGCCCGGACTTCATTGCCCCCGACAGCCGCCGTAACGAGGTCATGAGTTTCGTAAAAAGCGGATTGCAGGATCTTTCCGTCTCGCGCACCACCTTCAAATGGGGCGTGCCGGTGCCCGGCGACAGCGAACATATAATGTACGTCTGGCTGGACGCGCTGACTAACTACATCACCGCCGTTGGTTACCCGGATCAAAGTGGCGCTTATGCCAGCCATTGGCCGGCTGATCTTCACATGGTGGGCAAGGATATTGTGCGGTTCCATGCGGTGTTCTGGCCCGCGTTCCTCATGGCCGCCGGGCTGGAGCCGCCCAAGCGGGTATATGCTCATGGCTGGTGGACCAATGAGGGCGAGAAGATTTCCAAGTCGGTGGGAAACGTCATTGACCCCCTGGCCTTGATCGCCCGCTATGGCCTTGACCCGGTGCGTTATTTTCTGATGCGCGAAGTGCCGTTCGGCAACGATGGCGATTATTCTCACCGGGCCATGGTCAATCGGGTCAACGGTGAACTGGCCAACGACCTGGGCAATCTTGCCCAGCGTGTTCTGTCCATGATCGACAAGAATTGTGCCGGCCGCTTACCCCAGCCGGGATCGTTTCTCGACGACGACAGGGCTTTGATGCAGGCCGCATATGATCTGTTGCCCAGGATTCGCTGGCTGATGGATCGGCAGGTGTTTCATGAGGCGCTGGAGACGATCTGGAGCGTTGTGCGTGCCGCCAATGGCTATGTGGACCGTCAGGCGCCGTGGGCGCTCAAGAAAAACGATCCGCCACGGATGGAAACGGTCCTGTATGTGCTGGCCGAGACCATTCGCGTGCTGGGCTTGCTGATGCAGCCGTTCGTACCGGACTCGGCGTCAAAGATGCTCGATCAGTTGGCCATTGCGGCAACGGCGCGGGACTTTACTTGTGTGAGTTCCGATTACGCGCTGCGTCCCGACCAGCCGCTTCCGAAGCCGCAGGGTATCTTTCCGCGCTATGTGGAAGCGGTGGGAGAGGGCGATGAGGGCGCGCAAGGGGGCCGATGATGCTGGTTGACAGCCATTGTCACCTGGATTTTCCAGATTTTTCCGCCGATGTCGATGCCATCGTGAACCGTGCCGGTCAGGCAGGCGTCGGCCTGTTACTAACCATCTGCACCCATGTCACCCGATTTCCCCAGGTGCTGGCGGTGGCCGAGCGCTATGACAACGTCTACTGCACCGTCGGCATTCATCCCCACGAAGCCGGTCGTGAACCGGCGGTCGATGCCGAGTCTCTTGTTGCCCTGGCTCGGCACCCGAAGGTGGTCGGATTTGGGGAAACCGGCCTCGATTATTTTTACGACCACAGCCCACGCCAGGACCAGCAGCGCAGCTTCCGGGTCCATATCGCCGCCGCTCGCGCTGCCGGATTGCCTGTCATCGTGCATACCCGCGACGCCGACGATGATACGGCCCGCATTCTTTCCGAGGAAATGGCGGTTGGCCATTTTGGTGGCGTGATCCACTGCTTCAGTTCCAGCGCCGTGATGGCGCGGCGAGCGATCGAACTGGGGCTGTTCATTTCGCTGTCCGGTATCCTCACGTTCAAGCCGGCGGCATCTTTGCGCGACACCGTCAGGGCGTTGCCACTCGATTGTCTACTAGTAGAGACTGACGCGCCATTCCTGGCCCCGGTACCCAAGCGCGGCAAAAGGAATGAACCCGCATTCGTTGCACATACGGCAGCGACACTGGCCGAGCTTAAAGGCACCAGCATAGCGGCGCTGGCCGATGCGACCACGACCAATTTTTTGCGCCTGTTTACCAAAGTCAGGCTGGATGCCAGGCGTGGGGCTGCTTCGGCATGAGGATCACCATACTCGGTTGCGGTGGTGCCGGTGGCGTGCCCATGATTAGCCGAGGCTGGGGGGGATGCGATCCCACGAACCCAAAGAACCGGCGCCTTCGGCCGTCGATCCTCGTTGGGCAAGACGACTGCCGTATCCTGGTTGATACGGCACCGGATTTGCGGGAACAGCTCATTCAATGCGGAGAGCGACGCATTGATGCCGTCCTCTACACCCATGCCCATGCCGATCACGTTCATGGTCTTGACGACTTGCGGGAAATAAACCGGACTATGGGTGGCCCCATTGATGTCTATGCCGCGCCACAGGTTCTTCAGACTATCAACCGCCGTTTTCCCTATGCGTTCGAGCCGCTCGATATGTCGGAAAAATATCCATTTTACCGGCCGTGGTTGACGGCACGCGAAATTACCGGGCCGTTTTCTGTCAACGGGATTGATGTAATACCGTTTGAGCAGGATCACGGCTATATCCCGTCGATGGGATTCCGCTTTGGCCCGGTGGCGTATTCGACCGACGTGGTGACGTTGCCGGAAGAAGCCTTCGCAGTGCTTGAGGGTATCTCGGTATGGATCATCGGGTGCTTTACCGACAAGGAGCATCCAACCCATGCCCACGTCGACAAGGTTCTTGCCTGGATCGAACGCTTGAAACCACGTCGTGCCGTACTTACGCACATGGGACCGGGTCTCGATTACGAAACGCTGCGGACTCGATTGCCCGAGGGCGTCGAACCCGCGTTCGATGGCATGAAAATCCAGGTATGAGTTTCCGCCGTTAGAAACCACCTTTTCCTATTCATAATATACATTATGCGACATTTGTTTATCTCCTGTTCTCGGCCTTCTTGAGGCTTTCCGCCATTTTAATTCGCGCCTTGAACTGAACCGGCCAATGAATGAAGATTTTTTCGGCCCTTGGAGTATCCGTAGTGACAACGAATATCGAACGACTGCTGGAAATCATGGCGCAACTGCGCAATCCTGTTGGAGGCTGCCCGTGGGATGTGGAGCAGACTTTCGCCTCCATCGCTCCTCATACCATTGAGGAAGCTTATGAAGTGGTCGATGCCATTGAGCGCGGCAACACAGCCCTGCTAATAGAAGAATTGGGTGATCTTTTGCTTCAGGTTGTGTTTCATGCCCAAATCGCCCGCGAAGACGGACTGTTCGCGTTTGCCGATGTCGTCTCTGCCATTTCCGAGAAGCTGGTGCGGCGCCATCCTCATGTTTTCGGTGACGAAGTGATCGCCGATTCCGATGCGCAATTACGGGCCTGGGAAGGCATCAAGGAGGCTGAGCGCTCATCACAGGCAGCGGGAGGAGCCGAGGCGGCTCGGCCCAGTGCCCTGGATGGAATCGCAACCGCCCTCCCCGCCCTCACCCGATCTCACAAACTGGGGGCGCGCGCGGCCAGGGTTGGGTTCGACTGGCCAGCGGCAGCGCCGGTTCTTGATAAGATCGCGGAGGAAGCCAAAGAATTGCGCGCAGAAATCGCCGGTGGTTCCGGGGCGGAACGGCTTACCGACGAAATGGGAGATCTTTTGTTCTCATGTGTCAATCTGGCTCGTAAACTGAAGATCGACCCCGAGACGGCGTTGCGTCATGCCAACGCCAAGTTCGAACGCCGCTTTCGCCAAGTTGAGTCGCTGCTGGCCGAGGTGGACCGCTCCCCCAATCAGGCAACGCCGGAGGAACTGGAAGCCCTGTGGGCACGAGTCAAAATCGGGGAACGGGAGGCGTGACCATGAGGGCCATCCGGGTGGGGGCAGCTCGATTTGTGTTGCTGGTTCTTTTCTTGCCGTTGCTCGCTGGCTGCTATCTTCCTGATCAGTTCGTTGCAGAAATCCGCCTTGGCGGCAATGGGACGTACGCAATTACCTATCAGGGGATACTTACCTGGGTTCCACTGCTCGCCGACATTAAACGCAACAAACTTCCCCCTGGGGAAGCCCGAAAGAAAGTGGCGGAAATCGAGAAGGATTTGCGCCGCGATGAGAACTTCAAGGAAATTACGTCCCTGGGCAGCGGGCAATTCCGCGTTCGTTATGAGCGCTTTGGACGCCTGAAAGAAACTGAAATGGTGACTTTCATCCGTCGCAACGCGGTGCTTATCACTATGACTTCGAGTAAGGACGGCACCGTAAAGATTGCCGGTACCAGTATGCCAAAAAACGAAGGCGGAGAAGTTCGCGAACTTGGCCTGAATATGGAGGGTTCGTTCCGGGTGGTGACGGGCGCCACCGTACTCAAACACAACGCTGGCCGCATCGAACAGAACGGCCCATTCCAGACCTATTTCTGGCAAATCAACAGCACAAACCGCCAGCCTCCAAAAATCGTGATCCAGTTACATTGATTGTATCTGCCCTGGGGCCAAAAAATATCTAAGAACGGGAAGATAAAGATGCGAGGGACCAAGGCCCCTCGCGCTCCCCGTTCATAAGATTAATGGGGAGCACGAGGGCCTCAGGCCCTCGTTCTTTCCAATTTCACATCAATGGCCGCAGCATTTTCCACGACGCCCGATCCGGGGCCAGCAACACCCCGCCGTCGCTCTCGACCGGGCGATAGGGTTCGCCGTCCATCATGGCATTGAAGCCGCCAGCTTCGGTGTGCATCAACACCCCGGCGGCGTGGTCCCATGGCATCAGATGGTGGTACTGGGCGAAATGCACCTCGCCCTGGATCAAGGCAAGATAATCCTGGGCGGCGCTCGCGAATCGCACCAGATGATGGATGCGCAGGCCCAGCGCGTGACACTCCCGACTACCAAGGCTGGCCGCCATCTGGGCCAGAGGAACCGGCGTCGCCACTTTCAGACGCTGGCCGTCCCGCCAGGCTCCCGCGCCAGCCTCGGCGGTGATGGTTATATTCTTGACCGGATCATGAATGCAGCCAGCCACGGTCACGCCCTTTTTCACCAGGGCGACGATGACGCCAAAACTGGTGCGGCCATGAGCGAAATTGTTGGTGCCATCGACCGGATCCAGAACCCAGACCGGAGCCTCCTGCGATAACCGGCCAAAAATACTTTTATCGTGGTGAACCCCCTCTTCGCCGACGACGACGGAGCCGGGCAAAAGCCGTGTCAGGTGGCGGGTCAATTGCAGTTCGGCCTGGATGTCGGCCTCGGTAACCAGATCATTAGGGTGGGTCTTGGAGCGAATCTCATGCGCCAGGAGGGTGCCAAACCGTGGCATGATTTCAGTGAGGGCGACATCGCGGACGATCTCCACGATCTTATTCATATCTGGCAACATGGGGAACTCTCAGCCATCGTTCAAAGACGGCGATTAAATAGCATTCAGGTTACGGACGGAAGCTCGTTCTCCGCCCCCTCCCCCGATGCTGAATAAAGATCCCGGTCCTTGTGGTAGACCTCGGCAAATACGTCCAGCAATCGTTTTGCCTCAGGATTGAATTCGGCCTGCTGGAGCAGCGACTTGACAACGAAACCGGAGAACGTGACCGCCTCCCCCTTGCCACGCAGCTTGAAAAGGGTGGCAATCTCATCAAGGTAATCATGAACCAACCCGCGCGCCATGATATTGAGCTGGCGCTTTACCATGTGATTCTTATTGCGCCACCTGCGCTGGGAGACGGTCGTTGCCATTGCGTTATTGTCTACTAGTAGTCACGTCATGTCAACGACAGGCTCGGAGCAAGAGGTAAAACCATCCTGCGACGCCTGGATCACAAAAACTTGGCGACCGTTTGCAGGAAATTGGCGACCGAAATCGGTTTGGCAATATAGCCTTCACAGCCACCGTCGCGGATTTTTTCCTCATCGCCCTTCATGGCGAAGGCGGTGACGGCGATGACCGGAATGTGTTTCAGCTCTGGATCTTCCTTGAGCATCTTGGTGACTTCCAGCCCGGATATTTCCGGCAACTGGATATCCATCAAAATGAGGTCGGGCCGATGCTCCCGTACCATCTTGAGCGCCTCGCGTCCATCCTTGGTCTGAAGCGTGCTGTACCCGTGGGCCATCAACAGATCATTGAACAGCTTCATGTTCAGGTCGTTGTCCTCAACGATCAGAATCGTTTTCGACATGTGTGTTTCCTACTAACGAGAGAACTAAAGACCGATCCCGTGGGGCACGGCAGTCCAGCCAACGGAAATGCAAACCGATTTTAGCATGATGTTGAATTCAGTGGCGCAAGTCAAATCCCACGCAACTCTTTCCACGCTGCAGATGCCTGCAAATGCGAAAAGAGGGGCCAGACAACCGCCTGGCCCTAGTCTGATCTTGGGGAAAAAGAGGACATCAACACCTGGCAAGTCCATGTTATCCCTGGCAAACTCCGACAAAAGACTTCTGGCGACGCAGACGGGAAACAAGTTCTAACCATCCCCGCCATCTTCGTCAAACAGCCCTCCCCTCTCAGTGACGCTCATCACAGATCGGCAAGTTTTTGAACCGGTGCCCGTCTTTGGCTTCGCCAGTAGGCGGCAGCCCGACGCACCCGGTCCAACACCTATCCCTCAATCGCCGCGCCTCAATCGCCGCGCACGTCCTCGACCAGAATGATCAGTCGCTCGATATCAAGCACTATAAGGGCGTCACGCTCGCGGCTCACGATCTTGTTCTTGGCAAGGTCGCCAAATACCCTGGCCACAGTTTCACGGGTAGTGCTGACGCGACTGGCGATGTCGCTGTGTACGGGAATCGGCCGCAGTACCGCCCGTCCCTGCGAATCGCGAGGGGCGACACGGGCTTGGCGCAGCAACTCGGCATGAACCCGGTTGTTGGCGCCAAGCGTGCTAAGTTCCATAATACGGTTGGTTGCATGGCGCACGATGCTGGTCAGACGGCGCATGACATCCAGGGCCAGATTGGGGTAGGCGCTGATCAGACGAACGAATTGCTCAGGAGACAGAATTGCGACCAGGGTGTTATCCAGCGACAAAACGCTGGCCGAGCGCGGTCTGCCGTCCAATGCCGACAATTCCCCGAAAAATTCGCCGGGTCCAAGATCCGCCAAGGTGATCTCGCGCCCCAACAGCGAATAAATGATAATACGGACCCGGCCACTTACCACGAAATAGATATCCCGCGACTCGGCCTGGCGATCGATAATCTGTTCTTGCGCCGGAAACCGTTTCCAGCGGCAGCTTTTCACCACCTCTTCCCGCTGGCTGGGTGTCAGGGACGCAAACAGAGAAAAACCGTCGAAACTCTTCGCTTCGTCGTTGGCCAATTCTCCGCTCCGCAGTTATCTGAACACAACAGTCTTGTGACCGTTGAGCAATACCCGATGTTCAATGTGGTAACGCACCGCCCGTGCCAAGACAACGCTTTCCAGATCGCTGCCCATGGCGACCAGATCCTCCGGCACATGGGTGTGGTCCACGCGTTCCACCGCCTGTTCGATGATAGGGCCTTCATCAAGATCACTGGTGACATAGTGCGCGGTGGCGCCGATGATCTTGACCCCCCTGGCATGAGCCTGATGATAAGGTTTGGCCCCCTTGAAGCTGGGCAGGAACGAGTGATGAATATTGATGCAGCGCCCCATCAACTTTTCACACGCATTGCGGCTGAGCACCTGCATGTAGCGCGCCAGCACCACCAGATCGACGTTCAATTCGTCCACCAGGGATAGCCACCGCGCCTCCTGCGCCGCCTTGGTGTCCTTGGTCGCTGGCAGGTAGTAGTAGGGAATGCCGTGCCAGTCGACAAGACTGCGCATGTCCTGATGGTTCGACACGACGGCGACAATGCTTACTGGCAGGGTGCCGGTGTTGTAGCGATGCAGGAGGTCGTTGAGACAATGGCCAAACTTGGATACCGTAATCAGCAACCTCGCCCGGCGTGCCCATTCATGAATACGCCAGATCATCTGGAAACGATTGGCAATCTGGGCGAATTTCTTCTCCAGTTCGGCCAGAGGCGGTGCCAGGGCGCCAGATGTAAACACGATTCGCATGAAGAACCGGTTTGAAAATGGATCGCCGAACTGGGCCGCCTCCGTGATAAACGCGTCATTGTCGGTCAGGAACCCCGATACCGCCGCGACGATGCCAATCGTATCGGGGCAAGTGATCGTAAGAACGTATTTATGCGCTGAGTTTATCATGAATTACGCTGCCAGTCTTGCCCATCGACGGGTACCTCAATACCTCTGTCCGCCGATCATATCCAGGGCGTTTCTGGTAGCAAGGGCGTTTCTGGTAAACGTGTCGCCCCGCCTGACGCCCAGCCGTTCATAGAGGCTGGCTTGAAAACAGGAGCCGCCGAGAATAACTCGCGCCAAGTTCGCCAGTATCACCATTGTCAACCAGATCCACTGGATATTGACCTGAGAAGACAATGTCAGTGTCACGGCAACCAAAACAACCGAAACGGCGAGTACGACATGGTCAGTGGACATAGAACCCTCCTGTACTGAACAGTTCACCCATGGCGGGAAGCCGGTTTCAAATCCCGAAATCAGGTGCGGCCTGGATCCGCTTCATCACGAACCCCTAAATTAGATATTGCTAATAAAAACTAGCCGACAAAACGTGGCGAGGTAAAGACAAACCCCGCCCGGTTGGTCGACTCGGCCATCAACAAATTGTGAGGATAGGAGGGAGGTGTGCCACCTTGGCTTTAAGCGCAAGGCAGCGAGGGGATGAATCAATTATTCTGGATTGTCAATCAAGTCACCGATCAACGACCCACCCATGGTGCCGCCAATCACACCGAAGGTCGCCGCCGCAGCCTGACCAAGGCCGGCACCAACCTGGAACCCGATAAAGCCGCCGAATACAGCACCGGCCACCCCGCCTACGATCGCGGCCGGACCCATATCTTCCGGGGAGACGGTATACTTATCCATCGTTTCGCAACCACCAAGCAACGCCACCACGGCAGCGGCGGCGACCAACCTTCTCATGACAGATACCCCCCTGAAACGATACCCCCCTCCACAGTGAGAGGATAACAGCCGCGTTTAACTACCAGTCCTTGGACCATCAAGGCAAGGAAATCGGCTGGATATCCGACGAAATTGCGCCCAATCCTAGCGGCCGGTCCACATCACGGACAACGCGGCCACAACCAACGGCGCCAACCCACCCTCTTCGCCAGACGCCAGCTTCATTGGCGTATCGAACGACACAAGGTTACGGGGAAGGCGAGCCCCCCTCCCCGTCCCCCTCAATTCATTAAACGCCAAAGCAGCGAGGCTAATCAACGAGCGTCAGATTGCCCGCTGCCGTCTTGCCCCGGTCTGCAACCAGGTCATACTTTACTTTCTGGCCCTCATTAAGGCTACGCAGCCCAGCCCGCTCCACGGCGGAAATGTGCACAAACACGTCCTTTGAACCGTCCTCGGGTTGAATAAATCCATAACCCTTTGTGGAATTAAACCACTTTACCGTACCGACCGACATTCTCGTTCCTTTCTAGACATCCGCTTCGCAAGCGGACTACGATGATAGAGTCAACGCCCATCGGCAGGGCGTGTCAAGATGGCTTTCACCCATCCAACTCCGTCCAGCCGCCACACCGGGCTGACGGCGTACCCGCCAGGGCCGTAATCAGTGACCACTTTGATGGATATGAATATACCATGCCACCGAAAAACAATCCCCTGAAATTGAATCCGTTGCAACTTCGAACTCTGACGCTTTTACAAGAATTCGCGGGCGACCCTGAGGTCGGGCGGGCGTTGCCCGAAAGTGGCGAGGTCGAGATCGACGGTGTGCCGCATCCCCACGGCGACCACTTCCACGTTGGCCATTCCGTAGTCATGGCGCGAGACGCCTCCGGTCTCCATAACGAATCCGTATGGAAGGCTTTGGACCGCAAAGGGCTGATTCGTTCAACTTTTCCCAATAGAATCGTTCTTACCAGGGAGGGACTCGCGTATGACACTGGCCTCCGGGAGGCCATACTGCACCGCTCCTCTCATTGAGGACAATATAGATATTGTCGCAACGCCCCCTTGGTCGACGAAAAAGGGGCCGTGCTTGTCACACGGCCCAAGTCTAGGGAGGAAACGTCCAAGAAATGCAGGCGATCGGACCACCAATTGCCGACGACAGATTGCCGACGACCGTCCAGTTGCTGCAATGCAATATATAAAGATGTCTCGCCATCAATGCAACCGGACAAAAGTAATATCTGTCCGATCAATTCGTTTCGCGTAATTTTAGGGCAGGTCCAGATATCTCCCCATAGCTTTTGCGTGTATTCGGGCAATAGACTCCTATCGCACCACAACACGTTTGGGTCGTCCGCCAGCACTCGTTACAAGGGGCGTCTCCTTTGCCCTGGGTTTGCTTCCTGGGTTTGGCACGTCGCTTGCGAGGACTAGAAGAACCCAATAACTTGAGGGGCGGCACGATGAGAGCGATCCCTATCCTGTTTATTATAGCACTTGGCTGCCTCGCCCCCCTGTCGGTAAAGGCCGATATCAACGAAATGGCGGCAAAAACCACCATCATGGAACTGCCGGAAACGATGTGCGCCACGGCGGTGGCCAGACAGGAGCGCTTGCAAAACCTGCCGTCTCACCTGCTTGACGCCATTTCGCTGGTCGAAAGCGGTCGCTGGAGCACCGAACGCAAGGCAAGTTTTGCCTGGCCATGGACCGTAACCTCTGGCAGTAACGGCAATTATTTCCCCACCAAGGAAGCCGCGATCAACGAGGTGCATCGCCTTCAGAGTCACGGGGTCCACAACATCGATGTCGGCTGTATGCAAGTCAATCTCATGTATCACCCCGATGCGTTCAAAACCCTGGATGAAGCCTTCGATCCGGCCATCAACACGAGCTATGCGGCCACGTTTCTGAACCAGCTTTACAAGAATGCCGGTTCCTGGATTCAGGCCGCCGCGTATTACCATTCGATGGAGCCGACCGAATCCAATATCTATCGCCAAAAGATAGTGAAGACCTGGGATGACGCCAAACGCGCCGCGCTCAACGCGCCGCCGGTCACCGAGGCCGCGACCAGCCAGTCTCTCCTGGCCCCGCTGATCCCGCAAGGGATGACCCCGGCCATGCAGGCTGCCGAACATGAGGCTCAGGCCGCGCGGACCCGTGCCGCCATCGCGGCCGCACAACGCTTCGCCAACGCATGGCGAGAGGCCCGACTCGTGGAATATAAACTCCGCAAGGCTCAACGGCTGGCCCGGATCGCTTCCGTCAATGCCTTCTAGCCCCCTCCGGCCTGCCCGCGACCTGCCCCATGCCCTGACGCGATACGACCGGCTCGCGGCAGGCATCGGCGATCGGCGGATAGCCTTCTTCCTTGATTTCGATGGCACCCTCACGCCAATTCCTCCCCGGCCCGAATTGGGACGGCTGTCCGAATCGGCGCGCGCGGTGCTCACCCGTCTGGTGCGATCAGCGAGCGTCGCCGTAGTCAGCGGACGCGACCGCGCCGTTTTAGAACGACTCGTCGCCATTGATGGCGTGAGTTACGCCGGCAGCCATGGTTTCGACATCGCGATGCCCGGCGGCTGCGTCTTCAACGGATGCGGAGACTTCCTGGCACCGTTGGATCGCCTGGAAACCCGATTGCGTCAGGGACTGGCCGCCTTTCCCGAGAGCCAGATGGAGCGCAAGGCCTGCGCCCTCGCCGTCCACACCCGCCGCGTCCCAACGGAACCGGCGCGGGCGGCGGTGCGCGATATTGTCACTGCGTGCCTGGCCGAAGAGCCGCAAATGACGGTGACGGAAGGCAAGATGGTCTACGAGATCCTGCCCGCCATCGACTGGCACAAAGGCAAGGCGATAACCTGGCTGCTCGCAGCACAGGGCCAGGGACTGGAAGCCAAATCGATCGTGCCGCTGTTTTTTGGCGACGATGCCAACGACGAACCCGCGTTTCGCACGATCCGGGGCCATGGTATCGGCATCATCGTCGCGCCGCCTGACGAGGATCGGTTGACCACTGCCGATTATCGGGTCGATGATCCCGGGCAGGTGATCGAGTTGTTGCGGCGGTGGACCTTATCAGGCTGGAGACGATCGTGCTGACCAAACTAACGATCCGTAATTTCAAACTGTTTTCAGAGGTGGATCTCGACCTTGGGGAACGGGTTGTCCTTATCGGCCCAAACAATGCCGGCAAGACGTCCGCCTTGCAGGCACTGGCTTTGTGGCAGATAGGCGTCCGGCGATGGGTTGAAAAGCGTGGCACGGGCAATGTTCCGGAAAAGCGCCCAGGCGTAACGATCAACAGGCGTGATTTGATCACCGTTCCGGTTCCAGCGGCCAAGCTTCTTTGGCGCGATCTGCATACTGCGGAATCGGGCCAATCCCGGAATATTTTTATCGATGTGATCGTCGAAGGTATAACTCGGGGTAAATTGTGGACTTGCGGCCTGGAATTTTATTACGCCAATGAAGAGTCGTTTTATTGTCGACCTCTTCGCTTGCCTGAAGGGGGCCGGATGGAAGTGCCGCAAGAAGCCGCCTTACAATCCATCGCCTATCTGCCGCCCATGTCAGGCCTTGCCGCCAATGAAACCATGCTGGACAAAGGCGCGATCAGTGTTCGTCTTGGTGAGGGCCGAACCGCTGAGGTTCTCCGCAATTTATGTTACCTGGTCGTAGAGAGTGATGGCGGAAAAGAAAAATGGAATCGTCTTAATGAACAAATCGATTCATTATTCGGGATAGAATTGAATAGACCTTCATATATCAAGGAACGCGGCGAAATTGAAATGAGTTTTCAAACCAGGAACAAAATACGACTTGATATATCGTCCAGCGGACGAGGTCAACAACAGACGATGCTTCTACTTGCGCACATGATATCCAATCCTGGGGCTACGTTACTTCTAGATGAACCAGATGCTCATCTTGAAATTTTGAGACAACGACAGATGTACCAAATTCTGACAGACACCGCCAGAGAGACACATAGTCAGATTATCGCGGCGAGCCATTCGGAAGTTATCCTCAACGAGGCTGCCGACCGCGATGTCGTGATCGCTTTTGTTGGACGCCCCCATCGGATAGAGAACCGTGGAAGTCAAGTTATCAAGGCGCTTAAGGAAATAGGTTTTGAGCACTACTACCAGGCGGAAGAGGTCGGATGGATATTGTACCTGGAAGGGTCAACGGATCTTGCCATTTTGCTCGCTTTTGCCCGGCGGCTTGATCACCCGGCCAAGGGTCACCTGGAGAGGCCTTTCGTACATTATGTGGCCAATCAACCTCAAAAAGCGCGAGATCATTTTTATGGTCTGCGGGAGGCAAAACAGGATCTCGTTGGGCTTGCCATCTATGATCGACTCGATCAGCAACCTTCGAGTGATCCGCAGCTTCAACATCACATGTGGAAGCGGCGAGAACTGGAGAACTACCTATGTGACCAGGACACACTCTTTGCGTTTGCTGAAAACAGTGGACGCGAGGAACTTGGAGAGCTAGGGGCTGGCTCTTGGCGTGCCAGGATGGAGGAAAGCATTGAAGAAATTACGAAGGCTCTGGCGGCACTCAGCAAACCTTCTCCATGGGGAGACGACATCAAGGCAAGTGACGACTTCCTCGATCCTTTGTTCAAGAAATTCTACGAAAAAATCGGTCTTCCCAACCTTATGCGTAAAACCGACTACCATACACTGGCTCCATATGTGCCCGTGACTGTCATCGCCACGGAAATACGCGAAAAACTGGATCTGATTGCTAGTGTTGCCACACAAGCAAAACCCCGCAGAGATTGAGCAAAGAAGCTCGTCGCACTGCAAGCGTTATCCTGTCTTCTTCGGTGTCCTTATGGTAATCTGGAAAGATAATTTGCCGAGTCCCCCTCCCCTACGCCAAATCGCCCACCTAAGTGGGGGTCCGGGAGAGGCCAGCCTCCCCCGCCTTACCCTTTCTTGCCTGAATTTCTTAAATAACGGACCTCACCATGTCATTTCGTACTTCCTTTGCCGCCGTGGTCATTTTCTGTGGGCTTGGCATGGCCACGTTCGACGCGCCGCTGGCATGGTTTTTCAAACACCACATCTCCGGTGAGTATGAGGGGTTTTTCAAGGTCATTACCACCCTGGGCGTTGCCACCGGGTGGTATGTTCTGGCTGGTGTCGTGTTGTTGGGGTGTTTCGGCCTCAAAACTTTTGTGACTGTCCCGGAGTGGCGCGAACGCTGCCGCGCCTATGCTCGCGCCGCATTTTTCATGATCTCCGCCTTGACCGCCTCCGGGCTGGTGGAAACGGGGATGAAGTTCGTGATTGGGCGCTATCGCCCGCGTTATCTGTTCGAATCCGGGCTGTACGGGTTCAAGCCGTTCAACGCCCACTGGGCGATGAACTCATTTCCTTCCGGCCATAGCCAGACCATCTGGGCGGTAGCGGTAGCCCTGATGTTCATTTACCCTCGTTACAATGCCGCCTATATCATGGTGGCGATCCTGGTCAGCCTGAGCCGCGCCGTTACTTCCGTCCATTTTTTGAGCGACGTGACGATGGGGAGCTATATCGGGATCGCTGTCACCGTGTGGCTGCATCGCCAGTTTGTACGCCGGGGCGGTTCCGTCCGCTTAGGTGGGCTGCCGCCCACACCTGCTCGGGGCGATGCCCCGAACCCCCTTTTTGATTGAAAATCAGAGGGTCTGGAGCGATAGCCCCGATTAAGACAACCCCGATTAAGACGCTGGCAGCCATTTCTTGAGCCGCTCGATCATCTCGGCCGAATCCCACTCGGTAGCGCCAATGGCCTGCGCGAGGATACGGCCCTGGCCATCGATCACTACGGTTGTCGGCAATCCCTGGGCATTCAGCGCATGGGTCAACGCCTGACCGGGATCAAGATAAAGAGCCAGATTGCCAAGCTTGCTGGAATGGTGAAATTTTCTGGCCATATCGGCGTTTATGTCCTCGGACACGGCAAACACGGCGAATCGAGGACCGGCCATGGCTTTTCCCAGCCGGTCCAGCGACGGCATTTCCTGAACGCATGGCCCACACCACGTCGCCCAAAGATTGATCACCACCAGCTTGCCGCGCAAGCTTTCCAGGCGGACATCCTGGCCGGAGCCATCCTTGAATGTCACGTCGGGTGCCGGTCGCGGCTGCTCCAGCACGGTCAGGCCGGGAGTCGGCATGGAGGCGAACAGATCGGCTGCCCGTTGCCCCTCTTGCTTATAAACGACCGCCAGTGTTATGCCCATGATACCGACCACGGTCGCCACCGCGACAAAGATCGGCATCAGTGAATTCCTTGCCATCCCATTCTCCAACTTCAGATCATCATGACCACCAGCAACAACAACACACCACCACCCGCCTCCCCCGCCCCCCAGGCCAGCAGAATGTGGGGTGGACGCTTTGCCACCGGCCCGGCGGCGATCATGGAACGCATCAACGTTTCCATCGGCTTTGACCAGCGGCTCCATGCCCACGACATTCGTGCATCGAAAGCGCATTGCGCCATGCTCGTCAAGTGCGGTGTGCTTTCGGCTGCTGACGGCGACGCCATTGCCGCCGGACTGGACCAGATTCGGGACGAGATTGTCACAGGCCGATTCGTCTTTCGCACGGAGCTGGAGGACATTCACATGAACGTGGAGGCCCGTCTGGCCGAGATCATTGGGCCAGCCGCCGGCCGTCTCCACACCGCCCGCTCCCGCAACGATCAGGTGGCAACCGACTTCCGCCTGTGGGTCCGCGACACGCTGGACGGCATCGATGGCGCCCTGAAGACGTTCCAGGCGGCGCTGCTGGATCAGGCGGAGTGCCATGCCGGCACGGTCATGCCGGGTTTCACCCATTTGCAGGCGGCCCAGCCGGTGACGTTCGGCCACCATCTGCTGGCTTATGTGGAGATGGCCGGGCGCGACCGCAGCCGCTTTGCCGACTGCCGGCGGCGCCTCAACGAGTGCCCCCTGGGCGCGGCGGCGCTGGCGGGCACCTCGTTCCCCATTGACCGCGCCATGACGGCGGCGGAGCTTGGGTTCGACCGGCCAGCGGCCAATTCCCTCGACGCGGTATCCGACCGTGATTTCGCCATGGAGTTCCTCGCCGCCGCCGCCATCTGCGCCATTCATTTGTCGCGTCTGGCGGAGGAGATGGTGTTGTGGACCTCGGCCCAGTTCCGTTTCATCCGTTTGTCCGACGCCTTCACCACCGGCAGCTCGATCATGCCGCAAAAGCGCAACCCCGACGCCGCCGAGCTGACCCGCGCCAAAAGCGGCCGGATCATAGGCAACCTGAACGCCCTGCTGGTCGTAATGAAGGGCCTGCCGCTGGCCTATTCCAAAGACATGCAGGACGACAAGGAGCCTGTGTTCGAAGCCGCCGACACCCTGGAACTGTGCCTGGCCGCCATGACGGGGATGATCGCCGACATGACCGTCAACGCCGACGCCATGCTGACCGCCGCCGGGGCTGGCTTCATCACCGCAACGGATCTGGCCGACTGGCTGGTGCGGGTACTGTTCCTGCCGTTCCGCCAAGCCCACCACATCACCGGCCGTCTGGTCAAGCTGGCCGAGAGCAAGGGCTGTGGTCTGGACCAAATCTCCCTGGCCGAGATGCAGGCGGAGGAACCCGGTATCACCCCGGCGGTGATGGATGTCCTTGGCGTGGCGCGCTCCGTCGCCAGCCGCACCAGCTTTGGCGGCACCGCGCCGGTCAATGTGGCGGCGGCGGTAGTGGCTGCACGCGGGAGGTTTCTGTTATGACCCGCCGCTGGGTGGTGGTGGCGCTGATGGCCATGGCGATGGCGGTTTCCCTTGCTGCTTGCGGGAAGAAGGGATTGCCGGAGATTCCAGATGACAGCACTTATCCCAGGCAATATCCGAGGGAGTAGGAATCAGCCTCTTGAAAAAAGGTGGAGGCTTGGAGTCACGCATCGATTCCAATGGTCAACGAAACGGATTGTTGGAGATTTCTATGACCGTCCCCATGGCTGAGGGTGTTCAACTTTCTGCGGAGCTACCTGAATGGGTTAAGCTGGCAATAGCCGATGCCGTAGTTCTGTCCGGGAGGATCGAACAGGAAATCATCGAAATAATGTGGATAGAGAAGGATGCGAACTTCATACAAAAGTTGAAACTAGCAGAAACACCCGTAACACGGGTGTTTCTAGAATTAATCGATATATATGAGAAAAAAAGATAACAAAAAATATGATGGGCTTAAAAGACGCGTCAAGAAGTTCTCCTATGAACGCAATCTCATGGTCCATGGTTCCTGGACCATGCTAAACGGAATCCCTTGCGTCGTTTGGCATAAATTTCTTAAAGACGACGAAAACGTCGTTGGTGAGTACTTTGAAGATAGTAGGTTCAATAGCTTTATGTTAAACGCCAAAAAATTAATGGAGATTCTGCAATTGATGCACACTGAACTCGAAAAATAAAAACAAACGTTGACATAACGAATTGGCGGATACGGCAGTTTTTACCTGGGAGACAAGGCCCACATTGCCATGAATCATTTTCAGTATCGCCTTGGCCAATCGTATGCCGAAGCGGTCACCTTGTCGCGCATTGCCCAGACGGTAGGAGCGCCGTTCTATCGTTACTAAGCCCAAGGCGTGCGCTGTTGACTCGCTCACCATCCTGGACCAGAATTAGCCTCATGAACGCCATCCCCTTCGACACCCTGAAACTGGCCGATCGTCTTCAGGCTGGCGGCTTTACGTCCGAGCAGGCTCATACGGCCGCTTCGGCCCTGGCCGAGGCGGCGAGTGGTGCCGAGTTGGCAACCAAGGGCGATATAGAGGCACTCCGCACGGAAGTGAAGGGCGATATAGCGACACTCCGCACGGAATTGAAGGGCGATATAGCGGCGCTTCGCACGGAAGTGAAGAGTGATATCGCGGCACTTCGTACGGAATTGAAGGGTGATACCACGGCGTTGCGTATGGATGTAAAGAGCGACATCGCGGCGTTGCGTGCGGAACTAGAAAAGCTCGAACTGCGCATGACCGTCAAGTTCGGTCGCGTCATGATCGTCGCCGTCAGCATCATCCTCGCCGCAATCCGCTATCTCCCCCCGCATCCCTGATCGCCAGTAATAATAATTGTCCCCTGCCCCCCCGCCGCGAATTGCCCTACACTGCGGCAGTTTTGATCCGGGAGACGAGGCTCAACGCCATGAATCACTTTCAATACCATCTTGGCCAGTTGCACGCCGAGGCGGTTCCCTTGTCGCGTATCGCCAAGACGGTGGGAACGCCGTTCTATTGTTACTCGACAGCAACACTTAAGCACCACTACAAGGTGTTCACGTCCGCGCTGGCGGGGCTGGATGCGCATGTCCATTACGCCATGAAAGCCAACGCCAACATCGCCGTAGTGCGGACCTTGGCCAACCTGGGAGCCGGGGCTGATGTGGTTTCCGAGGGGGAGTTACGGCTGGCCCTTGCCGCCGGAATGCCAGCCCGGCGTATCGTATTCTCCGGGGTCGGCAAAACACAGAGTGAACTGACCCTGGCCCTCAGGGAGGGCATCCTGCAAATCAACGTAGAAAGCGTGCCGGAGCTGAAGGCTCTGAACGAGATCGCAATGGCCCTTGGCGTGAGGGCGCCGGTGTCGCTGCGGGTCAATCCCGACATCGACGCTGCCACCCATGTCAAAATCACTACCGGACGCAAGGAAAACAAGTTCGGCATCGAGTGGACTCATGCTCATGCCGTATTCCACATGGCGGCCGCCCTGCCCGGCATCGACGTCGTGGGCGTGGCCGTGCATATCGGCAGTCAGATCACCGAGCTTGAACCCTTTCGTCTGGCTTTTCTGCGGGTGCGCGACCTTGTCCTGATGTTGCGCGCCGATGGGATGACGATCCGCCACATCGACCTCGGCGGTGGGCTGGGCATACCCTATGATCCCGACATGGCGGAACCGCCCTCCCCCATCGCCTATGCCGAAGTGATTCGCAGTACCCTGGCCGACCTGGGCTGCACCCTGCTGCTGGAGCCGGGACGCCTGATCGTCGGCAACGCCGGGGTTCTGGTGACGAAGGTAATCTATGTAAAGGAGGGTGCGACGCGGACGTTCGTCATCGTCGATGCCGCCATGAACGATCTGGTTCGTCCCGCCATGTATGACGCCTACCATGAAATCATCCCCGTGATCGAACCCGCTGCCGGAGCGAACCGTTCGCTGATGGACGTGGTTGGGCCAGTGTGCGAAAGCGGCGACACCTTTGCCCAGCAACGCCCGTTGCCACCCATAACCGCCGGCGATCTGGTGGCCGTGGGTTCGGCTGGGGCCTATGGCGCGGCAATGGCGTCCAGCTATAATGCACGTCCGCTGGTGCCCGAGGTTCTGGTCAGAGGTGACGCCTTTGCCGTGGTCCGCCGCCGCCCCTCCTACGAGGAAATGTTGGCGCTGGAGGTGTTGCCGGACTGGCTGGCCGGAGCCAGATAGACCAATATCGGGGCTATCGCCCCGAAACCCCCTTTTTTTATTAATGGGGGTTTGGGGCCTCTAGGCCCCAAGCGGGTGTGGGCTACAGCCCACCTTCTGGAGCCTACTATAACAGTGATAAAACATTGCTCCTACCATGACCCCCGCCCCTGGCTCCAGGCGAAATTGCGCCGGACGTGGGTGGTATTGATGTGGGAACGGCTGTGGGCCGCGTCCTGGCCGGTGACAAGTCTCGCCGGTCTGTTCATAGCTCTGGCCTGGCTGGACGTTTTTCCCCAGATGCCAGGTCTGGCCCATGCGGGCAGTCTCGGCCTGTTCGCGCTGGCCGGGGCCATCGCCATATCCCATGCGCGGCGTTCGGTAAAGTTCCCCCGGCGTGAGGACCTCGTGCGTCGCCTGGAGCGCGGCAGCAGCCATTACCCCCTCACCGCCATCGACGACACGCTGGCCGCCGGGACCAAAGATCCGGCGGCCCAACAATTGTGGCAAGCCCACATTACCCGCATGATCGCCCTGGCCCATCACCTCGAACCGGGAATACCCTCGCCCGGTGTGCCCGCACGAGACCCGCTGGGGCTGCGAGCCGCCGTGCTGCTGCTGCTGACCATCGCCATCACGGCGGGGTGGGGACAGCTCCCCGAGCGGATGGGGCGGGCGCTCCACCCGACAGCAACAACGCCGGCAACGGCATCGGCGTCGGTATTGCTGCGGCTGTGGATCACCCCCCCACCCTACACCCGCCTGCCGCCACTGGTGCTGGAAACGCCATCCGGCGCCAACCCCAATCCCCTCGACGTCCCAGAAGGCAGCCGCGGCCTCGCGCTGGTTCTGGGCGGGGACGAGACACCCAGCCTGGCAATCGGCAATCGTGTCGTCCCCTTCACCCCTCTGGCCGACACCAGCCACCGCCTTGAAACCATAATCGACGGCGGTTCCCAACTGGCGGTGACTCAGGGTCACACGACCCTTGGCCAGTGGGCGATGCGCGTCATCACCGACACACCGCCCGAGACTTCCTTCACGGCACCACCGGCAGAGGCCAGCCGCTGGCGACTGCGCCTCGCCTACAAGGCACATGACGATTACGCCGTTGCCGGTGTCAGCGCGTTGATCCACCGCGTTGACCACCCGGACGGAACCCCCATGGACATCGAATTGCCGCTCCCCGGCGGCAAAGCGCGAGACGTACACGACACCAGCCTGCTTGACCTTACGGCCCACGAATGGGCCGGGATGCCCGTAACCATCCGTCTGTACGCCCGTGACGACAAGGGACAGACCGGCATGTCCCAGCCCACGACCACCCGCCTGCCAGATCGCGTCTTTACCCACCCGATGGCCCGGGCAATCGTCGTCGAACGCAAACGGTTGATTACCGAGCCCGCCCAATTGGCCAACGTCCTGGAACGGCTCGACACCCTCTCGGCCCAGCCGGAGAAGTTTGGCCGCGACATCGTGGTTTTTCTAGCTCTGCGCGTCGCTCGCGACCGTCTTGCTCTGGACGTTACCGACGCCTCCCTGGCGTCCGTGCGTGACATCCTGTGGCAGACCGCCCTGCATATCGAGGACGGCCAGACGGCAACCGCTGAACGGAGCCTGGATGATGCCGAGAAAGTTCTATCCGAGGCTCTCAAAGCCGGGGCCGATCCCGCTGAACTGGACCGCCTGGTCGACCGCTATCGCGAAGCGCTAGATCGTTACCTGCAAACTCTGGCCCAACGTCTTGACCAGGAAACGCTGCGCCCGCCCTTGCGTCCCGATGGGCCGGTAATGCGCCCTGAGGATTTCGCGCGCAGGCTCGATCGTCTGAAAGACCTGAGCCTTGCTGGCGCCCGTCAAGCTGCCCAGGAGATGTTACGCGACTTGCAGCGGATGACGCAAAGTCTTCGCAATGCCCGGATGCCGTCGGAAGTCGGTGCGGCGATGAAGGCGGCGCAGGCGGTCATGGATGGTCTGAAGGCCATTATCGACCGTCAGCAAAAACTTCTCGACGATACCTTTCATCAAAGCCAGGACTTGCGCCGGACCGTCGACCGGGAGCGGATGCGTCGCACGGCAGCAAGTCAGAACGGCGTGCGCCACTCTCTGGGCGAGTTGATGCAACGCCTGGGCGAGATGGGCGTGACGCTGCCGAAGTCGCTGGGAAGTGCTGAGTTGTCCATGCGCGATGCCGCCACCTCCCTACGGAGCGGCGACCCCACCGCCGCAGCCGCAGCCCAAGGCCGCGCCCTTGCCAGCTTGCGCCAAGGCTCGGGCGAAGCGCTCAAGGCGCTAATGGAAAACGCGCTCGGCGGCGATGGCAGCCCCATGATGCTGCTTCCCGGTCCAGGATCGTCCCGGAATGGAGCCGGACTCGACCCCCTCGGCCGCACCAGCGGCGGTATTGACGACGGCTCTGGAATCGCCATCCCCACGCAGCCGGACGCCCGTACCGCCCGCGAGATTCTTGACGAACTGCGAAAACGCGCCAGCGACCGGGAACGACCGAAGCCGGAACTTGATTATCTGGAGCGGTTGTTGCGCCAGTTTTAGCAAGTGCGCGCTTGACATCAACCGGATTTAGTTTGATGAGTCGCGAAGACGGCCAGCATCGTCTGGGTCAAGACGAACCGTGATGTGGGCATGGGTGTCGTCGTCATGTCGGGCGATGACTTCGCCGCGACGATACAGCCAAGCCATGGCGGCACCATCGTGTAATGGCACCTTCGTTTCGATGAGTTCACGACCCCGAGCCAGCCGCTCGTCAATGAGCCGCAACAAATCCGCCGTCCCCTGCCCTGTCAGCGCCGATACCGGCACCAGATGCGGCTGTCGTTGGGCTTGGTTGACGGTCTCTTCGCGGGATACCGGATCCAGCAGGTCGATTTTGTTGAGAGCCTGGATCAACTCCGCATCCACCGCCGCCCCAAGCCCCAGATCCCTCAACACGGCCTCGACATCCGTCTTCTGAGACAAGGAGTCGGGGTGGGCGGCATCGCGCACATGAATGACAATATCCGCCGTCAACACCTCTTCCAGGGTGGCCCGGAAAGCCGCGACCAATTCATGCGGTAATTCAGATATGAAACCAACGGTATCAGACAGAATGACGGACCGGCCCGATGGCAGGGCCAGACCCCGCATGGTCGGGTCCAACGTGGCAAACAGTTGGTCGGCCGCCATAACCTCGGCGTTGGTCAGGCGGTTGAACAACGTTGACTTACCCGCATTGGTATAACCAACCAGAGCGACGATGGGGTAAGGAATCCGGCGCCGGGCCACGCGGTGGAGTTCCCGAGTTCGTTTGACTTCCTCCAGCTCACGGCGAATACGGGCGATGCGTTCGCCGATCAATCGGCGATCGGTTTCGATCTGGGTCTCGCCCGGTCCCCCCAGGAACCCAAATCCGCCGCGCTGGCGCTCCAGATGGGTCCAGCTCCGCACCAGACGGCTGCGCTGATAGGACAGGTGAGCCAGTTCGACTTGAAGAATGCCTTCCCGCGTATGCGCACGGGCGCCAAAAATTTCCAGAATTAACGCCGTCCGGTCGATGACCTTGCAACGCCAGGCTCGCTCCAGATTGCGCTGCTGGATCGGCGAAAGCGGACAATCCATGACCACCAGATCCGCTTCATGCTGGGTGACCAGCGCGCCGAGATGCTCCACGCTTCCCTGGCCAACGAATGTGGCCGGGCGAATCCGGCTGACTGGCACGGTTTCCGTCGCCCGGATTTCAAGATCTATGGCCGTCGCCAGCCCGGTTGCCTCGTGCAAGCGCGACTCCGGTGATCTCGTCACACGAAGCCGCTCCTCCTTCGTGCGTTTCAGCACGGGATGAACGACAATCGCCCCGGAACGGAGCGAGGTGGCGCTGGTAGCTATTCTTCACCGCCTTCCCGCGAGGGATCGAACAACTGAACGGGCGTGGTCGGCATGACGGTCGAAATGGCGTGCTTATAGACAAGCTGGGTGTAGCCATCCCGCCGCAACAGCATGGAAAAATTATCAAACCACGTAACGATACCCTGTAGTTTCACGCCGTTAACAAGGAACACGGTCACCGATGTTTTATTTTTGCGGATATGGTTGAGAAACACATCCTGAACGTTTTGCAGCTTTTCCGCCGACATTCGCTCCCCCTGTTTCTTGTTCTTTTTGCCTTTGGGGACCACGTCATTTTTGCCATGGTCCCTGCCCTCGTTTCCATCTAATGGAAGCAATGGGCAAATGGAAGATATACTCTATCCGCGCCGGAGGCAGGCCGGGAAGCATTTTTGGCAAGGCGATCGCATTTAACCGTGTGGGCGCTGCCCACACCCTGACAGACGGCCGGAGGGATTTGGAAACCCGCTGATTTTCAACAGAAAAATGGGGGTCATCCCTGACGCAGGTCAAACGACGCACAAACTAAATCTCGAAACGCCACGCAATCCGCCACATGTTCGCGTGGCGGGCAGGTGGGAAATTCGCCGATACTGGGCGGTTCCGGGCGCAGCAGGATTGGGACACAGCCCGCATTGACGGCACATTGCAGATCGGTATGACTATCGCCGACAAACCACACACCCGAGCCGGCATCGACCCCCGATCCCGCCAGAGCCAGATGAACCGGTTCCGCCGCAGGCTTGTCCCGCTCGGCATCAAGGGCGCCAACGATGCCGCCGAAATAGGACGACCACCCCATATGGTTGACCTCATCGCGCAAATGGGAACCGGTCTTATTGCTGACGATCCCCAGGTAAAGACCGTCGGCATGGAGGGTCGCCAGCAATTCCCCCGCCCCCGGCAATACGATCAGCTTTTGTAGATGGATGGCGTTGAAAGTTGCATAGAAAATGTCGCGGGCCTCCTCCCACCGGTCGCCGAATTTGGCCGGGAACGAGTCCCGTAACGACGGCCCCAACTCGGCGCGGAATCGTTCCAGCGTCCACTCCTCGTGGCCCATGGCACGATAGGTGGTGTTGAGCACTTCGAAGATGCACGGCCATGTGTCGACGAGGGTGTTGTCCCAATCAAACAAGATCGCGCGTGGCCGGTTCAACGACGGGATCACCAGGGCTTTATCCGGGTAGCCAAGCTATCGACATAGGCCCGCCATAACCGCCGCGAGATCGGACCCGGCTTACCCGAAGAGATCGTTTTGCCATCGATACGAAGTACGGGCATGAGGAAGGAGGTGGTACTGGTCAAAAACGCCTCCGCCGCCGTAAGGGCTTCGGCTACCGTAAAGGGACGTTCGACCACCTTGTAACGAAGCTTCGTCGCCACGTCGATCACGGCCTTGCGGGTAACCCCGGAAAGGATGTCGTTGTTGCCCGGATGGGTCCCCACATCCCCGTTGGCCGTGACGATCCAGGCGTTGGACGAAGATCCTTCCGTCACAAATCCATCGGGATTGACCAGCCACGCTTCATAGGCACCGGCCTCCTTGGCCGTCTGCTTTCCCAAGGCGTTGGCAAGCAGGCCAACGGACTTGATATCGCACCGCCGCCAGCGAAGATCGGGGGCCGTGACCACGGCGACCCCCTTTTCGAACGTTGCTTCGGTGGGAAGTTTGTGCCGCCGCGCCGTGATCACCAGGCTCCGCGACGATTTCACCGGAAATGCGTGGTCGCGCCTTGCCACACCGCGCGTGATTTGCAGATAGACGATTCCCTCGTCGATCCCGTTACGCCGGACCACCTCGCCCAGAATCATTTTCAGAACGTTGGTTGCCACCGGCATGGCGATCCGAAGTTCCCGCAGGGATCGATCCAGCCTGACCAGATGTGGGGCCAAGTCAATGGGGTAGCCGCCACGAATGGCGATCACCTCATAAATCCCGTCGGAGAGTTGAAAGCCACGATCCTCGATATGGACCTTGGCGTCGACATGTGGCACGTAGCGGCCATTGACATAGGCGATGCGGGGCATGGCTCTTAAAAATACTCCAAGCGTACTGAGAACATTTTCTCGACGTGTTTAACCGCATGAGCGACGGCAAACAAGACCACCCTGTCCTTAGCCTGAACGATCGTCGTGGGACGGGGCGTGATGACTTTGCCGTCGCGAACAAGGGCGCCCAATATAACGCCGGGCGGTAGGCGGATTTCTTTCAGCGGCGTGCCAACCAGACTGGAGGTCTCCATCGCCGCCGCTTCGATCAGCTCGCCGAAGCCCTCATGCAAGGAGTGGACGGCATGGATGCGTCCGCGCCGAACGTGCTGGAGGAT
>JADFXL010000119.1 GCA_015233585.1 Alphaproteobacteria bacterium | reverse complement strand
AGGTTTTTCGATTGGCCACTCAACAGTCCTTGATTGTTGCGCGCCGGTTCGAACCCGTTGAACTGGCCGTTGCGGTAACTGACTGAAGTACGGCCATGTGCACAGAATACTTAGTAGAGGCCGTTATCAAGGCCACGAAGACTGATTAGAGTACGGTATGGAAATCAAACACCGCTTCGGAGCCAGACTCCGTGACCTTCGTGCCCAGCGCCGCTACAGCCAGGAGAAGCTCTCCGAGATGTCGGGCCTGTCGGTCGATGCCATCTCCAACCTGGAACGCGCGATCAGCGTGCCCGGCCTCGATAGCGTTGAGGCGATCCGGGGCGCGTGCGATATGCCGATTTGGGAGTTGCTCGACTTCCTGGGCAAGAGCGAGGCGCCCGATCCCGAGCGCCAAGCGCTGGAAGACGCGCTGGTACGGGCGACGCGGCAGCTCGACCTGTCGCTGGTCAAGGTCGCGTTGGAGCAAATCGAGGTGCTGGTCAAGTTTGCGCGGCCGGCTGAATAGCTAAACCGGCCGAACTAAACCGACCGATTCGATCCCAGTTGCCGCCGGATACCGAAAAAAGTTACGAATCGTAACCTTGGTGACGTTACGCAAGTCTTTGATTTGACACGACATAAAAACTATACTGACTTGGCAGTCGGTTTAGTTCCGGCAGAGAAAGAGGGCCAGAAAAGGGAAAAATGGGCAAAAACGGCCCGGAAACCGGCTGAGTCGGTTTAGTTATTTGGCCGCTAACCCCTATGATATCTTGCGTTTTTCTGAAGGTGACGCCCGATAGAGAGCGTCTTCTTCATGAATACTGGCGGAGGGGGCGGTCTGGTGCGAACCCGTCTCTGCAGACGGCAAATTCCCTGCTAACAGGGAAAAATACAGGGAATTCGGTTGAACGCTGGTGCCCGATGGCAATCGAGATGGCCGATTACGTACGTTGAAACAATCTCTTACGCCCAGAATGGCCTCGTTTGGACTGAGTCGGAACAGGGAATTTGTTTCGACCAAACAGGGAAAAGTTTGGAGCGAACAGGGATTCTTGCTTTTGGATGGCTCAGGTGCATCGACACCATTATCCAGGAGTTATCGCAGTTCGCGTTAGCAACGCGGCAACCTTCTTCAGTCCTCGGCAGGGGTTCGGATCGTCCTCAGCACAAACGCGGTCAGTGTGTCTGATCGGTGCCGAAGATTTCACTCAAGGGTTTGCCATCGACAAAGCGCTCGCTCCAATCGTCCAACTGGTCGATGCCGGCGGCACAGACACGGTCTTCTATGCCAACGGGCAGCGTATCGAAGCGTCGACGAAGCTGGCGGAGAAGCATTTCGGCCTTGCCCTCGACTCTACCTTCGGCGATGCCCTCAGCCTTCCACTTCCGTGTCCATTCCTGTACTCGTGTTGCCAACATGGTTCTGACCTCCAACATGCCCTCGGGAATCGCAATCACCGTTCCCTGGTTCTTCAGTCCCTGCGCCGCCTGCTGCACGACCTCGGTGAAGAGATGCTGCAGCGTGTCGTAGTCGGGATGCTGCCGGAACCAGTTGATCACCTCGTCGATCAGACCGACCAGTTCATCCGGTTCATGGCAGTGTTCCAACCTGAACAGCAGCGCAGCCAGACTCTCCCGCCGGGCCAAGTCATCCCTGGGAAAGGCACTCTCATCCAGGAGATAATAACGGACTCGCGGTTGCCAATGCCAGAGTGCCGAGTCCGGCGGCAGAGTGATCAGGTCGGTAAGTTCGGTGGGAGCGTCCCAGGGCCGATCGCCATTATAGAGAACGATCGGCAGAACGGGCGGTAGGGTGTCTTGACGCTTGAGCTTGTGCTCCTTGATGATCTGCTGCCACAGCAGGCCGACATAGACCTGCATGCGTACAGCCATCCATTTGTCAATCTTTGATTGAAATTCAAGCAGAATGTACAGGTAAATATCCTGGCCGTCGCGGGTAGGAAGTCGCCAGACCACGTCGCCCTCACGACGGCGACCCTTGCGGGAATGAAACTTGACGTTGACCAGTTCCATCCGGGCAAAGTCGATGCCGGAGGCCATGGCTTCAGGCACAAACTCACGAACCAATCCCTCGACCATGAGTGGATGTGAAAACAATCTGTGGTAGAGAGGGTCGGAATCCATCATCGAGAACACTGCGAGCGTGATTGATGATGCGGCATGCATACCAGGCCCAGACGGTGCTGAACAATCAATGTTTTTGCCTTCGACGCGTCATTGGCAATGTGCGGTGACAGTTTGAACAGTGAAGGCTGGCGAGGAAAGTGCCAGAATTGGAAGAGTGATCCGTGTGTTGCGGAAAGCGTCTTGCCAAGATGCTCTGATGGGTATGGCAGCGGTTGCTGACCCGGCGTCTCGGGAAGAGCAGGCTGGCATCATGCCTGCCCTTGGGCGATCTTCAATGGCTCCTCCACTTCGTCAGCGTCACTGACATCCCTGTAGACCTCCTCCCGAATAATGCGGTCGGTGATGTCGGTCAAGTGTTCGGTCAGAGCGGCATCCAGTTGTAGGAACTCGGGCCACAGGACGGAATTCAGGAACGATTCCGGAGCCCTGACGCAGACGCTGGTATGCCGCATTCGCCTGTACCGGTAGGCGCGCAGGCCGTAGCGCCGGCACAGCGCGACAAACAGGCGATGCGACCAGGGGTTTCTCAGACTGAAGGTCATTTCGATGGCCCGCTCGGCGTCACCGACTTGCTTCAGGCGCGCCCGGATGCGTTCCGCCGCGGCGCCGGCCGCGGCGCGCTCCCCGGCGGTGGCGGCGCCAGCGAACAGCGTCTCGATCTTCCTCAGTTTGTCGCGGAGATCCCGGTCGTCCATCCTACGCTCTCCATTCAGGTCAGGGACGCGAACAACACCGCGAGGTCATCTTCGGTAAGCCGGTTGAATAGCGTTGCCCGATGGCAGGTTAGTCAGCGAACGAAATCCCGGCGAATAAGTTCAACCTTTGGTGGGCTCTTAGTGTTATGTCCCATGACTTGAACCCTCCTGAGACTTTAGGACCCTTCACCCCTGACTTGCAAAGCCGTTCGGGGCACCATTCCCGAGCGGCTGGGCAGGGTGCTACCAACACCCTGCCCAGCCTGACCACGAACAACTGTTAAGGGCAGTCGACCATGGCTGGTGTGGCTTATACCACGCTCGCGCCACCGCGCGCACGCACATCCCCCTCTTCTCGAGATGGCGGCCCGGGAGCCTTGAAAGCTCCGGCGATCCGAACCTGTCCCGCCGTGGGCGTGGTCTTTCCTCCGGTGCGGGCCGCAAGGCCGAAGCCGGCACGGCGGGACATCTCTGTTCTCCCTGGTCTTTTCCGAGGCGCGGCATGGGGAGGCTCCCGATGATCCCCCTCCTGGAGCGCGCCCTCACCGCCCTCGACGGCGACGCCACCGCCTTGCGCTCCCGCCGCATTCGCGACCCAACCACCGGCAAATCGCAAACCGTCGTTACCACCGTCGGCCTGTGGCGGATCGTTGACGAGATGGCCCGCGAGCGCGGCCTGACTTCCGAAGCCTTTTGCCACCTCGCTTTGGCCGAATTCCCGACCTTGATCCCCGGTGAGGCGGTGTGGACTTACCTCTGCCGCGAAACCCCCAAGCTCAAACCCGACCCCTGAGCCATCAGACGTGCCGGGACGAACGGCGGGCTGGACGGCGGACGCCGCGAACGGTAAGAGAAATAGTTCCCTGTGCATTGATCGTCGCTGATGACCTCCGCTGCCGACCCCACCGCCCGTCTCTCGGGACCGCCGGCTGCTCCCTGGCACCTTGAGGCGCTGGGCGCGCTACGCGAACGATTGCGCGCATGGCCGGCGGTGCTGCCGCAAGAGATCGGCGATCCGATCGTGCCGCTGGAGCTTGAGGTCGAGATGCGGCTGCTCGGGCGGCTGGCGGTGCCTGACCTTGACGGCATCATGCTGATCAAGACGACGATCCAGCGTTATTGCAACTCGGGCCAGTATCTGGCGGCGCTGGCGCGTGACGGCGCCTTGCGCCACGATCTGAGGGGCCGGCCGGTCGAGCCGGTGTCAGTGCGGGACCGGGCGGTAGCGCTGGAGGCTCTCGACAAGGCGCGGCGGCTGACCCTCCGCCACGCCCCGCCCCCGACCACGGAGACCATCATGGTGACGGTCAAGGCCTTGAAGATCACCGCCGTTCTTCCCGCGGAGCAGCTGGCGCCGACCGAGGCCTCGGCGGTGCAGCTGACTCTCGCGACCCCGGACGGCGCCAAAGCCACGGCCCGGATCACCGGCAAGGCCTACCGGCGGGTACTCACCCAGATCGCCGCTCTCGGTCCCGAACAGGCGGTGGTCGTGCTGCAAGGCTCAATCCGCAAGCCGGGCGAGATTGAGGGTGCCGGCCTCAGCGTCCAAGCCCGCAAGACCAAGGCCGAGGACAGCGGATCGGAAACGGACACTTCCGCGGGGTCGGAAGGGGCGCAACCCTCATTCGACCAAGTCCCAGTAGGGTCGCGGACCGAAACGTTCGGCCAGGAAATCCACAAAGGCCCGGACCTTGGGTGACAGATGCCGGGAGTGGGGATAGACGGCATGGACCGCGCCGTCCTGAACGACGGAGTCGGTCAGCACGCCGACCAGCGTCCCGGCCTGGAGGTCGGCGCCGACGATGAAGGTGGGCGCGAGCACCAGCCCCAGGCCCTGGAGCGCCGCGATGCGCAGGGTGTCGCCGTTGTTGACGCGCAACCGCCCCCGGACCGCCACCGTCATCGATCGGCCGTCCGCGCCGGCGAAGCTCCACTCGTCGGACGGCGCCATGTTGCTGTAGCACAGGCATTCGTGGACGGTCAGGTCGCCGGGCGTCTTCGGTACGCCTCGCGCGGCGAGGTAGGTGGGACTGGCGCAGATCACGCGGCGTAGCGGCGCCAGCTTGCGGGCCACCAGTCCAGAATCCGTCAGCCGGCCGATGCGGACGGCGACGTCGAAGCCCTCATCGACCAGATCGACGAAGCGGTCGTTCATCGCCATGTCGACCTCGACCTCCGGATAGCGGGCGAGAAAGTCGGGAAGCGCGGGCGCCAGATGGCGGATGCCGAAACTCATTGGCGCGTTGACCCGCAACCGGCCGCGCGGCGCCTGCTGGAGATGGGTCACCGACAGGTTGGCCTCGTCCACGTCGGCCAGGATGCGCGTAACCTTCTCGTAATAGCCCTGTCCCGCCTCGGTCAGCGTCAGGGAGCGGGTGGTGCGATGGAACAGGCGGGCTCCCAGGTCGGTCTTCAGGGCCATGACCTGGCGGCTGACCACCGACTTCGAGGCGCCGAGACGCCGGGCGGCTTCAGAGAATGACCGGGTTTCGGCGACCCGGGCGAATGCGGTCATGGCGGCGAGACGGTCCATGGCTGTTGCCTCAAACGCGACAATGTTGTTCCGACATGGTGGATTGTCGTTCCCGGAGATTCAAGCCAGATTTCGGTCAGCACGAGGGGGCAGCGCCTCCCACCGCCATCCCATCAGAATGAGGTCCGTCATGTCCGTCGCCGTCATTGCTTCCGCCAGGCCGATCCTTCCTATGCTGGCCCCGATAACCGAGACCCTGTCGCCTCTGGCGGAACCGATGGTCCGCGTCACCGCGGGGTTGCTGCTGGTTCCGCACGGCGCTCAGAAGCTGTTCGGCTGGTTCGGCGGTTACGGCGTCGAGGCCACCGGCCAGTTCTTTGCCACCAAGCTTGGCTTGCCCGCTTCACTGGCCCTGCTGGCGGGCCTGATCGAAGTCTTTGGCGGCATTGCGCTCGCGCTCGGGCTGGCCACCCGTCCGGTGGCCGCGTTGGTGGCCGGATTGATGACGGTCGCCGCGATCCAGGTCCATCTCGGCAACGGCTTTTTCTGGACGCAAGGTGGTTTCGAGTATCCGCTGCTGTGGGGCGTGGTCGCGTTGTCGTTCGTGCTGCGAGGCGGCGGCCGCACCTCGGTCGATGCCCTGATCGGCCGGGAGTTTTGAGCCATCACGGCGGATGCTCTGGCGTCCGCCCGTTACGGAGGACTGAAGATGAGCCTCATTCTGCGCCCGGCCCGGGAGCGTGGTCACGCGCATCACGGCTGGCTGGAGTCCTTCCATACCTTCTCGTTCGCCGACTACTACGACCCCAAACACATGGGCTTCCGCGCCCTGCGGGTCATTAACGACGACGTGATTCAGCCGGGGACGGGGTTCGGTACCCACGGCCACCGCGACATGGAAATCATCAGCTACGTCGTTCGAGGCGCCCTGGCGCACGAGGACACGACGGGTGGCAAGGGCGTGCTGCGCCGCGGCGACGTCCAATACATGTCGGCGGGCACCGGGGTCCGCCACAGCGAGTACAATGCGTCCGCGTCGGAAGACGTCCGTTTGCTGCAGATATGGATATTGCCGCCCCGTCAGGGGCTGGCGCCGTCCTACAGCCAGGAAACCATTCCGGACACCGCCAAGTCGAATACCCTCCGGCTAATCGCCGCCCCGGACGGAGGTCTGGTTACCCACCGCGACGTCCGGGTTCATGCCGGACTGCTGGAGGGCGGGATTGCCGTGACGCACCGCCTGGAGAGGGGCCGCGGCGCCTGGGTCCAGGTGGTCGACGGGACCATCGAGGTCAACGGCGTGACGATGACGGGTGGCGACGGCGCCGCCATTGAAGACGTCCAGGATATCGTCCTCACGGCCGTGGACAGGGCCGAACTGCTGCTGTTCGACCTGGATTGACTGAACCAAGACGGTTGTCCTTCGCCCGAACACCGGGTCCGCCCAAGGAGATTGCCATGAACTTGTTGCACATCGATTCCAGCCCCCTCGGCACCGCGTCAGTCAGCCGTCAATTGACCGCCGAGATCGTCCGAGCCTGGCGAGACGCCGATCCGGGCACAAAGGTCGTTTACCGCGACCTGGCGGCGGCCCCGCCGGACCACCTGACCGGCGAACTGATGCAGGTCGTGAAGTTCCGGAATCTGGAGCACCTGAACCAGCGCCAGCGGGACGAACTGGCCCTGACCGACGCGTTGGTCGACGAGTTTCTGGCCGCGGACGTGGTGGTCATCGGCGCTCCGATGTACAATTTTTCGGTACCGACCCAACTGAAGGCGTGGATCGACCGTATCTGCCAGGCCGGACGCACCTTCCGCTACACCGAGACGGGCCCGGTCGGTCTGGCCGGCGGCCGCAAGGTGATCGTCGCCTCGGCGCGCGGCGGCCGCTACGCCGGAACCCCGATGGAGACGGCTATCGACCATCAGGAAGCCTACCTGCGCGCCGTAATGGGCTTCGTCGGCATCACGGACGTCTCGGTGATCCGGGCCGAAGGCGTGGCCATGGGACCGGAAGTCCGCGCCAAGGCCCTGGAGGCTGCGGGACGGGACATCGAGCGACTGGCCGTTCCGGTTCCGGCCTGAATGTCGGTGCGCCGGACGCCGTCCATCCAACGGTCTCCGTTCAGGTCAACGGTGCGAACAGCGCTTTGAGGTCGGCCTCGGTCAGTTTGGTGCCTTTGCTGGTCTCGGGGTCGTAGAGACCGTCGGCCAGCGCCTGCTTGCGGGCCTGGAGATCGAGGATCGCGGTTTCAACGGTGCCGGCGGTGACCAGCTTGTAGACGAACACCGCCTTGTCCTGGCCGATGCGGTGGGCGCGGTCGGTGGCCTGACGCTCGACCGCCGGGTTCCACCAGGGGTCATAGTGGATCACGGTGTCGGCGGCGGTCAGGTTCAACCCGGTGCCGCCGGCCTTGAGGCTGATCAGGAACACCGGTACCTGACACGCCTGGAAGGTCTCGACCGGGGTCTGGCGGTCGCGGGTCTGGCCGGTCAGCTTGACGTACTTAATTCTGGCCTTGTTGAGTTCGGTCTCGATCAGGCCGAGCATGGTGGTGAACTGGGAGAACAGCAGGATGCGGCGCCCTTCCTCGATCATGCTCGGCACCATGGTGGTCAGCAGCTCGAGCTTGCCGCTGCCGGTGACGCGGCGCGCCGAGTCGAGCTTGACCAGCCGGGGATCGCAGCAGACCTGGCGCAGCTTGAGCAACGCTTCCAGAATGATGATGTGGTTGCGCGCCAGGCCCTTGGTCTTGATCTCGGCCCGCACCTTGGCGTCCATGGCCAGGCGGATGCTCTCGTAGAGGTCGCGCTGGGCGCCGTCGAGCTCGATGTGCTCGAGCATTTCGGTCTTTTCCGGCAGTTCGGCCGCCACCTGCTGCTTGGTCCGGCGCAGCAGAAACGGCCGGACGCGGCGGGCGAGGTCCTGCTGACGGCGGGCGTCGCCCAGTTTCTCGATCGGCGTCCGGAACAGGCGCTGAAACTGTTTGTGGTCGCCGAGCAAGCCGGGCATCAGCAGATGGAACAGCGACCACAGCTCGCCGAGGTTGTTCTCCATCGGGGTGCCGGTTAGACACAGGCG
>JADFXL010000118.1:500-8389 GCA_015233585.1 Alphaproteobacteria bacterium | reverse complement strand
AAATAGAACTGGCCTTCGATCGGCGAAGTTGCCAGCCATGGTTGCTGGGTTCCTCCGGTCTTTTTTTTCACCGAGACGCCGACATCGTTGAACATTTCGAACACCGTGCGTCCCGGCTCCCGGATCGAGGTCACCAGCGCCTCGGTAAACGGGCTGTGGCCGTTGGCACCGTCGGCGGCGACATTCCCCGGCTGAGTTGCATAGCTGATCACGGTCCCGCTCGGAGCCTGCATCTGGGCCAGTCCACCGCTGACCGCGCGCAGACCCCGGCCGCCGAACGGATTGTTGCGGCACGCGTCGAGGATGACGACGTTCAGCCGGTTGCCGGCCTGGACCATTTCATCCAGCACGTAATTTACGTCGACCAGTTCATATTTGACGTCGGTCTCGGTGGCCAGGTTGGCGCTGACCGGCACCAGATAGTTGGTGCCGTTGATCTGCACGCCGTGCCCGGCATAGTAGAACAAGCCGATGGCCCCGCCGCGCAGCTTCTGGCCGAAGCTGCGAATCGCCTGTTCGGTTCCAAACCGGTCGAGATCGACCAGGGCTTTGCCGCCGACGAGGTCGAAGCCGGCGCTGCGCAGGACCTCGGCGATGGCCTGGGCGTCGCCGGGTGGGTTGGCCAGGTGGGGGACCGACTGGTAGGCGCCGTTGCCGATGACCAGGGCGACCCGCTGTTCACCCGCCGCGGCACTCGGGCTGGTGGCAGCTTGGCTTGGAGTCAGAACCTGAACGCCGCGGTTATCCTGAGCCGAGGCCGGCGGCGACACCGCCGGACATGCCAGGAGCATCCCAGCCAGGACCACGGCGACGTACCGGCCAAGACCGCTGATCCTCATTCCGCTTCCCCTTTCTTTCCCGGACATCCCTTTGGCTCCAGCCCGGCGGCATGGCGCACCCTACCGCCGATCACTTCCGCGACCAAGGCGTGTTGCCCCGTCGGTGCTGCCGGTTCATGTTCATATGGACGGAGCCGAGCCCTCACCAAGCGTCAGGCGGGAGGAAGACACATGATTTCATGGTTCATAAAGTCGCGAAGAGCCGTGTGCGCGCTCATGGCCGGCCCGGTTTTTGCTCTAGGTCTGCTTGCGGTTCCGGCCACCGGAGCGGACCCGGCGCCGGACACTAATGACGATTTCGGTACCGGCTTGGTGTTCGAGCCCGAACCCGTTTACCGCAGCTTTCCCGCGGTCAGTGTCTACCGGGCCTTCCTGCCACCCAAAGTCGACCTGTCGGAGCGCATGCCGCCGGTTGGTTCCCAAGGCCGCCAGAGTTCGTGCGTCGGCTGGGCGACCGCCTATGGTTTGCGCGGCTTCTACGAAAATCGCCTGCGAGGCAGAACTAAAGAGACGTCAACCGTAGCATTTAGTCCGTCATTTGTCTACAACCAGATTAAATCCAACGGAACGGATTGCCGAGCCGGAACCTCCATCGCCGACGCGCTCAACTTGCTGAAGCGGGTTGGCACGGTACCGCTCGATCTGTTCCCTTACGACCCCGCAACTTGCTCCCGCCAGCCGGACCCCGGTTTGGCCGGCGCCGCGCGGCCTTATCGGATCGACGACTGGAAGCGCCTCGACGTGTCCCGGATCGACGACTTCAAAGGACAGCTTTATGCCGGCAACCCTGTGGTCGTCGGCATGCTGGTCAATGATGCTTTCCACCGGCTGCGTGGAGAGGAGGTTTTCACGGACGAGAACCATGACGGCAACGGCCATGCCATGGTCGTCGTCGGGTACGATGACAACCAGGAAGCGTTCAAGCTGTTTAATTCCTGGGGAACGCGGTGGGGCAATGCCGGCTTTGGCTGGGTCGGCTATGACACCTTCCGGGCGCGGGTTCGTTCCGCGTTCGTCATGCAGGTTTCGGCCCCTGCCACCAACACGCCGGCGCCGCCCGAGCGTCCGGCTCCGGTTCCGGCGCCTACGCCGGCTCTTTCCCCCCCTCTCCCCTCGTCGGCGACGGGGGCGGTCACTGTTGGCCGGCTGGCCGCTCTGGTTGCGGCTGTGCCCTGTTCCGACCTGCGCACCGACCGCGACGCCGGGGGCCGGTTCAGCGTGCGCGGCGTGGTCGGGAGCGCCGCCGATGGCGAGCGGCTGGCCATCGGGCTGCGCGGCGTTGCCGGCCTGGGCAATTTCCGCCTCGACCTGACGGTCCTGCCTTGGCCGCAATGCGAAGCGCATAAGACCTTCGGCCCGGCGCTGGAGAACAACGCCGGCCTGGGAGTCCGCGTCCAGGGTGCGGCAGGCCCGCATCCCGTGCTGGCCGATGGCGCTCCGCTGGTGGTCGAGATCACGACGCCGTCATTCGCCAGCCAACTTTACGTGATTTACCTCCAGGCTGGCGGCGATGCCGTGTTCCTGCACACGCCGGCCGCCGTGGAAGGGCGCCCATGGCCGCCCCGCAGCCGGGTGACGATCGGGGACGGCCGTGGCGGCCAGCCGGCTTTCGCCATCGGGCCCCCGTTCGGTGACGAAATGATCCTGGTGCTGGCGGTGCCGCAACCTCTGTTCGCGAGTGAACTGCCGGCTTCGATGACTGAGCGCGAGTTTCTGTCGCTGTTTCGCAAGGCGCTGCTCGGACACGGAACGCGTGGCGTCCAGCCGGTGAGCCGTGACCAAGCCGCGGCGGCCTATTCCGTGCTCACCACGCAAGGCGGCTCGCCGTGAGAAAATGGCCGGCATCCGGCGCCAGGCTGAGCTGCGTTCGGTTTGTACCCTGAGCGTTCTTTCGTTCGGAGTGCCGCCGTCAAGCTCTGGTCCGTATTTCCAAGTCGCGGCTGGTCGAGACACTCGCCGCGCTCGGTGAGCGTGGGATCGGCTTCCGCTCGCTCTCGGAGGCCATCGATACCGGATCGGCCGGCGGACGGCTGGTGTTCCCCTGACGCCGGCACAGGTGGATCATGCCCGGCAGCTGCTGGATGGCGGCGAAGCCGAAAACGCCGTTCAGGCGATCAAGATGCGCACAATCTCGAATAGACATATGGCTATAGCTGCAATTAACAGCCATTATAATTGCAGTTTATAATCATTATATTTTATAGCGGTGCATCGAATCTTTTGGATATAACTCAATTGGAGGATGCTATTCGAGCGAGATTTGCGGTACGCACGCACCCTAACCCTTGGGGCGCATATCCTTGGGGCTTCGCAAGTCACTATCAAATTATTCATGTTCCTAGATCAGCGACATAAAGGGTATTGAGACACACATGAGCTCCTTCATTATATTATCTCCAGGTCTTTTAATACGAAACGACGCGCACCTGTCGACGAATGGCGAAACAGGTGAAGACCCTGCGGACCAAGGTAGAAGACGCCTAGAGTTAAGGTCGCTGTCAGCGCTCGTCCGGCGTTCTATCCTAATTGTGGTACTAGTTATTGTCTGCTGGAGTGGTATGGCCTGCGCTACCGACAAGGCCAAGCCCATCGATCCCCAGCTGCTAGAGCAAATCCGCAAGTCCAATGGGGAGTGTTTTACGTGTCATTCTCGATCCGGTCTTACCAATCCACCGCGAGCGGACATGGATATGGCGAAGCTCCGTCATCTCCTCATGGAAGCCGACACCTACCAGGCTTCTGCCCATGGCCGCGTGGAATGCAGGACGTGCCACGGTGCCGGCTGTGTGCAGTTCCCCCATGCCGCTGATTCAAGGAGCCAGATCAGCCCATGCGACGAATGTCACGCCCCCAAGGTGATGCGCATCGAAGATCAGTATAGCCAGAGCGTCCACGCCGCAAAGGAAGGCACGGAGCAGGATGACAAGTTTACCTGCGTAAGCTGTCACGATCCACATATTTACAACGTAGCAGCTAACATCGGCACACCCAAGGCGATTGTTGCCCAGGACAATCGCATGTGCCTGAACTGCCACGAGGACTCGGCGCGCTTTATGTCAATGGCCCGGCCGGGCGAAATGCTGTTCGACCTGGACGCCGGTCACAAATGGTTACCCAATACCCGACTGCACTGGCAATCCGTACGTTGTGTCGAGTGCCACACTCCCTTAGCCAAGACCATCTCCCACGAAATACTCGGTAAGGAAAAGGCTGAACAAAACTGCGTTACCTGCCACACCCGCGACACTGCGTTACGCAAGAGGCTGTATAGCCACTTAGCTCAAACTGAACACGAAGCGATGGGTTTTACTAATAGCATTATTCTAGCAAATTCATACGTAATTGGCGCCACAGGAAACAGCAACATTGACTTGGCTATATTCGTAATGATGGCTGCGGTGGTGACGGCTGTGCTAGGTCACGGCGTTATTCGCTTATTTGTTGTGATCAGACGACCAGTTGAGTCTTGCGCGAATTCATTTATTTGCACTGCATTCATCTATTGCCGTTGTGATCCTGCCTTGCACTTCAGAGCTTCGTCGAAGGTCGATGCGGTGGGAAGCCGCATTTATCTGTTGCCGCTATGGCTACGCCTGTGGCACTGGACCAACGCCCTAATTATCCTCACTCTGGCGGTGAGCGGCCTCAGCCTGCATTTCGCCGATCCTGCCCTGATGTTACTTCCCTTCGCACTCGCCGACAAAGTTCATTCGGTTGGCGGGTTGGCACTTGTGGCTTTATATTTATTCTTCGTCGTTGCCAAAATTGTATCGGGGACCTGGCGGCAATATGTGCCAAAATCGCCTGGGATTCTTCATCGCTGCTGGGTGCAGGCTAGGTTCTATTGTGTTGGCATATTTAATGGTGAGTCCCATCCATATCCATCCACACTCCAGACAAGGTTCAACGACATTCAAGCCTTGTCCTACTTGGTTATTATGTATATGGCGGTACCAATCTTGATTGTCAGCGGACTGGTTTACCTATATCCCCAGTTTGCTCCCATCAAGTTCATGGGTATGGACGGATTGTTGCCAGTGGCCATGGTCCATTACTTGGCAGGCAGCGCCATCGTGCTGTTCGCCATAGCTCACATTTACTTGGGTACCACTGGATCGAAGATCACCAGCCTGTTCAAGATGATGGTCACAGGCTGGCATGAACACTAACGAAACATGCGCAATGACAACACGTTAAGAGGAGCAATCTCGTGAGAACACTATTAAGGGCTGCAGTTTGTATCCTGCCTCTGTCCTTCGCTACCGTGGGCGCCATGGCGGAAGACGCTGCGCCGTTCAAAAAAGCGCCAATGAAGCCCATCCCGGTCCATGCGGTCAAGGTAGCCGACACCCCGGAGTTGAACGCTGATGCCGAGGCGGCCGTGTGGAAGGCAGCCCCCGCCACCACCGTCAAGGCGATCAAGGGCGTGAACTTCAAGGACGGTCTGGGCAGTACGACCGGCACGATCAAGGCCGTCTATTCCGGCGATACTTTGACCCTGCTTATCACCTATGATGACCCGACCTATTCAGTGCGCCGCTCTCCCTACGTCAAACAGGCCGACGGCAGTTGGGTGAAGCTGGTCGATCCCGACGACAAGGGCGGCGATAACAACAAGTACTATGAGGACAAGGTCGCCTTAGTCTGGAACATCAACCATTCCATCTTTGGCTTCGACGAGAAGTTCGGCTGCCAGACTAACTGCCACGCCGGCGATCCCGGTAAGCCCTACGGGAACAAATACACCTCCGAAGAGGACGAACTCGGCGACATCTGGCACATGAAATATGTGCGTACCGGCACGGTCGGCCAAGCCGACAACCAGTACGTCGATTCGACCCAATGGGATCCGAAGACCGCGCCTGACGCCGGTCGCAAATCCGACGCCAAGACTGGCGGCGGTTATGAAGACATCAAGCTTGTCAACGGCAAACCCGAATTCATGAGCAAGGATGGCAAGGCCGCCAATAAGGGCGGCACCTACTGGGTAAAGGCCGAGGACAAGGTCCCGTTCGACGATTCCAAGTTCGTTCCAGGTGACGAGGTCGCCGCGATATCTGTCGCCCCTTTTACCGGCGACCGCGGTGTCATTGCCACCTCGGCCAAATGGAAAGACGGAAAATGGACGGTGGAATTAGCCCGCAAGTTGGTCACCGCATCCAAGTTTGACGTCCAGTTCAACGACTTGTCCAAAACCTACGGCTTTGGCATTGCCTTCTTCGACAATGCTCAGGTCCGGCATGCCTTCGTGCAAGAACCTTTGCATCTGGTATTCGACAAGTAGCTCGTGCTTCCTACACGCAGGCAGGGCGGCTGGCAATCCAGCCGCCCTGTTTCTGTTTCGAGTTTTTGCCCTACACCAATCCAATCATCAAACCGGAACCAACGGCTATCATCGTGATGGCGACGATCAACTGAACGGCTCGCATCGTCACCTTATGAATCAGGCGAGCCCCCAGAAAGGCGCCGAAAAAGGCGGCCGCCATTGCCGCGACGACGACGCCGACGATGCTGGACGGAAGACTCGTGAAGCTCTCGCGGTAGAAGGAGACGCCGTAGACCGTGAGACGCACAATGTCGACGATCACGGCAGAAACCACGCTGGTGCCGATGAAGGTCGCCTTGTCCAAACCCGCCCTGACCAGGAACGCCGCTCGAAACGCGCCCTGGTTGCCCGACAACCCACCGAAAAAGCCCGAAAGAACGCCACCCAAGGCCAGATAGCGCGGTGGAAATTCAAGGCTCGCGAACCTCGGGCTCAATTCAAGAAGAGCGAAAACGATGATTACACTTCCGATCACCACCTTGATCGCCGTGATCTCGTGAGTTCTGCCGCCCAGATCGTAGATCGCGAGAACGGGCAGACCGGCGAAGAGGTCCAACAGGCTTGCCCCCACAATCGCCGCAACCGCCGCTGAAAGGCCAAAGCGCACCACGACGCGGGGATCGGCCTGACCTCCGACGAGCGCGACTTTGAACAGGTTGTTGGCAAGATGAACGACCGCCGTTGCGGCGATCGCCACCGGCACCGGGAAAAACAGGGCGAAGGCTGGCATGAGGGCCGTTCCAAGGCCGAAACCCGAGAAAAGCGTCACGGCCGACACAAGAATTGCGATCACACATATGAATAGGTAATCCACCGACCACTCCTGTATCATACACGGCTAGGACCGCGCCTCGGCTGGATGTAGCGGAACCGCCGGGAGACGTCGAACTATTTCTTCGCTCCGGAATACCCCCTTCGACACTGCTGGCCGGCTTCTTCCAGATAAAGGGGGGCTCTGCTCGGCATATGTGCCGCGATCCAAGCTGGCGCGACTGGGCGAGGCGACGGTGCTGGAAAGCGCGGTGCACCGGCTGGCCGAACTGTCGCTCATCGACATCGGTGACGACGAACCGCTGACGTTCCAGGTCCATCCGCTGGTGCGCGAGTATGCCTGCCATGACCGCCGGGTGGCCACCGAAGCGACGCCTACCGCAGGCGATGCCCTGGTGCTGGTCACGGATAACCCCACCGCCGTATCCATGGAGGCTCCATGATTGAGCGGGAATGCGATGTCATCATGAAGAGCGGGATCATCTCCGGGGTGGTCTATCCCATGGCGGTGCTGAAACTGGCGAAAACCTACCGGTCTCGCAGGCACTTGACCACGCGAGCCGCCGGATGCATTATCGCTGCCTTGGCAGTGACTGTGTGGGCAGGTTCATATGGCAGGGTATTACAGCGTGGACAGCTTTGGCCGCACCAACAGTCTCGGGTATCTGGTACGCCGGGCCGGCAACCTGATTCTGGGGCGGTTGGAGAGTGCGTTCGCCGACCGTGAGGTGACCTTCACCCAGTGGGTCGTGCTGATGAATGTGCAGAGCGGCCAGGCCCGGACGGCGGCCGACATCAGCCGAGACATCGGCTACGACAGCGGCGCCCTGACCCGGGTCGTGGATCAGCTGGAGCAGAGCGGGCTGATCGAACGCCAGCGCTGCAGCCACGACCGGCGCCAGATCGACCTCACCGTGACCGACTCCGGCCGGCAAACCCTGGCGGCGCTGAGG
>JADFXL010000118.1:0-435 GCA_015233585.1 Alphaproteobacteria bacterium | reverse complement strand
CGATTTGTGGCCGGTGCGGGGGGCGCGGCGGAGAAGGCGCCGTGATGCGCCGGGGGACGGCAGCGGCGCTGCTGCTGGCTGCATTCGTTCCGATGGCCTGTGTGTTGCCGCCCGCCGAGCCCCCCCGCGGCCAGACGGTGCTGGCCGCGGGGGGGGCTCGGCCTGTCGGCCAGTCCGGCCCCGGCTCCGGCCGGGCGCTGGTGGCGGGTGTACCGCGATCCTCAGTTCGACCGGCTGATGGAGCAGGCGTTGGCCGGCAATCCCAGCCTGGCCGAGGCGCTGGCCCGGCTGCGGCAGGCTCAGGCCCAGGCCGCCGGCAGTTCGGCCGGACTATGGCCCCATGCGGCCCTCAACGCCCAGGAGACCCGGCAGAAGTTCAGCGGCGACGACCTCTATCCGCCGCCCTTCGGCGGCAACGTGTTCTGGCAGGGGGCG
>JADFXL010000117.1 GCA_015233585.1 Alphaproteobacteria bacterium | reverse complement strand
GTCGCGAACACGAACTCGTCGCCGGTCTCGGGTCCGCGCAGCGTCAACTCGTTGGTCTGCTGCCAGGGGTCACGGGGCTGCCGCTTGTCGTCCAGCTCCCACACGCTCTGGTCGTGGTCGCCAAGCTCGTTACGAGGTGGCGGCTGGTAACCCTCGGCGAGCAGGCCCATGCGCTCATCGGTCACTTTCTTACCCGACCAATGTTTCCAGCCGATGAGCAGACCGGCCATGTTGGCGATGAAGCGGGTGCCTTCGGGAATTTCCTCCTGGTCGACGCCGTACAGGAACTCGCCGTTTTTGAAGGTGACGTAGACCTTGGTCGCCGAGACCTGTTCGCCGTAAGCGGCATAGGGATCGTGGTCGGCCGGGTACGCCAGGGCGCCGGCCGGTTGGGTGGTGGTGACAGCGGTACTGGTCATGGGATACAACTCCTCTCGTTGGTGAGTCAGCTCAGGGTGATGGTCAGACGTTCGGAGGGATCACCCTCATGTTCGAACGGAGCGAGATCGAGGCCGGCCCGTTCCGCGGCCTTGCGGTCGAGGGATTTGCGGCCCTTGACCGGGAACCAGGAGATCGAAAAGCCGTCGCCCTGGACCTTGCGGGTGCCGAGTTCGCGCAGCAGCACGCGGACCTGTTCGCGGATGTCCTCGCGGCGGTGCGTGGCGCTATCGGCCTCGCTGTCAGCGGCTTCGTGCTGCTCGACCAGGGCCTTCAGGTGCGCCATCGCGTTGACGCCGATGGCCACGCTATCGCGGGGAATGCTGGCCACCAGCGCGCCCTGACAGCGGTGCTTGAAGGCGCAGTACCGGCACTCGTCGTCGCCGGCCAGCTTGCCCTCGGGCGGCAGCTCGGCCGGGTCCTCGGCCAGCATGATGGTGCGCGCCCGATCCTTGGCGGCGGCATAGACCGCGGGGTCGAAGGCGACCGCGAACTCGGTAATGCTGTCGAGGAACGAGGCGTCGGCGTAGCTGATCAGCGCGAAGTTCGGCTGGTACGGCGTGCAGGCGCGGATCAGGCCCATCTGGACCTGAGTCTGGCCGGCATGCTCGGCCTTGGCCTCTTTCAGCGACACCCGCGGATCGATCGATTTACATTCGACCACCAGCGCGCCCGAGCCGATATCTTGCACACCGAGGTGCGAGAGGCTGTCGCGACCGACGCCAACCAGCAGGCCGTCGCTGGTAGCGGAGAGATAGCCATCGACCAGGGTCTTCTGTTCTTTCCCGGCGAACAGCAGGTCGACACCCTCGGGTTTCTGGCCACGAAGGGCCGGCTCCCAGAAGTGGTTTTCGATCAGATCGCCGCGGACACGGGCGCCGTAACGGTCCTCGTGGTCGGGATCGGGAGCGGTTTCGGTCTTGGCGTAGGCGGTGCGGCGGGCGCAGAGGAACACCTCCGAAGCGCCTACGGTCGTGAGGCGGTCGTGGCTCCAGTGCTTCTGGTTGGCAGCGACATGGCGATCGGCCATGTCCTTGACGCTGATCCGAGTCATAGGCTTCACCTCAGGTTGAGTAGTTGCTTGATGCGTCCGTGCAGGCTCTCGACCGGGAGTCCGTCCTCATCCCAGGGCAGCGGATCATCCAGGGCGTCGAAACCTGCGCGGCGACGGATGTGGCCGGTCACCCGGCCGAACAGACGCTGGGCGACGCGGCGGAAGGCTTCAGGGGCGGTGAGCAGCCAATCCTCACCGGCGAGGACCTCCAGGAATTCTTCCCCCTGGTCGATGGCGAGGCTCCGCATCCATTTGAGCATCGCGGCCAGCCGCGGGCCTTCCGGGCAGGCCAGGATGGTCCGCTCTTCTGCCCGCAGCTGTTGGCGTGCGAGAACCGACAGCTTCCGGCGTTCCTGGTCACGCTTTATGGCTGGAGAAATCGGGGTCGCCGCCCGCACCGTGGTGGGCCTGAAGGTCGGCGCGGTGGCATCGCCGTAGGCCAGGAAGGCGTCGGTGGTCATGCCGCCCTCCGGCGCAGGGGAATGCCCCACGAGCACAAGGCCGCATCGACCTCCTCGAGAGTGCGGGCGACCACCACCGGACAGCCGGCGTTCATGATCCGGCGGTGGGTGCCGAGTTGGTCGTCCGAGAGACGCCCGGCCTCGCTCTTCAGTTCGATCAGGAACGCGTGCCCGGCATAGAGCACCTGAAGGTCGGGCCAGCCGGCCCGGGTGCCCATCGCCTTCAGACGCTGGCCGCGGGCCAGGCCGCCGCCGCCGAGCGGGAAGGTGGTATAGGTCGCATCGGTCGGCAGAGCGGTCCGTAGGAACCGGCTGACCGCGACGTGGAGCGCCATCTCCGGCGCCTGACGCGCGGCTGTGGAACGGCGGCCGGCCATCACGCGGCCTCCGCAGTCAGCAGGGCCGGAAGGGAAGCCGCGACCTTACGAGAACGCGGACGCGCGACCAGGATGTAGCTATAGTCGTCTTCGCCGTGACGGCGCTGAACCAGGTGGACGAGGCCCCGCCCGAACGCCCACAAGGCCCGACGCGAGGTCCGGACCAGCTCGATCCGCTCGGCTTCCGGAATGCGGCTGGCATACGAGGTGCGGTCATGGGCCAGCGCCCCGCGATGGTAGGTGAGGGTATCGCCTGGTGCGGCCTGCCCGAGCCAAGCGCACAGACTGGTCTCGGTGATCGGGAGTCGCACGGGCGAAAGGGTGACGATTTTGGAGGTCATTAACGGCTCCTGTTCAGCGACAGTGGTGATCGGTAGGGGAAAGGTGGCGGGCTAGTCGGAAGCGATCGCTCACTCCCCAGATACCCAGCGAGGCTCGGAAATGTTTCACGGGGGGCGATCAATGCCGTGCAGGAGCAGCAGGCAACGCAGATCGTGTTTGCGTCGCCACGCCGTGCTCCGTGATGTCGGCTGAGACAGCGAATCCGGCTGGTTTCGCACCACCGTCATCAGGAGGGGCAGAACCTCCGGGATATCCCGGACCAGCTGTTGGAAAGCCAGCCGTTGGCCCATGGCCCAGGTTGATGCTTTGGCCCCGGCTATGGACAGCGCCGCTTCACCGCTGCTTCCTAATGACTCTGGAACGCTCTGCAGGACACTCCGGGTGCGGATCACTCGCTCGCCATGGCGCAGAGCGGCATGGCCAGCCACCAGTTCAACGAATGTGTCAAACGACGACCGACTAGGATCGAATGCCGCTAGGCGGAGCAGGATATCGAGGGAGATATCCTGCCGGAGATCGTCTCGATCAGCAGAATTCAACCCTCGAATCCGAGCCGTCCGTTGCGCATGGTATGCAGCGCGCCGCACCAAACGCAGAGCTTGGAGTCGCGACAGAGGCAGAGGCCCTGCGGCGGTGCCACCCCCAAAATCTGCCTGTGAACCTTCCATATTTCGTACCCCTTGCCGCTAACCAGCACCAGGAACCAACGATGAACATATGCCACATCGCAGCGCCGGGGGTGGAGGCGGAAAGGGGCGAAAAGGGGCGGAAAGGAAAATGCTGTCCTTTCCGCCCCTATTTAGACTAATGATTTATATGGCATATTTGGCACTTTTGGGCCATTTTGCGAGGGGCGCGATCCTAAGGGAGCTCAGAAACCACTTTACAACACCCTCCGTATCGAACGAATATGGAACACCAAATTCGTGACCTAAATGGGTTACAACGAGAGCAAGATGGCTTCCATCGTTCTGAGCTATCCATGTCATGAACCCACCAAGCGTCCTCGTCCGATGACGGCGACCCGCATCTGGGAAATTGCCCGAACAGCCCGAGAGCAGCTGTACGGGCGCGTCATCGTCGGGACGGTTGACGTCACCGACCTCATGCGGCGCTGCCAATCGATTCTTGTGAATGGAGTCTTATTCGACGTCGTCTGGGACAGCGCCTGCACGCTCACCGATGATGCCGGCCGACCAGCCCTTGGCCTGTGTGACTACGATGACGCCAGTCCAGAACAAATCATGATTAGCATCGACCACAACTTGCTTGAGGGATATCCGCACGTCGCCATCTCAACCGCAGCCCATGAGATCGGCCATGCTGTATTCGACCGGCCGGCTGATGTCCACGAAAGAAAAATGATGACCGGTACAGCGCGAGACAGCGGAATCGCCAGTTCAAAACCCCCCGAGACCCTGGCACCGCAGACAGGCGCCATGGATTGGGCCGAGTTCCGGGCGAACGAGTTTATGGGTGGCTTTTTGGTTCCACCTCGTCTCCTGCACAAGCGCCTGCTGGCTTACTCCAGTGACGCTCGACTGCCTCTGGTTGAACGCACTGACCATCACGGTGTTCTGGGCCTGCCCGTGGTTCGGCGTGCCTCCTCGGCGGTGTCCGAGCTGCTGGCCGAAGACTTTGGCGTGGGACCTCAATTTATAGAGGTGCGTCTCGCCAAGTACCACCTGATTGCAAACCAACAATCTTAGCGAGTGACCCTATGGGATACGGAACCTTTGTTCGCAACAAACGAACTGAACTCGGCATCAGTCTGAATGATTTCGCGTCCCGCCTGGAGTTGTCAACAGCCTACTGGTCCCGCGTTGAGCGGGAACTGGACCATCCACCTCGCGATGACATCATCGAGAAATCCGCAGCCATACTTGGCATCAAACTTGATGATTTGTTTCTTGAGGCGGATCGCTTTCCACCGGACATGCAGAAGGACAAAGCCAGGATTGTCCAGTTTTACCGCCGTTCTCGTGCCTTCAACAGAAAGTGAGGTGGTCCGATGTCTTTGCCTGCCAAACCAATCCTGACACTGGCTGAAGCTGCAGCCGGTTGGAATGTGACCCCACGCGATGTCGCCTGCTACGCCCTGGACGACAACCTGACTCTGTCGGTTGTTGTCAAAGATATACAGGTTGAGGAAGGGGAATATGTCGAAAACTACACCGGAGAATGGCATTTCTCATCATATGGCGAGCGATCAATGACAGGCATTCTTGATGTCTACGGTTACGATATCTGGCCCGTCTTTCAAAATGACAACGCAATTATCAATCGCTTCAAAACTCCAAATGGTGCAGGGCGCCTTTCCATCTGCGATACTAATGGCTTGTCGATTTCCTCGTCTGATCTCGTCCTACGGCACGAGGAGTACATCAGATTTGCGCAGAAATACGATCTGCCTGTTGCGCGAGGCAAGGCCCAGGGCGGTCCAGGTCTCAAGCTACAATACGACTGGGACGCTTTCTGGATACGGGCTTTCAAGAGGTTTTACAACGATGGCTTCCCCTCAACGCAAGCCGCTCTGGTGCGAGAACTCATCGATTGGTTCTCCATCCACTACGAATCCTGTCCAGACACAAGCACAGTCAAGAAGAAGATATCGCGCCTATGGAAAGAACTTCAGATTAGCTGAACCAGCCTTACAATAGGAGAAAATCATGGCTGCGACTACAACATACATCTGTCAGCCTTATCTCTTAGATCGGAAGGGAATCCTCCGTGCTGACACCGCTATACCGTGCCACAGCGAGGGAATGGCCCGGCGGCGTGCCGATCGTCTCATGGAAAATAAGCGTGCTGCCGGCGTCGACGTGATACGGCAGACCGCCGATCCGGACGCTGGGGACTATGGTGAACCGGAGTTTCTTGATCGCCTGGGGCGTGTACCGGTTCTGGATTGACCGGGTACAGCGACATGGCTGGAGCACCCGCCCTGCTGTAGAGTGTCGGTTTCTGCCGCAGCGGTGAAACATTTGTGGGGCTGCCCGAGTATCTGGAGGGGTGCAAGCAATCCTCCAGTTTGGAGACAGCACATGATGCAGGGTGCCACCACCGCTCTCCCGCCTTCCGCCATGACCGCCGACGAGCGCCTCAACGAGGTGGCCGCCATCCTCGCCGCCGGTCTCAGGCGACTTCATGCGAAAAATCAAGGCGTTAAGTTACCACCCGCGCAGAGACTTTCCTCGACTTCGACCGGTCACCAGAGCGGTCATAGGAACGGAGAAACCCCGCGCCGGAGGAAAACACCATGACCGACAGTGTACTGGCCAGCATCGCCGCCCTTGCCACCCTGCCCATGCCGGCGCTCAAGGAACGCTGGCGCGAGCTCTTCGAGAGCGACCCGCCCCCCTTCAACCGCGCCTATCTGGTGAGCCGGCTTACTTTCCGCATCCAGGAGCTGGCCTACGGCGGCATCAACCTCGCCACCACCGCCCGCCTGGACGCGATCGGCACCGACGACAAGTACGTTGACCGCGAAGCGGCCCGGAAGCGCCTGCCCGAGCGGCCGGTCCCCGGCACCAGGCTGGTGCGCGAATGGCAGGGCACCGAGCACGCCGTCACCGTGTTGGACAACGGCTTCGAATATTGCGGGCGCCCCTTCAAGTCCCTTTCCGCCGTTGCCCGCGCCATTACCGGCACCCGCTGGTCGGGTCCCGCCTTTTTTGGCCTCAAAGCCCAGAGAGAAGCCTCATGAAAACCCCCAAAGCCCAGAAATCCGCCGTAAGCAAGGTCCGTTGCGCCATTTATACCCGAAAATCCTCGGAAGAAGGGCTGGATATGGAGTTCAACAGCCTCGATGCCCAGCGCGAGGCCTGTGCCGCCTACATTGCCAGCCAGAAGGCCGAGGGCTGGCTGGAGCTGCCCGAGCGCTACGACGACGGCGGGTTCTCGGGCGGCACGTTGGAGCGCCCTGCCCTCAAACGCCTGCTGACCGACATTCAGAACAACCGTGTCGACGTGGTGGTGGTCTACAAAATAGATCGGCTCTCTCGCGCCCTGATGGACTTCGCCAAGCTGGTCGATGTCTTCGATGCCCACAAGGTCACCTTCGTCAGCATCACCCAATCCTTCAACACTACGACCAGCATGGGCCGGCTCACCTTGAACATCCTGTTGAGCTTCGCCCAGTTCGAACGCGAGGTGATCGGCGAGCGCATCAGGGACAAGTTTGCGGCCAGCCGGCGCAAAGGCATGTGGATGGGCGGCAACCCGCCCCTCGGCTACGACGTCGTCAACAGGAAGCTGGTGGTCAATGAACCCGAGGCCGAGTTGGTCCGCCTGATCTTCCGGCGCTTCGTGGAACTGGGCTCGGTCGGCGACCTGATGCGCGAGCTGGCCGCCGCCGGCCACCGCGCCAAGTCCTGGACGACTCAAGACGGCAAGGAGCGCAAGGGCGGCCCGATCGACCGCCAGGCCCTCTACGGGTATTTCGCCAACCGGGTCTACCTCGGCGAGGCGGTGCATAAGGGCGTGGCCTACCCCGGTGAGCACGAGGCCATCATCGACCGCGACACCTGGGGCCGCGTCCACACCATCATCAGTGACAATACCCGCGCCCGTGGTCCCAAGCCACGCACCGAGTCCCCGGCTCTCCTGAAGGGTTTGCTGTACGGCCCGGCCGGCACCGCGATGACGCCGACCTATACCCGCAAGAACGGCAAGATATATCGGTATTACGTAAGCCAAACCGCACTCCGCACTAGTTACGGCGCCTGCGCTTTGAGTACCGTTCCGGCTGGCGAGATCGAAAGTACAGTCATAGCCCAGTTGCGTACCCTATTACGGACTCCGGAAATCATCGTCAGGACCTGGAAACAAGCCGCCAATGATGGCGACCGGCTGCCCGAGTCCGAAGTGACCGCCGCCCTACGCTCCCTCGATCCGCTCTGGGACCAGTTGTTCCCGGCCGAGCAGTCCCGCTTGGTCCGCCTCCTGATCGCCCGCGCCACCATCGACACCGACGGTGTGCGTATCGACCTGCGCACCGACGGCCTCGCCACCCTGGCCACCGACCTTCGCCCCACCCTCGCCCTGTCGGAGTAGGGATTATGATTGCTCACAACCCCCTCCACAGATCCGGACTGGCGGTTTTCCCGCATCCGGCTCCTGCCTCAGGTAATGACGCCAAATCGCTTGAGAGGATAGGGATGACAGATTCGTGCCGGTGGCAGCCAATGGTCGATGAGCCGTTGCATCCGGTACCACGGAACGTGGCCGTTCTGGCTGCGGCACGACAGTGCGCGTTGCCAGAGCCAGCCGATCCTGTGCCGGAACAGCCCAAGCGCCGGGCCGTTCATGGGCACACCGTAGTAGCGGATATGCCCTTCGACGACCGAACGCAGCCATGCGCCGACTTCGGGAACGGGGTGATGCAGGCGCTTGTCAAGTTCGGTTTTCACCTCGTTGAGTTTCGCCTGCAGCCGTTTACGGATCGTCTGCCGCAGCACCGTGAACCGTCCGTTGCTTCTTTTCCTCACGCAGATGTGCGTGAAGCCGAGGAAGTCGAAGGTCTCCGGTTTCCCTTGTCCTCGCCGCTTCCGTTGTTCGGCCGCATAAGGGCCAAACTCGATGAGCCGCGTCTTCTCGGGGTGCATTTCCAAGCCGAACTTGGCGAATCTCTCGCCCAGCTCTTGCCGGAATCGCTCGGCATCCGCCTTGTTCTGAAAGCCCATCACGATGTCGTCGGCAAACCTTACGACGATCACGTCGCCTGTGGCCTGCGTTCGACGCTGCCTCTGGACCCACAGATCATGCACGTAGTGCAGATAGACGTTGGCCAGCAGCGGCGATGCGCTGCCACCCTGAGGCGTCCCCTGCCCTGTCCGCGTCCGCTTGCCGTCCTCCAGCGCGCCGGCATTCAACCATTTCTGGAT
>JADFXL010000116.1 GCA_015233585.1 Alphaproteobacteria bacterium | reverse complement strand
ATCGCGGAACCGCTCGTCCATCTCCTGGAACGTCCGCGGATAATCGACTTCTGCAACGGGGCGCCTGCCGTTTTCCATCCCTCCACGTTACCAGCTCCGGCTAGGTCAGTGAAGGGGATACCCATTTTGTGGGATTGACGGCGGCGCGGGCTGCGCCATGGTTGGTCCTGGCGTCCTCGTCAAGCCAGGGAAGGAACCACTGGACATGGGACACGGCTCATCGGGAGACGGACTCGTTTCGGTCCTCACTGGAGCGACATCGGGGATCGGCCGTGTCGCGGCGGCGGCTTTGGCTCGACGGGGAGATACTCTGATCCTGGTCGGCCGCGATGCAGAGAGAGGACGGATCGCGGTGGATCGGGGGTGCGTTCATCGTCACGGCCATCGTCGTGGCCGGACTGGCCGTCCGGACGATGACGCGCGCGCAGACTGCCGTCAATCCGCACGGTCCGACCACGGCGATCGTGACTGACGGTCCCTTCCGTTACACCCGCAACCCGTTGTACCTTTCGCTGGTGCTGATTTTCCTTGGGGTCTCTGCCTGTCTGGACTCTCTGTCCATGCTTGTCCTCGTGATCCCGTTCATGGCGGTTCTGATTTGGGGCGTCATCCCCAGGGAAGAGCCGTACCTCGAGGCCAAGTTTGGGGACGAATACCGGACCTACAAGGCCAGGGTCCGACGCTGGCTCTGATACCGGCCACGGCCGATCGTCACCTCAACAAAGTGGGAGTGTCCACACGATGCAAACCCGACTTCTCGTTCCTGGTCGTCCCGTCTCGGCCCTGGGCCTCGGCTGCATGGGCATGTCGGATTTCTACGCTGGCGGCAGCGAGGCGGAGTCCGTTGCCACCATCCATCGCGCCCTCGACCTGGGAGTGAACCTCCTCGACACCGCCGACATGTACGGTTGCGGGCGCAACGAGGATCTGGTCGGCCGGGCCATCCGCGATCGCCGGGATCAGGTGGTGCTCGCCACCAAGTTCGGGAACGTCCGCGCGGCCGACGGCGCCTTCCTAGGCGTCAACGGGCGGCCGGAGTACGTCCGGCAGTGCTGCGAGGCGAGCTTGCGCCGGCTCGGCGTCGAGGTCATCGACCTTTACTACCAGCACCGCGTCGACCCCGCGACTCCGATCGAGGAGACCATCGGGGCCATGGCCGAGTTGGTCCGCGAGGGTAAAGTTCGCTCTCTCGGCATGTCCGAGGCCGCTCCGGCCACCCTGCGCCGCGCGGTCGCGGTCCATCCGATCGCCGCTTTGCAAACGGAATACTCGCTGTGGACCCGCGATCCGGAAGCCGAGATTCTGTCCACTTGCCGCGCCCTCAACGTACGGTTCGTCGCTTACAGCCCACTTGGACGCGGGTTCCTCACGGGTCGCTTCCAGCGTTCCGAGGACATTCCCGAGGACGACTGGCGCCGTAATCACCCGCGCTTCATGGGCGCCAATTTCGCGCGCAACCTCGCTCTGGCCCGCGCGGTGGAAGCCATGGCCGCGGCCAAGGGCTGCACGCCGGCCCAGTTGGCCCTGGCCTGGGTTCTGGCTCAGGGCGAGGACATCGTCCCGATCCCCGGCACGAAGCATGTCCGTCTGCTTGAAGAGAACCTGGGCGCGCTGAAGGTCACGCTCACTGCGGATGACCTCCGCGCGCTCGATGACGCATTCCCGCCCGGAGTGGCATCTGGTGAGCGCTATAGCCCCCAGGCAATGCAAGCATTGAACAGATAGAAAAACTATAAATTGGGAGAGTGCTAGATGGTAGAGTTTGGTTTCGAACTCGCGGCACTGATACTTTGTTTTTTTCTGGGTTTTCCGATCAGCCGGCTGCTCAGCGCATCTTCGGTTAGAGGCCGGGCGCTGATAGCTCCGGTGCTTGGATACGGGCTGTTTGGCGTAGTCGTAACGATCCTATATCGTTTTGGAGTTATGCCACGAGATGGCGGGTTTCTTGTTCTTATACCGGCCCTCATTTCGGCTTTGAGTTGGCTTGCTATTTATCGTCCCGCTCAACCCGAGCAATGGCGCAAGCCGCTGCGGTTCTGCCTGCTGGTCCTTGCGGTGGTTTTGGCCTGCCTGACCCCAGAATGGATCGGTGGCCCACAATTCTGGGCTTTTCAGGGGAACCATTGGGATAATATCAACTATATTGCTTATAGTTCTGCAACACGTACGCACTCCTTTGCTGAGTTGACGGCGCTGACGCCCGAGTCTCCGGCTGCGTTGCAGAATGATTATCTATTGTTCGCCAAGTCTCAGCTCGACGCCCGCCCGACGGTGGGCATCGCGCTGGCAGCCTTGGCCGGGATGTTCCAGATTACGACACCAGAAGCCAGTTACCCCTACCTGATGCTTCTCCAGGTCATGATGCTATTTGCCGCATCCTTTGTCTTGCTCAACACATTTCGGGCGCAAGTTGGGGCGCTCGCCGTTTCAGCGGCGGCACTGACTCTCGGCTTTTTCATGCAATATGTCGTTGATATTAACGCCTGGAGCCAATTGGCCGCCATGCCTCTGGCTTTGACTGTGGTCATGATCGTCGTCCTCACGCTGGCCCCGGAAATGCCCCCACTGTTGCAAATCGGCGTGGTCCACAGCATCAGGCGCACTCTGGGCAATCTTCTGATCATCACGATATTGGTGGGATCCCTCCTTTATATTTATCCAGAGATACTTCTCGCGTACGGGCCTCCGGGGGTCGTGTCGGTCGGAGTGGTGCTCCTGGTCTCTCGATTTTCGATAGCAATCCTCGGGCGACTGCTGGTCATGGTTTTGGGAGCCGGGCTGGCTGTGGCTGCCTGCCTGCCGTTCTGGCAAGGGAGCGTTGGCCATTTGCTAAGGCAGATGCAGATGGCATCGTCGCAGCCCGTCACTTGGTGGAAATATTTTCAGCGGTATTTATTCGGTCGGGATGTCGATTATCAAGCGCTGGTTCATAATCATGATTGGTCATTATCGACATTATATGGCCTGTTCTCCTTGCCCGTCGATTTTCTGAGCGGTGCCCTCGGCGCATTTTGGCTTCAGCCTGGCGCAGATATCTCCATCCGCTATCGCTTGTTCTTGAAGCTTGCGCTTTACGCTTTTCTGGTCTGGCTGTTCCTCGCCGCTGCCCGGACCGTTTGGGCGAATTGGCGTCGTGACCCACAGAGCGTGGCAAGCCAGTTGTCGATCTTCGCTGTCGCCGCCTGCATGCTGCCCATTGTGTTTGTTGTCCTGGGGCATTATTGGGTCGGCGGCAAGACGCTGGCGATGGCAACCCCACTCCTGTTCATCGTGTTGGCGGCGCCGCTTCTGGACCCGGAGGCGCGCCTGCGCTGGCGGATGGCTTCGGCGCTCTTTGTCGCGGTCCATCTCGGCTTCGGACTCTACCGGCCGTTCGCGGCCAGCGAGCCTTCAGGGATACACTATCCCTTCCCACCCTATCCCAGCGTCCAGGACAGCCGGCTCAAGACGGAGTTATCCTGGGACATCGCCCGCTGGCGACCGATGCTCCAGACCTGCCGGCACACCAGTATCGATCTTGACAACCCGTTTCTCGAACGGTACGCACAGGTCTACTTGACCGAGTTGCAGGTAGACTGGACAACCACGCGGCCACTGAATAGTTATTATGGTCTCGGCGAGTCCTTGGGTAGGCAGCCGCAACCGGGTCGCCCTGATTGTTTACTGACGGCACAGTTCGACCATGTTCATGCGGGGCAGTCCGTAATCTGGCTGGGCCGGAACCGGCAACCGTGAGATTCATATCGCTCATGGGTGTCGGGCCCGGGAGCTTCACCGATTGATGTTTAGAGCGCGTCGATGGGGCTGGCCCCGGTCTTGACAAAGGCCGGTCGCTATGGTGAATCCGCCCGGGGAAACGGCAGCGGATGATGCAAGAAATCCTACAGCTTTCGACGGGGGGCTGCCCTTCAGAGGGTTCGCGTTAGATAAAAGTTGGGGAGGCGGATGAGCCATATGGATGGGGATGCCAGCGTTAAAATCTCCGTTGTGGTTCCGGTTTATAAGGAGGAATCAAGCATCCTGCCATTTATCGCCCGTATGCGGCCCGTTCTTGAGACGATTGGCAGTTATGAGATTCTCTTTTGTCTTGATCCCTCCCCCGATCGGACTGAAGAGATCATCGCCGAGGCGGCTGAGACTGATCTTCGAATCGGTCTTTTGGTATTCAGTCGACGGTTCGGGCAACCGGCGGCAACCATGGCGGGTATACTGAATTGTCGCGGCGAAACCTGCGTGGTCATTGACGTTGACCTTCAGGATCCGCCCGAACTGATTGCGCCGATGTTCCGCAAGCTGGCCGATGGCTACGAGGTCGTCACGGCTCGCCGCTCAAGTCGCAAGGGCGAGACCTGGCTGAAGAAGCTTGTATCCGAAACCGGCTACCACCTGATCAACCGGATATCAGACGTGGAGATTCCGCGCAACACCGGTGATTTCCGGATCATCACCCGCCGGGTGATCGAAGAATTGCGTGAGATCAATGAAAGTCATGGATTCCTGCGGGGTCTGGTCGCTCTGGTCGGGTTCCGTCAGGCGTTTGTTGAATACGAACGTGATGCGCGTCTGGCCGGCACTGGCAATTATAACCGTTACCTTGGGTCACTCAAGATCGGTTTTAACGGTGTTTTTGGATTTTCCACCTATCCCTTGTCGTTGATGCTGTGGACCGGGTTCGGCATCGCGGTATTGAGTGCAGTGCTGATCGCCGTGACCGTTGTGACCAAACTAATCATTGGACAAGACTATCCAATGGGTGTGCCGACCATTATCATTCTGGTCTTGTTCATGGGGGGGGTCCAGCTGATGGCAATTGGCATCCTTGGGGAATATATCGGACGCATTTATGATGAAGTGCGGAGGCGGCCGCAATTCGTCATAGGCCGCACACTAAACGTTGAGATTCTGGACAGTCACCGGCCCAGATCTGGCAATAAATTGCGGGCGGTCGTGCCGCGATGACGCGAAAGTGTCTAAACATGAGCCCTTGCGGAATGCCAATGACATATTCCAGCCCCCCCAAGACGTTTCCCCCCCTGACTGAAGAACAGCGGCGTATCAGTGACGATTTCATGCGCCACTGGCACGAGATTTTGCCTCGCCGGTACGGCCTGATCGAGCGGTTTAACCACGGCTTTTCGGTTCGCCAGGGTGACATCGTGCCCGGCTGCCGTACCTTGGAAATTGGTGCTGGTATAGGGGAGCATATTCACTACGAGGATGTGAAGGCTCAGGATTATTACTGTCTGGAACTCCGCCAAACGATGGCGGAAAAAATTCAGGAACGGTGGCCTAATGTTAAAGTTGCAGTTGGCGATTGTCAGCAGAGGCTGAATTTTGACGACGGTTTCTTCAATCGTATCGTGGCGATTCATGTGCTTGAGCATCTCCCGGATCTACCAGCCGCGATAAACGAGATGGCGCGGTTGCTCAACTCTGAGGGCGTTTTCCACATCGTGATTCCGTGCGATCCCGGCTTGCTCTATGGTTTGGCCCGGAAGATATCTGCAGAGCGCATTTTTCGCCGCCGGTATCGACAATCTTATGACTGGTTCATTCGTCGGGAACACATTAACGCGCCATCAGAAATATTATCCATGTTAGATCGGTTGTTTGTTATCGAACGGCGCGAGTTCTTTCCGTTCCGGATACCTCTGATTAATCTCAACCTGTGCCTTGGTTTGGTCGCACGCAAAAGACCAGGATGCCCGATCTGAGGCGGCTGACACCGCTGCCGAGACCTGTCTGCCGCGTGGCGGTTATGGCTTGTCGACGACCTGGAAATCGCGGCCGCTTTGAGCGATGATCCTTCCTTTCGGAAGTCCGTTCGAGGCCACATGCGCCGCATCTGCCTGATCAACAACTACAATTACGGTCGTTTCCTGACCGCCTGCCTGCGCTCGGCTGTGCTGCAGTCTGTGCCGTTCGACTTGATCCTTGTGGTTGATGACGGCTCGACCGACGAATCGCGTCTGATCCTCGAGGGACTCCAGGAGCTTACCCCGACACTGTTCCCACACTATCAGGAAAATGGTGGGCAGCTATCTTGCTTCAATGCTGCGGTGCCCTACATCCACCCCGACGACATGGTCTGGTGCCTCGACTCCGACGACCTCTATCCCCTGAATTATGTAGAGAGCGTTCTGGCCTGCCATCCATTCGAGGTGGCGGACTTCGTTTTCTCGGAGGTTACCGAATTTAACGATATCGACGACGCGCCCAAGGTTTGCCGCGTCGCGGCCGAGCCACCGCTCCTGATCCCAGCCAGCGCCCACCTGACTCGCAAGACCCGGTGCTGGATCGGCGCTCCAACCTCGACGCTGGTTCTCAAGGGAGAACTGTTCCTCAAGCTGTTGCCCTATCCCCATCTCGCCGACTGGCGGGTCCGCGCAGACGACATTCTGGTGCTGGGCGCCTCTCTGGTGGGGGCCCGCAAGCTATACCTGCCCGGACTGCGGGTCGGCTATCGGGTTCACGGTGGCAACAGGTATTACGGCAGCGAAGCTTTCTATGGCTACCTCACACCGGCCGAGGCGGCGGTGCGGGCGGCGGTGCTGGAGCGTCTGTTCGATTACTATCGTCTTCCCCCGGATACGACGCTGTAGCCGTGGCCGGGCATGAGAGCGCTCCAGGAAAGCGTCACCGTTCCGGCCGTCCTTCGTGACCTGTTCCGGGTCCCGCCGCCCGCGACACTTCTCGGCGAGGGGTTCGCCCGAGACACGCTCCTGGCTTTTGACAGTCAACAGTCCTGACCAAGGCAAACACTTGGAAAGCGCAGGCATAGGGAGGACTCTTATGTTCGATGCTGCTCCATCTGCGGGCTGGGTGTTTTTCCGGCGGTGGCTTGCCGACCCGCGTTCGGTGGGTTCCCTGGTTCCGTCCTCGACGAGCCTGCGCCGGATCATTGCCCGTTTGATCGAGTGTGACGCCGATCAGGTGGTGGTCGAGTTCGGCGGCGGCACCGGGGCCGTCACCCGAGCCATTCTGGAAGCGGGCGTGCCACCCGAACGGCTGTGGTCGATCGAAATCGATCCGGAACTCGCGGCGTTTCTTGGCCGCAGCTATCCCGGCGTCAACGTCATTCATGGCGACTGCCGGGATGTCGAAATCATCCTCGGCCCGGACCTGGTGGGGAAGGAAGGTCGGCACGGTGGTGCTCGGAATTCCCATGGTCTTGCTGCCGCTCGATCGGCAGCAAGAACTGGTTGCGGCCTGTCTTCGGGTGCTGGCGCCCGGCCGGCGCATCCTGCACTACACGTTTTGCGCGACCTCCCCGCTTGATCGGGGCAGGCTGGGACTTGGCGGGAAACGCCTGGGTTGGACGGCACTCAATTTTCCGCCCGCTTCAGTCTGGGGCTATGCAGCGCCCGGTTAAACAGAGCAGGCCTCGGCCATGCGGGTCAGGCTGGGATTGTGGCCGTCGGCGAGCACCGCCGCCAGGACGACACGGCGATCGGCTGCCTGGAATGCAGGTGGGTGCCGGTGTCGATGAGCGTGGTCCGCAAGGCCGTTTCCGTCACGACCAGCCCACAAGCGACATCGGCTCCGACATAACCGACTTCACCCACATCCCAGTGAGGGCGTGACCATGCCGAAAGACCTCCCCCTGTCTGAAGTCTACCGTCTGCTCGAACCCGGCCCGGTGGTTTTGCTGACAACCGCGCGCCGGGGCCGTGCCAACGTCATGGCGATGTCATGGCACATGATGGTCGAATTCGTGCCACCGCTGGTCGCCTGCGTGGTCAGCGGTGCCGATCACAGCTTCGCCGCTCTGCGCGCGACGAAGGAATGCGTGATCGCCGTGCCTGCGGTCGAGCTGGCGCCCAAGGTCGTCGAGGTCGGCAACTGCTCCGGCCGTGACATCGACAAGTTCACGGCGTTCGGACTGACGCCCGGGACGGCGAAATGCGTGGCGCCGCCCTTGGTTGCCGAATGCTTTGCCAATCTCGAGTGCCGGGTCGTCGACACGCGTCTCGTCAATCGGTATGGTATCTTCATCCTCGAGGTCGTCAAGGCGTGGATTGACCCGGCGCAGACGGATGCGAAGACCATTCACCATCACGGTTACGGGACGTTCCGCGTGGACGGCGAAACCATCGTCCTGAAGTCGAAGATGCCGTAGTAAGCGGGCGTCACGAACCCGGCCGACCCAGCCAGTCCCGGCTCATTGCATCCGCGGTCCCCATTCCACGGGTCTTCGCCCCCAGCTTCTTGGGGGGCATCCCCTCGGCCATATCGGCAGGGGAGGGCAGAGGGGCGGGGGCGGCGGACAGACGGGTCCACGCCGCAGCGAGCTAGTCGGCAGAAAAGGGGACCACCTGTTCAGGGAACGGTCGACGTGTGCCACCGTCGTCTCGCGGTGGGGCGGGCTGGCGGATGAACTCGTCGATGTCGGACTTCGCCCGACGCACTTCGGCGAGATCACCGGCCATCCCCGAATGCGGAGGGAGAGCTTCGTCGTCTCCTTCGTCGCTCGGGTCATCTGGGCGTTGCTCGGTCCCGTAAGGGCTGTCATGGGGAACTGCGTCTGAGGAGGCGCTCGCCAAGCACGGCCGGCCTGACATCTA
>JADFXL010000115.1 GCA_015233585.1 Alphaproteobacteria bacterium | reverse complement strand
GTGGAGGGCGGTTGTGGTCGTTGTTCAAGCGGTCACATTGAGAGTAGCCGTTCATGGAGAAGATTACGACGATTGGGTTGGATTTGGCGAAGAACGTTTTCCAGATCCACGGGATCGACTTATCGGGCAAAACGGTCGTGCGGCGTCAACTCCACCGGGGTGAGGTTCTTCGTTTCTTTGGCGGCTTGCCGCCTTGCCTGATTGGGATGGAGGCGTGTGGCACGGCGCACTATTGGGGCCGCGAGCTTTCCAATCTGGGGCATGAGGTGAAGCTGATGCCGCCCGCCTACGTGAAGCCCTATGTCAAACGTGGCAAGACCGACGCGGCGGACGCCGAGGCGATCGCGGAAGCGGTTGGACAGCCGCCAGGACAGGACCTTGCGGCTGTGCCAGATTAGTGCAACATTGGCACATAAATCATTCGCCAACGCGCCACGAAAACGAAAACCCCATGTTAAATACCCAAGAAGTCCGCTATTTTAGCGCCTATGGGGACTAGCCCCTCGCATCTTTATCTTCTAGTTGATTTCCATTCATGGGTTACGCCCACTTGGGCCGTAGGGATGAACGCCCCGATGCAACAGGACATGTCGCTTGCAAGACTTGATAGCGTCACCCGTTTGCGGCTCCACCTGGGGCCGCTGGTGGCGGTTGCCTTTCTTTCCATCTATGCCAAGTCGGTCTGTCCGTTCATTGATTCCGTCCCATTCGTGAAAGTATCCACCGTTCTTCTGATTCTCGCCGCCGGTCATCTCATCATGCGCGAACTGCTATTTTTTGTCTCTCCCCATCCGATCGGCCGCGAGAGTGCCGCTCGCCACGGTTTTCACCTGTCGGTGATCGGCTGGGTGAGCATGGGCGGCGCGGCCATGATGGCACACGCCATCGTGTATCCGGGGTTTCCGGTATCCAGTCACCTCAAGCTCCTGTCGGGCTATTGGGCCTTGGGCGCGGGCATCCTGGCGCAGGTCGAATTTGTCATCCTGGAATCCCATTTCCGTAACTTTCGCCACGAAGCCCCCAAGGAGAGGGGCGAGCGGATTGCCAACCGGCTGATGGAAGGCTTCACGATGATTTCGGTGGTTCCGGTCCTGGTGATGGTGCTGATGGCGGCCCGCATGGAGTTTGAGGGACAGCACGACCACGGGCTTTCCATCGAGATCGGGTTTCTCGGCTTTTGTTTCGTCGTCTCCGCGCTGTTCATGTCCTGGGGGTATGGCAACACGTTGCGTGAGGACTGCAACCGGATTGTCTCCAGCCTGGACGATGTGCGGGAGGGGCGGTTTTCGGCGGTGAAGCTGGATTCCTCGCGCCTGGATGAACTGGGGCTGGTCGCCGCCGGGATCAACGAAATGGCCAGCGGTCTGGTTCTGCGCGAACAGATTCGCGACGCCTTTGGCCGCTTCGTCGATCCCGCCGTCGCCACCCAGGTTATCAATGCCTTCCATCCCGGCCACGAGGGGCGGGTCCACCTGGAAGGTCGCCGGGTCGAGGTGACGGTATTGATGGCGGATCTGCGCGGATTCACCCCCCTCACCGAGGCCATGGACCCGGAAGCCCTGACCAGACTGCTGAACGGTTATTTCGCCGAGATGGTCGCGGCGGTCCAGGCTCACGGCGGCATGGTCGATAAATTCATCGGTGATGCGATGATGGCGGTGTTTGGCCTGGGCATGGATACGGATCATACCCTGGCGGCCGTGCGCTGCGCCATGGAGATGCGAACCCGGTTGGTCCAGTTCAACCTTGGGCAGTCTGAAACCGGCAAACTGGCCAACGGTATCGGCCTGCATGTGGGCGAAGTCGTGGCGGGATTGATCGGCAGTCCCGACCGGCTGGAATTTACCGTCATCGGCAGTGCGGTCAATGTGGCGGCCCGTCTGGAAGCCCAGGCCCGGCCGCCACTTCCGCCAATCCTGATGAGCGCCGCCGCCGCTGAGCGACTGGCCGGTCGTCTGGATCTGGTTTCCACCGGGGCCATTTCCTTGAAAGGCGTGTCCGGGGCGGTCGGGACCTTCGCACCTGCCGGGATCGTCCCGGATGCGTACACACCGCTGGCGCACCCTTTATCGACCTCGGTCGCACCGTCAGGAGTTGCCAAAAAGCGGGCTGCCGCCCGAACCTGCTCGGGGCCATGCCCCGAACCCCCTTTGTTATTTAAAAAAGAAGATGGGCTTGGGGCTATTGCCCCAGATGGGGTTCGGGGCGATAGCCCCGATCTCCCCCCCAACGTAGGGAACGAACCCATGTGTGGTCTGGTCGGAATGTTCGATACGTTGGGACGGCGCGAGATGGACGAGGCTTTGCTGCGGCGCATGAACGACAAGCTCGTGCATCGCGGTCCCGATGGCGGAGGCCTGCATGTGGGGCCGGGCATCGGGCTGGGCCATCGCCGGTTGGCCATCATCGATATCGGCGGCGGCCACCAGCCCATGTACAACGAAGACAACACGGTGGCCGTGGTCTTCAAAGGCGAGATCTATAACTTTCAGCCCCTGGCTCACGAACTGGAAACCCTGGGCCACGTCTTCCGCAGCCGCTGCGACACGGAAGTGATCCTGCACGCCTGGGAGCAATGGGGCCAGGATTCCGTCAAGCGGTTTCACGGCATGTTCGCCTTCGCCTTGTGGGACGAACCGAAGCAGACGCTCTTCCTCGCGCGGGATCATCTGGGCAAAAAGCCCCTCTACTGGACCCGGCTGGCGGACGGAATGGCCGTGTTCGGCTCCGAACTGAAGGCGGTGATGGAACACCGCGCGGTTCCAAAAGACCTGGACCCCCATGCCGTCGAGGACTTCTTCGCCTATGGCTATATCCCGGACCCGCGTTCCATCTTCGGGGCAGTGCGCAAGCTGCCGCCGGCCCACCGTCTGGTGTGGCGCCGGGGACAGCCGGCGCCGGTGGTGGATGCCTACTGGGATCTTGAATTCGGCGCCGCACCGGTAAGCGACCTGGACGATGCCACGGACCAGCTCCTGACCAGACTGCGCGAGGCCACCCGGTCCCGGCTTCTGTCCGATGTGCCCCTGGGGGCGTTCCTGTCGGGGGGGGTGGACTCCAGCGGGATCGTCGCCATGATGGCGGAATTGTCGGGCGAGGTGGCGGTCAAGACCTTTTCCATCTGCTTTGACGATCAGCAATACGATGAATCGGTCTATTCGTCGCGCATCGCCAGACGCTATGGCACCGACCACCATGTCCAGACGGTAAACCCTGACGACTGCGCCCAGATCGACCGTCTGGCTGGCATTTACGATGAGCCGTTTGGCGACAGTTCCGCCCTGCCCACCCTCCAGGTGTGCGCCCTGGCCCGCTCGGGTGTTACCGTGGCGTTGTCCGGCGACGGCGGCGATGAGGTGCTGGCGGGGTATCGCCGCTATGCCATGCATCTCCATGGCGAGCGGGTCCGCCGCGCCCTGCCGCTTTCGCTCCGTCGTCCGGTCTTCGGCCTCCTGGGGCGGATTTATCCCAAGGCCGACTGGGCGCCGCGCTGGATGCGCGCCCGCACCACGTTTCAGGAACTGGCTCTGGACAGCACCAGGGCCTATTTCCAGATGGTGACCGCTCTGAACGACGAGCAACGAACCCGGCTGTTCACGCCTGCCTTTCGCCGCCAGCTCCAGGGCTACCACGCCTTCAACGTCCTGAGGGACCATATGGAGCGCGCCGACACCGACGATGCCCTGGCGCGGATTCAGTATGCCGATCTCAAGACCTGGCTGCCGGGTTCCATTCTGGTCAAGGTCGACCGGGCCAGCATGGCCAATTCGCTGGAGGTTCGCGCTCCCTTGCTGGATGTCGGTTTGCTGGAGTGGTCCACGCGGCTGACCCCGGAGACGAAGGTGCGCGGCAATCAGGGCAAGCTGGTCCTGAAACGGGCGCTCGAACCCTATGTGGACCATGACATTCTGTATCGCCCCAAACGCGGTTTCTCCATGCCGCTTGCACGATGGTTCCGGGGGCCGCTCCGCGCGCGCGTGGGCGAACTTGCGAACAGTTCCCGTCTGGCGGATTCTAGGATATTTGACATGGATGAGGTCGGACGGATGGTCCGTCTGCACCAGTCCGCGCGCTCCGACCAATCCGTCGGGCTGTGGTTGTTGCTGATGTTCGATGCTTTCCTGAAAACGGGAGCATAGAAACGGGATATCCACGTAATCTGGCGCCATAGCTTGGCGGCAGCGTAGATTACACAAAAAATAGTGTTATTCCTTAAGTAAGCTATTCTTTACACTTACGGAGTGCCGGCTTAACGGAATTGCGGTAATTCAATAAGTTACGTGTTTGGCACGATGTTTGCTTGTCTATAAGACAACCCATTATGCGACAAATGGCGGGAAGGACTCAGGTCATGGCAATACCATCAAGGACGCCAGTAAGAACGATCGTGCAACCAGATGCTGTGCGGACGGTTGAAGATCTGGTCAGCTTCTGGCAGGGGCCGTTTTGCAAGCAAAACTGGGATGGCCGGCTGGACTTGGTGGAAATGATCGACAAGGAAATCCTGGCGATGTGTGGCCCCGGCGATCTTCACCAGCAGATTTCGGGCGAGTTCACTGCCGCGCTGATCGAGCGCCTTGCCGACGACACCGTGTGTTGCCTTCCCCAGGCCTACGTCTACCTGAATTCCGCCAAACGCGCCCATCAGCACGCATCGTTGGTGTGGATGGTTGTCAATAATCCCGACAGTGCGGTGCTTCAGGCTTACATCAAGGGCCAGCCCGTTCTCGATGCCGAAAAGCGTAACGGTACCCGTCACGAAGTCGACCTGCCCAGCGTCGTTGCCGCCAACGACAACAAGTTTGAAGGCCATCTCGTCGATATTTCAAGATCCGGGGCAAAGATCGTTGCCAAGACCAATCTGCTCAAGGGCGACAAGGTGGACGTGGTTGTCCCGATGCTGGGACGAGTTGCCGCCACCGTAATGTGGGTTGCCACCTCCAGCGTTGGCTTGGCCTTCCTGGGCGGAAGCGTTTTCGGCGCATAACGTCAGGGTTCGGGGCTGCGTCTCCGACCCCCCATTTTCTATTGGCTCTTCCTGGGTTCCAGGAAGAGCCTTTCCGTTAGTAAGTATCCTCCGGCAGAGCCGGGGGTTTTCCAACTATAATCAACAAGCTGGACACCCTTGCATTCAAGGGGGCCGTTCATACATGGGGCGACAGCCCCAAGTTATACCGACGAGCCTAATGATTGACCCACATAGGGTCATCGCCGCAATCATACACGTCATGCGCGGGCTTGTCCCGCGTAGAGTCTGCGCTGAAGCCCGGCATGTGCGCATACGGCACGACGTGGATGGCCGTGACGAGCACGGCCATGACGGTCATAGGGATATGGGTCAATCTTTGTGCTCGCTGGTATTAACTGCCCGGACCCCCCTTATTCAGCGACGCCCCCTATCCAGCGACAATGGCCGCCCGCAAATTTTCGTCAAGCTTGTCGAGGAAACGCGTGGTGGTCAGCCACGGAGCCTCTGGACCGATGAGAAGGGCAAGATCCTTGGTCATGAACCCAGCCTCCACCGTCTCCACGCACACCCGTTCCAGGGTTAGAGCGAACTGGCTCACCAACGGCGTGCCATCGAATTTGCCGCGATAGTGCAGGCCGCGCGTCCAGGCAAAGATCGAGGCAATGGGGTTGGTGGAAGTGTCGCGCCCTTTCTGGTGTTCCCGGTAATGGCGGGTGACGGTGCCGTGAGCGGCCTCGGCCTCCACCGTGTGCCCATCGGGACTCATCAGCACCGAAGTCATCAGACCCAGCGACCCGAACCCCTGCGCCACCGTGTCGGACTGCACGTCGCCGTCATAGTTTTTGCACGCCCACACAAAGGCGCCCGGCCATTTCATCGCCGAGGCCACCATGTCGTCAATCAGCCGGTGTTCATACGTGAGCTTGCGCTCCTGGTAACGAGCGGCGAAATCCCGGTCGAATACCTCCTGGAACAGATCCTTGAAGCGGCCGTCATAGGCCTTGAGAATCGTATTCTTGGTGGACAGATACACCGGCCATCCCCGCTCCAGCCCATAATTGAAGCAGGCGCTGGCGAAACCGCGTATGGACTCGTCCAGGTTATACATGGCCATGGCGACGCCGGGGCCGGGGAAGGTGAACACTTCATGCTCGATGACCGGTCCGCCATCGTCCGGGGTGAAAACCGTCTTGAGAGTGCCCTTCCCCGGCACCAGGAAATCGGTGGCGCGGTATTGGTCCCCGAACGCGTGGCGGCCGATGACAATGGGTTCGACCCAGCCGGGCACCAACCGGGGCACATTGCGGCAAATGATCGGCTCACGGAACACGGTGCCGTCAAGAATGTTGCGGATTGTGCCATTGGGCGACTTCCACATCTTCTTCAGCTTGAATTCCTCCACCCGCGCTTCGTCGGGCGTGATGGTGGCGCACTTGACCCCGACCCCATGCTGTTTGATGGCGTTGGCGGCGTCAACGGTGACCTGATCGCTGGTGGCATCGCGATGCTCGATGCCAAGATCGAAATAGAGAATGTCAATGTCCAGATACGGCAGGATCAACTTATCTTTTATGAACCGCCAGATAATACGGGTCATCTCGTCCCCGTCGAGTTCGACGACGGGCTTCGCCACTTTGATCTTGGCCATGGGGTCCTCCCTCAAACCGCTTTGCGCGACGCATCGTAGCACCGTTGGGGCTATCGCCCCAAACCCCATCTGGGGCAATGCCCCAGACCCCCTCATCTTATTAATAAAAAGAAAGGGGGTTCGGGGCATTGCCCCGAGCAGGTGTGGGCGGCAGACCACTGGCACGGCCATTGGCGGCCAGGGCAGCCTCCACCACCGGCACCACATCCTCAACCGAAGGCACGAGATGGTAAAGCCGGGCGGCATCCGGGGCCGCGAATCCCTTGTTGATGACATTATCCGCCATGGCTTTCCACGGCTGGAAAAAGCCGCCGATATCCACGAAAACAATCGGCTTGGGCAACCTGCCGAGCTGTTTTTGGGTAAGCACCTCAAAAGCCTCGTCCATGGTGCCAAAGCCGCCGGGAAGGACACAGAAAGCGTCGGCCCGGTCCATCATCAGACGCTTGCGCGCCTCCATGCTATCGACCACGATCATCTCGGTAATTGCCAGGTACGCCGACTCCTCCCGCGTCAGGAAGTCGGGAATGACGCCCACGACACGCCCCCCGGACTCCAGCGCGGCCTCGGCCAGCGCCCCCATCATCCCCATGTGTCCGCCGCCGTAAACGAGTTCGACTCCGCGCGCCGCCAGAATCCGCCCCAGGGTCACGCTTGCGGCCAGATAGGCGGGGTCGGCCCCGGTAGCGTGCCCACAAAAAACCCCCAATGACCGCAATTCCGACATGCTCATCTTCCCTCACGGCTCCCGCAGGCTCTCGGTGAAGCCCTGGGTGATGGGCGTGAGGATATAGCCGATAATGGTACGGGAACCAATCTTGATGTCGGAAGTCAGGGTCATGCCGGGGATGAGGTGTGTCCCTGAAGGCATGTGCTCAAGTCTGGTGGTACCCAACTCGACCCGGCCCCGGTGAAAAGCCCCGCCCGAGTCGCGTCCGGTAAGCGAAGATCCGCCGCCATCAATCCCGCCAGCGCCGCCCGAGAAGGATTCCTCGCTCACGGAAGAGAGATACCCCACCAGCCAGCCATGCCGCTGGTACGGAAAGGCATCCACCTTGACAAGCACCTCGTCGCCTTCCTTGACATACCCGACATCGCCGGAAGGGATCATGATCTCGGCGATCAAGGCAGCATTGGACGGCACGATGGTCACCAGAGGCTCGGCCTCGCGCAGCACCGACCCGACCGTCCGTTTGGCGGTATCCAGCACCACGCCATCGGCCGGCGAGGTCACGACCAGCAGGCCCTTGGCAAAACTCGTCTTGGCCAGGTTCACACCGACCTTGGTGGCCTCGTTGCGCGTGGTGACCAGATTCTCCAGAAGCTGGCGGCGCCACTCGTCGATGAAAGCTTGCCGCTCCGCCAGCTTGGACTCCGCCTCGTGCCGCAGCTCCACGGGCCGGTTGACGGAATCCCGCAGCTCGCGCTCGGTTTTCATGCGCACGGCCTGGGAGTCCAGGTATTGCAGCTTTGATCCTGTTTGCAGATTCATCAAGGACAGACGCATCTCCTCCACGTCTTTGGTGATGGCCATCTGCTTGGTCAGAGAAGACCGGTTGTCCTCGGTGGTCTGAATGTTGGCCTGGATCCGTTTGATTTCCTCGTCGAACATGAGCAGACGCGATTTATATTGGTCCTGGCGCTGGTGGTAGAGGGTCGCCTGGAGCGTTTCGTCGGCGTTGGGCGGGTTGCCGGGTTGATAGGGAGTGCCATTCAACTCGCTCTCGATCCTTCGCAGCTCGGCCTGAAGGGACTGCTGCTGCGCCGTCAACGACACCAGATCGGCCTTGGCAAAGGTCGGGTCCAGGGTGGCCAGCACCTGGCCCTTGGTCACGATATCCCCCGCCTTGACATTCATCTCCCGGATGATGGCGCGATCCATGGGCTGCAACATGATCGGCGGAATGTCGGTGGTCAGATGACCCGTCCCCGTCACGACAATATCCACCTTCACCAGCGAGGCGATGAGAAGTAGCGAGACAA
>JADFXL010000114.1 GCA_015233585.1 Alphaproteobacteria bacterium | reverse complement strand
ACTGAGCGAGGGATCCCCCGACTCGCCGTTTGGCCACTACGCCCTGGGCAAACGCCACCTGTTGTCGGAAGTACTGGAGGTTCTGGACCAGGCTGCACGGGATCCACGCATCAAGGCCCTGGTAGTGCGAGCCGGCGACTCGGGTATGGGCATGGCGCAGACCCAGGAAATCCTTAACGCCGTCACCAAATTCCGCCTGTCCGGCCGTCCCGCTTATTTGTTCGCCGCGTCCATGAACGGAACCGTCGATTGCTATCTGGCTTCGGCCTTTGGCGAGGTATGGCTACAGCCATCCGGAGAAATGGGGCTGACCGGCTTTGCCATGGAAAACCCGTTCCTCAAGGGAACGCTGGACAGCCTTGGTGTTGAAGCGGTGTTCTCGGCCCGCCGCGAATACAAAAGCGCCCCCGAAATGTTTACCAACACCGAAATGACCGGCCCCAGCCGGGAATCGCTGGCGGCGCTGCTTGCAAGCTGGTCCAGCCAGGTGGTGGCCGACATCGCCCGGAGCCGGAAGCTTTCCCCCGAACGGGTGCGCGCCCTGATCGACCAGGCGCCGCTCCAGGCCAGGCAGGCTCTGGCGGCGGGGTTGGTGGATCATCTGGGTTACTATGACGAATTGACCTCTGTCATCGAAGCCAAATTCCACGGTGCCAAACCCGTGGAACTGTCCGCCTATGATGCGGCAATTCCCGACCCGCCCCATTCGTTGCCCCAGGTGGCGGTAATCCACGGACTCGGCACCGTCCTGCCCGGCGAAAGCCGGTTCAGCCCCCTGACCGCCAACGCCTCCATGGGCGCCGAAACCATATTGCAGGCGTTCGAGGCGGCCATCAAGGACGACGCCATTGTTGCCATCATCTTTCGTGTCGATAGTCCGGGTGGCGACTACACCGCCTCCGACGCCATTTGGCACGAGGTCAAAGGAGCGCGGGAAAAAGGCAAGCCGGTGGTCGCCTCCATGGGCGACCTGGCCGCCTCGGGGGGATATTTCGCCAGTATGGCGGCAAACCGCATCATCGCGGCGCCGGGAACCATAACCGGCTCGATCGGGGTCTTCTCCGGCAAGTTCGTGCTGCGCGACTTCTGGAATAAGTTCGGGGTCCGCTGGGGCGAGGTCCATGTCGGGGCCAATGCGCCGATGTGGAGCAGCAACAGCGACTTCACCCCGGAGCAGCGCGTTCGTTTCGAGGCCATGCTCGACGCCATCTACGCTGATTTCACCACCAAGGCCGCTGCGGATCGCAACCTTACGCCGGAGCAGATCGACCACGCCGCCCGTGGCCGTGTCTTTACTGGCGCCGATGCGCTCCAGGTCGGGCTGGTGGACGCCCTGGGCGACTTTGGCACCGCCGTCGAACACGCCAAAAAATTGGCCAAAATCCCTGCCGTCGACAGGGTTAATCTCGTTTCGTTTCCAAAACCAAAAGGTCTGGGGGAGGCTCTGGCGGACGTGAGCTGAGTGTTTGCGTCCTTGAAAAAGGCTCGGAGGTGGGGGCTCACATCCTCTCCGGCGCGGTTATCGAGACCAGGACTCTGGACGCCCTTATTCCCGACTGGCGGGAGAGAGACGCGCCGTTGTACACCCCGGCTGGTCCCGACCACTTCTGGCTTCTGACGTCCCGGCGCGCCGTCGCCCTGCCGCTGCCACCCCCTTTGAGCAATCACGGCAACTACGTCGTCAGTCTGGGCAACGTCTGCCGCTGGCTGGCGGCCGAGGCCGAGGCGCTTGGGGCGGAGATCTTCGCCGGATTCGCCGGGGCAGAGGTTCTTCATAACCCCGACGGCAGCGTGCGCGGCGTCGCCACCGGCGACATGGGGGTCGGACGGGATGGACTGCCCCGCGCCAATTTCCAGTCCGGCGTGGCGTTGATCGGACGCCAGACTCTGTTTGCCGAGGGCTGCCGAGGCTCGCTGGCACAACGGGTGATGATGCGCTTTGATCTGCGCGCCGACTGTGATCCCCAGACCTATGGTCTTGGCTTCAAGGAGTTATGGGATATCGACCCGGCCAGGCACGCCGCCGGTACGGTGATTCATACCGTAGGTTGGCCCCTGCCATCCGACACCTATGGTGGATCGTTCCTTTATCACCTGGAAAACAACCAGGTGGCGGTCGGCTTCGTGGTCGGGCTGGATTACCGCAATCCTCACCTGGACCCGTTCGCCGAATTCCAGCGATTCAAAACGCATCCGGTCCTCCGCCCGACGTTCGCGGGCGGGCGACGCGTAGCCTATGGGGCGCGGACCTTGAGCGAGGGCGGGTTTCAATCCATCCCGAAATTGACGTTTCCCGGCGGTCTGCTCATCGGCGACGCCGCCGGTTTTCTCAATGTCCCCAAGCTCAAGGGTATTCACACGGCCATGCAGTCGGGAATGCTCGCCGCCGAAGCCGTATTCGAGGCGGTGACCACCGGGGCCCCGGAAGCCGTCTCGTTTTCCGCCCGCATCCGGGCGAGCCGGCTTCATGACGAGTTACGGAAGGTCCGCAACATCCGCCCCGCCTTCCGCCTGGGTCTGTGGGCGGGGATGGCCCATGCGGCGCTGGAGACGTATATTCTCCGGGGCCGGGCGCCATGGACGCTATCCCAGCACGCCGATCACTCCGTCTTGAGAAAGGCGGTTCGATGCCCGAAAATCGTCTATCCGAAACCCGATGGCGAAGTCAGCTTCGACCGCCAGTCGTCGATATACCTTTCGGGCACCAACCACGAAGAGGACCAGCCGGTTCATCTGCGTCTTCTCAATCCCGCAGTCCCCATCGCCGTCAACCTGGCCCTGTACGATGCGCCGGAACAACGCTATTGTCCGGCCGGAGTGTTCGAGATCGTGAGCGATGGCGGGAGGCCACGCCTGCAAATCAATGCCGTGAATTGCGTTCATTGCAAGGCCTGCGATATCAAGGATCCGACGCGAAACATCGTCTGGACGGTTCCCGAGGGTGGTGGTGGACCAAATTATCCGAACCTTTAGGTACCGGAAAAACCGCCCCGGTCTTGTCAGAGATATTTACCTGTCAGAGAAATTTGTCCCCCATCGTTCTTTCGCGAAGGTAGCGACGGATGCCCCCGTCGGGTAATATGGGTTCACTCCGTGCCTGGCTCGGAGTGCCGGTCTTTTGAAACCCCGAATCTTTTGAAACCCCAGTCTGTTGAAGTCCATGAATCTCGCTTTTGGAAATGATGACTCTTCGGAGCAATTGATGCCTTCATTCAGAAAATGGGCCGGACGGGTTCTCCCTCGCATGGCCAGTGTGTTGCTTGTCGCCACTCTGCCCGCCGCCTGCGTCAGCCGGGTCCACCATCCGGCGGAGCCTTCCGCCGCGCCCAGCGAACAAACGCAGGTGGAAAAGGTCGTGCCGGGTAAGGAAAGCGTTGCCGGGGCTTATCTCGCCGGGCGCCATGCTCAGACCGAACGGGATTTCGGCGCCGCCGCCGATTTTTATACCAGGGCGCTTGAAGACGACCCCAACAACGTCGATTTGTTGCGTCGCGCCTACGCTCTGCTCGCCGCCGAGGGGGATATCGACAAGGCGGTGGCCATGGTCAACCGCCTCATGGCGTTGAAGGAAGATTCTCCGATGGCGCCGCTCGTGGTCTCCATCAAGGATATCCGCGCCAATAATTTCGCCAAGGTCGAGCAGGAGCTGGGGCCGGTACCGCGCCATGGCCTCAACAGTTTCCTGGTGCCGCTGATCATCGCGTGGGCGCAGGTTGGGCAAAACCATACCGACGCGGCGCTAAAGACACTTGAATCTTTGGCGAACGCCGAACATCTGCAAACTCTTTACCATTTCCACGCCGGTCTCATCAACGACCTGGCCGATCGCACCGAAGCCGCACGCGCCAACTACCAGAAAGTGCTGAAATCGGAAGGCGACCTGTCATTGCGCGCGGTGGAAGTGGTCGGCTCGTTCCATCTGCGTCATGGGGAGCCGGAAAAAGCCCGTGCCCTGGTCAACCGCTACCTGTCCGAACATCCCGAGACGCTATTGCTTGATGGTCTGGTCAAAGAGCTGGGAAGCGGGACTCCGGGGCCACGGCCGATCAACAGCGCCCGCGAAGGAATCGCCGAGAGTCTGTTCGGCGCGGCAACTTCGATCCGGGAGGGCAATGCCCTGGATAGCGCGCTGCTGTTTGCCCGTCTGGCCCTGGCGGTGCAACCCGATTTTCCGCTTACGCAGGTTCTGGTGGGCGATATCTTGCAGTCACAGGGTCGCTTCGAGGACGCCAATGTCGCCTATAATGCGATAAAGCCGGATGCGTCGGCGTATTACTCGACCCAGCTTCGGGTGGCGGACAACCTCAAACGCATGAATAATTCCGAGGCGGCGATAAAAGTGCTTCGGAATCTCGCCGATCGTCGGCCCGACCGCCCCGACGCCCTGATCGACCTGGGCGATGTTTTGCGCGCGGACAAGCATTTTCCCGAAGCCGTCACCGCCTATGACCAGGCATTCTCGCGCATCAAAGTGATCGAGCCGCGGCACTGGGCGCTGTATTACAGCCGGGGTATCGCCCTGGAACGGGCCAAGGAGTGGAAGCTGGCCGAAAAGGATTTTCTGACGGCGCTCGAATTGGATCCGAACCAGCCCTACGTTCTGAATTATCTGGGTTATTCCTGGCTTGAACAAAAGATCAATGTGGACAAGGCCCGTGGCATGATCCGTAAAGCGGTGGAACTGCGGCCAGAGGATGGCTACATCGTCGACAGCCTCGGCTGGTCCGAGTTCATGGTGGGCGAATATGATGCCGCCGTCCATGATATCGAGCGCGCGGTCGAATTGCAGCCAGAGGATCCCGTAATCAATGAACATCTGGGCGATGCGTACTGGCGGGTGGGGCGCCGCACCGAAGCACGCTACCAGTGGCAGCGGTCCCTTGGCTTCGAACCCGATGCGGATCAGATTGAGGGGCTGAAGGCCAAGCTGGATCATGGAATGCCCCCGCTGGCAGCGAATGGGGGTCCGCAGGTTGCCCCCACCACGACCAACGCCAAGACTCCGGAGCGGAAGTGATCGCAGAATCCGAGTTACGGGAGTTTGCGCCAGCCAAGGTTAATCTTGCCCTGCATGTGGTCGGGCGTCGGGCGGATGGCTATCATCTGCTCGATAGCCTCGTGGCCTTCGCTGGCGTTGGCGATGTTCTTCCGTTTCGTGCGGCCGACCGGCTTGACCTGACCTTGAGCGGCCCTGGTGCCCAGGCCCTGGCGGCGGAGTCCAACAACATCGTATTGCGCGCGGCCCACCGACTCGCGGAAGCCGCTGGCATTGTGCCCAGAGCCGCCATCATTTTGGACAAACGGCTGCCGGTCGCCTCGGGTATCGGCGGCGGTTCGGCCGATGCGGCGGCGGCCTTGCGGGGACTGACGCGGCTGTGGAGCCTCCGGCTCACCGATTCGGAAATGGCGGCGGTAGCGCTTGGCCTGGGGGCCGATGTGCCCGTGTGCCTGTTCGGGCATACCGCCATTCTGGGAGGCATCGGTGAGCGCATTGAAGCGGCTCCGCCCCTGCCGCCAGGGTGGCTGGTACTGGTCAATCCCGGACAGCCGCTGTCGACTCCGGCCGTATTCCGCGCCCGTGCCGCCCGCTATCCCGACGGTAATTTCAGGCCCTCCGAGTCCATGACCCAGGTGCCAGTCGATATCCGTGCCTTCGCCACGGTGCTGGGGCAGTGGCGCAACGATTTGACCGAGGCCGCTTGCGCGCTGGTGCCGGAGATCGAAACGGTTATCACCGCGCTTGGCCGTCAGCCAGGGTGTCTTCTGGCCCGCATGTCGGGCAGTGGGGCAACTTCCTTTGGGCTATTCGCGGACGAGGCGGCGGCAGACGCTGCCGCGCGGCGCCTTCAATCTGAACAGCCACGGTGGTGGACGGTGGCGGCGCCGTTGTTGGGTGAGCCTCGGTAATGAACAAATCGGGGCTATCACCCCGAACCCCATCTGGGGCTATGCCCCAGACCCCCTTTCGTATTAATAAATGGGGGCCGATCGATTCCGTTTGGGGAGAACGTCGTTGGACCGCTTGGCCTGCGTGATTGTTATCGGCAACGAAATTTTGTCGGGGCGAATCCGCGACTCCAATATTCAATTTCTTGCCGTCGCGCTCGGTCGTGTCGGGATCCGGGTGAAGGAGGTTCGTGTCGTCGCCGACGACGAGGCCGCCGTGATCGCGGCCGTCAATGCCTGTCGTTTCATCTATGACTATGTCTTCACCACCGGCGGCATCGGACCGACCCACGACGATATTACGACGGCCTGCATCGCCAAAGCCTTTGGCGTGCCGCTGCACCGCCATCCTGAGGCTCTGGAGCGGTTGACGCGCTATTACGGCGCGTCCCTTAACCCGGCACGGCTCAGAATGGCCGATTTGCCGGAAGGCGCCACCCTGATCGACAATCCCATCAGTCAGGCGCCAGGCTTTCGGCTGGGCAACGTTTTCGTCATGGCCGGAGTCCCACGCGTCATGCAGGCCATGTTCGACGGCGTCCGCCCAGGACTCCAGGGCGGCCCCGCCATGGCATCGCGCACCGTCACCGCCTATGTGCGCGAGGGCGACCTCGCCGACGGCATGACCGCGATCCAGACCCGGAATCCCACCGTGGAAATCGGCAGCTATCCCTTTTTCCGCAATGACCGGCTCGGCGTCAGTGTCGTGACGCGGGGATACGATGCCGACGCCATGGCCACGGCCAGCGGCGAGATTGAAACCCTGATGCGCGCCCTGGGTGGCGATCCACAGCCCGTCGACCTGGCTGCGGAAGACGGGGAGCCATAAACCTAAATCCGGCAGTTGATCCTTGGGGCTGCCACCGCAAACCCCCTTGAAAAAGAGGTCCGGGGCATTAGCCCTGGTCGGGTGCGGGCGGAAGCCCGCTATTGGCCGACAGAACCAAATGGCTTTGAGTTATCCTAAATCCGGCAGTTGCTCTCGGGGCTGCCGCCCCGAATCCCGCCCGGAGCAAAGCTCCGGACCTCCTTGTCTATTTGATTCGAAAGAAAAAAAATGGGGTCCGGGGCAACGCCCCGGACGGGTATGGGCGGTAGCCCATCCGTCACTCTGCGGGTGAGAGGAAAAACCTTGCAACAGGTTGCCATGCCTTGTTTTTCTGCCTGAACGGCCGGATCTAGGATAATATTTCGCCCATGCGTCCAGAGTAGTGGTAAACTGACGGAAACGCGGCAGGAGAATGTCCCGTGGCGAACCCGGCGACGATTTTCGATATCGAGGACGAGCAGATCGAGGAGAAGGCTCTCCGAGAGGCCGAGGCCCAGCTTGATGCCGGACAGGGCGTCGATCACGCACTGGTTTCGGCGTGGCTGGACCAGTTGGCCGAAGGTCGGCGGGTGCCTCCTCCCAAATGCGGGTGATCTGGTCGCCTGCGGCGCTGGCCGATATCGGCCGCATCTACGACTATATCTCGGCCTTCAATCCCGCCGCTGCTGCGGGGTTGGTGCGAGAGTTCAAGTCTTGTGGCGATTCCCTCCGCGACTTTCCGGAACGTGGACGCCCAATCGCCAACCGGCGTCGCGAAGTGGTGGTTATCTGGCCTTACGTGGTCCGTTACCGGGTCGTCCGGGATGATGTGCAAATCCTGAGGGTACGCCACGGCCGACAACGCCCGTTGCCCTGATGATCAGGTCCGAAACGACCCATTGCGCATCTGGTTCGACAGCCAGCGGCGCATGGAGGCGCCCTGTTGCATCAGAACCGATTCCAGATCGACGTTGGCTCCGGCATTGATCGACGGCGCGTAGTGAAAGTTGACGTCACCGCCACGGACGCCGTTGCCGCTGCCACCGGATGACCTTCTTGCGGACAATGCGGTCGCGCAGCCAGCCGGGATCGGCCTTGCCGCCGCCATAGAGCCGATAGGCCCCATGGGCGAGCGGAACCTTGGTCCGGGCCTCGGTGACGATGGGCAGCACCGCCGAGGTCAGCGCCGATTGCAACACCCGGCCGGTGATCCGGTCGGGCAGTTCGAGCAGGTCCTGCTCCAGTTCCTTGAGCCCATCGACCTTGATTTCGATGGTGTCGCCCATGCTCAGAACCTCCGGATCAGCGCCTGGTTGCAGGTAACGCCGTTACTTGTGGCCGCCGTGCCCATGGTGCGTCCAGGCGGCTCCCTGGTTGACGGTCGCCGCGCCGCTGGCGTGGCCGGTATTGACGTTGATGGTCCACAGCAACTCGCCATCGACCCGGACGCTGGCCGTGGCACCGGTGCCGCCCAGCGTCACCATCGCCTCCAGCGACCACAGGATCGGGCTGCCGGCAGCGAAGGAGTTGGCCAGAATCAGCGGGATGCTCACCGCCTTGCCGCCGTTGATGGCGATCCAGAAGGTGAGCGTCGTCCCCTGTGCCCCGGTGCCCGAGCCATAGGCCTTGATCGAATAGCAGGCCCCGGCGATCTCGCCTGCGGGCACCGTCAGCGCGACGAAGGTGTTGTCGGCGATCGTGTTGGAGGCCGAGACCGGATTGACCGCCGCGGCCGAGGTCGCGGCGGTCTGGTCAAGCGGGTTGAACTGGATGTCGCAGACCAGGATCTTCGGATTGGCGTAGTTGCCGTTGACCGGCCAGTTGGCGGTATCGGCCGCCGATGCAAACAGCCACAGATCCCACGCCGTCGCGGGCGCCACCGGCGGCGTCAGGGTTACCGTCAGCTCGGTGAACGCCGCCGCGCTGTCGGGCGCCAGCGGATCGCGCACCTGGGCACGCGCCGTCCAGTTTTCACCGGCCGGCAAGGCGACATCGGT
>JADFXL010000113.1 GCA_015233585.1 Alphaproteobacteria bacterium | reverse complement strand
ACTGGTTGTAATTGATACAGCCGCCGATACGTTCGGAGGCAACGAAATCGCTCGCCCTCAGGTGCGCCAGTTTCTGTCCCGGCTCACGCGGTTGGCCCAACAGATCGACGGCGTCGTGATCGTGCTGGCCCACCCGTCGCAGTCGGGTATGTCTTCGGGGTCGGGCGGCGGCGGTAGTACCGCCTGGAGCAACTCAGCGCGAAGCCGACTTTATCTCGAAATACCAGAGCCTGAGTCAGGAAGAACAGTTGAGCGGAATGCTCGTATATTGACTAGGAAAAAGTCCAATTATGCGTCAATTGGCGATGAGATAACACTAAAATATGTTGATGGGTGCTTCGAAGCTGAGGGCGAGAACTCTAACAATGACATGGTTTCTCGCATAGAAAAGGTGTCGCGCGAGGTGACGTGTGAAGAAATATTCTTGTCTGCCCTTGATAGGCTAACCAGCTAGAAAAGAAACTGCACTTCCAACAGTAAGCAGAGCCATTACGCCCCTAAGATTATGAAAACAATATCGATAACTGATGGATATAAACACAGGGAACTTGAGCTTGCAATGTTTCGTCTAATTGACAAGGACATCGTTCGTCTTGAGCCCTACAAAGACAAGGGAAGAGAGTATCACAGGCTGGTCCGTGCGCGCGATGGTGGCGAAAATGTGGGCTGATGGGACCCCCCGTGTGTGTTCGGCGGGGACACCGTGCGTGTTCGCCAACCCGTTGGATTTGCAGGAAACCATACCCCCCGCCCGTGCGTGTACTAGGGCTACGCCCCTAAAGGGGCTCCGCTCCAGTAGCCAGAGGCTCTGCCTTCGGCCCGTGTGGGGCCGGTTAGCGCCTCTGGACAGTGTGAGTTTGTGTCAAAGAATAGTAGCAGTCAAGAAAACAGGAAGCGAAGATTTAGTTGGAGTAAGTCAAAGAACAGTGTCGGTTAACGGCTGGATTTATACTGAAGCGCTCAAAAGACTAACGCCGGCTTGTTCTGTGCGTGACTTAAAAATACTTGTGTTTATGTATGATTTCGGTATAGGGCATGGGGCGAGCGAGGGTATACCGAAAAGGGCTCGGGTTTCAGGTGTCGGGATGGGGCGGTTTCCAAGGGAATTCGAAGGCATCGGATCGATAGGCCAAAACCGGGTGGTTTCTGTATAGGGGAGAGGGCGATGGGAATGCGGGTTGCGCTCTATGCTCGGGTGAGCACCGATGGTCAGACGACCGAGAACCAGCTTCGGGAGCTTGAGGCGACGGCGGCCCTGAGGGGCTGGGATGTCGTCTCCCGCTTCGTGGATGAGGGCATCAGCGGGGCCAAGGGCCGGGACCAGAGGCCCGCGTTTGACCGCTTGCACAAGGCCATGACGCGCCGGGAAATCGACATCGTCATGGTGTGGGCGGTCGATCGCCTTGGGCGGTCGCTCCAGCACCTTGTCGGGTTCCTGTCGGAACTCCAGGCCGCGAACGTCGATCTGTACCTGCACCAACAGGGCCTGGACACCAGCACCCCGGCCGGGCGGGCGATGTTCCAGATGCTCGGCGTGTTCTCCGAGTTCGAGCGCTCGTTGATCCAGTCCAGGGTCAAGGCGGGCATGGCTCGGGCTCGGGCGGAGGGCAAGCGCTTTGGCCGTCCGCCTCTCAAGCCGACGAAGGCCGCCGCCATCCGCGCCGAGCTCCAGGCCGGCGGCAAGGGCATCCTGCGGATTGCGAAAGAGCTCGGGGTCGGCACCGGGACCGTGCAGCGGATCAAGGCGGAGATGGCCCGTGTCGCGCAGCCCTAGCCCTGCGGCGCCCGGTGGTCGGCTGCGGCGCCAGTCCCCCGCCCAACTCGCCGCGTTGGCGAGCGCCCTTGACCGGGCCGGCTTGGGCGACAGCGATGCGGCCCGCGCGGTCGCGGACGAACTCGCCATTCGGCGCGCGCTCCTGTGCCTTCCGCGCTCAGGTCTCCAAAGCGAGGGCGGCGAGGATGCCCCGCAGTCTCGCAGCGGGCGCGGCTGGATGGGGTGAGGCGTTATTTTGTGTGCTGGTGATGGTCAGAAACTCAGAGGCCATCCAGGGAGCATTCTAGGTGGCATAGCGTTGATTTCAGATTTACGGATAGATTGTCATCAGAGATACAACCAGGAACGAGGCGGCGCCGCCATGGAACCCGAAAATACCCCCGAGATAGACCCGAGAAACCCCCCTTCTGTCCTTGGCTGCCCGTCTCCGGCCCTTGGAACCTCGCCTCTGGTGCTCGATGGCCGGCGGGTACCGGGGCGCTGATGCGGAGCTTCGTTCAGCAGTCCAGCCCCCAGGAACTGGTCATCGGGACCAGCAGCATTTACGCGGCCATCCACCAGTTCGGTGGCATGGCCGGGCGCAATCGTTCCACGCCCATCCCGGCCCGACCCATGCTTCCCACCGACACCATTCCGGCCGACTGGGAACACGAAATCGTGTCGGTCGCCCAACGCTACCTCGCCGCCGCCATGGAGGGTCGCTCGTGAATATCGCCGAGCTTCAACAAACGATCGTGGACACCCTCAGGGCTCGCTTGCCGGCGCTGGCGACGGTGGACTTCTGGCAGGAACAGATGACACCGGAGACGCTCCGGACCAGCCTCGCGGCCCAACGGCTGCCGGGTGCATTCGTCGCCCTTGCCGGCTATCGATCCGACCCGTCCCGCTTCGCCAATTTCGATGACTGCCAACACACCATCACCTGGGTGGCGTTCGTCGTGATCCCGGGTCGCAAAGGCGAGGCGCCCCCTCTCGGGTTGCTCCAGGACATCACCGATCTGGTGCGAGTGGAGGGGTTTGGGCTTCAGGGGCCTGAGCTGCCGACGCTTGATCGGGCAGAGTACCTGTTCGGCTTCGATGGCGGCCGGGACTGGGTCAGTGTCTATGCCGTCCGCTGGACCCTGAAGGTGTGGCTGCGATGACCGCCTACGCGACCACGGCCGATCTGCAAGCCGCCATCGGTGAGCCCGAGATGGAGAAGCTGACCGATGGCAGCTTCTTCACCCCCCTCACCCCGAATTTCGATCGGGGCGCAGATGCCTTGCTGCGGGCATCGGCTGAAATCGACAGCTACCTGTCCCGACAGTATCCGCTGCCGCTGGCACAGGTTCCACCGATGCTCAAGGTCGTGTGCTGCGACATCGCGGTCTATCGCCTGTGGCAGGCCCCGACCGAGGACGTGATCTCGCGCTACGATCGGGCGGTGAAGTGGCTGCGGGATGTCGCGGACGGCAAGATCGGGCTCGGGCTCCAAGGCGATCTGAAGGTGCCCGTAGAGGCCAGTCGGCGGCTCGGGTCGGTGGGGCTGGCGATCTGACCGTGGTCGACGCGCCGATCGGCGTCTTGGTCGCGTCGGCGCGGTGTGATCATACCGCGCCGACCGTCTTCACGGCCGGGCGAGCCAGCGACTCCACCAAGGGCGCGACATCCGGTCCATCACCTCGAACAACCGCTGTTCGGCCTGTTCGGCGCGGCACTCCGCGCTGTCTATACGCTCGGTCAGCAGTTGGATTGCGGATTGGTGCTGGCGTTCCATGCGCTCCACCATCTTCGTCAGCGCTTCGGTCAGCACGGTCATTTCCGATGTCTGTTCCGCAGTCTGCGCTCCGCGCGGATATGGTGCGGTGCTCCGCATGTTTGCGGGGTCCGCAGGAGGCTCCGGGTCATCGTTCGCGGGGTCATCGGGGAGGACAACCCACCACTTGCCCCGGTTGTCCTTGGTGCCCACAAGCTGATGGGATTTTATCCGGCGCAGGACGGTGTCCGGAGAGACGCCAAAGCGGGCTGCGGCTTGATTTGCGGAGATGCGGGGCATGTGCGGCGCGCCTTCGGTGTGGGTGCGGTGCGTACGTCAGCAATTTTCTACCTTTTTTCCCTTGTGGTCGCAACTGGCCCTTGACCACAAGATATGGGTTAGGTGAGACTCCGGTTGCGCGAACGAGGGTGCGCCTCTAGGAGTCCGCTGCCGGTGGCCTGTCGGGTATGTCCAGGGCTTGCCTAAAGCCGACAAGGGCGCGTCCTCAACCGCGTTTCTTAACCACCGGCACCTCTGGCTTAAGAACCGGGTGTGCTGGGCAACTGTTGAGGTGACCGATGATCCGCCACGATTGGGAGCGGCCGATAGACCGCGCCGAAACGGCAGACGCCTGCCTGGAGTCCATTGCCCAGCTCGTGTCCGCCTGCAAGGACATGCACAGCATCACGGCAAATGAGTTTTCACAGTTGCTCGGGCTGGTCAGAAGCCAGCTAAGGGGATCCCTGGACGAGATGCTCCAGGAAGCCCGGCCGGAAGCCGGCAGGCCCCTGGATGCGACGACAGCGGGGAGGGCATGAGATGGCGGGTGATGAACCCGATCTCTTCGGAGACCAACTTCCTCAGCGGCCGGCACGCAAGCCGAGCCGAACCGAGATGCGCCTGATCAACGCCAGCGCGGTGATCGCGACCGAGCCGCCGGAGCGGCTGGGGTATCTGCATTCGGTGCTGTGCCAGTGCGGCCTTCCTTACAACACCCCGGACCCCTCCCTGCGCGTCTGGGAGCGGTTGAACGGCAACAGCCACCTCAAGGTGATGGCAGGGGAGGCGATGGACCCGAGGTCCGGGCGCCTAGTCGAAGTGGCGATGCCGTCCGGACCCAAGGCCCGCTTGATCCTGTACCACCTGAACAGCGAGGCCGTCAGGACCAAATCGCCGCTGATCGAAGTGGGCAACTCGCTGACCGACTTCGTCCGGACCATGCTCAACGCCGACCCCAACGGCCGGGAAATCACGGCGTTCAAGACCCAGATGGCGGCCTTGGCGGCGGCGTCGATCCGCCTGGGCATGGTGGACGGCGATCGCGCGGTGACCTTCAACACCCAGATCGTCCGGGCCTTCGACCTGTGGCTACAGAAGGACGAGCGGCAGCGGGTTCTCTGGCCGTCCACGGTATGTCTCGGCAAGGATTACTTCGAGAGCCTGATTGAGCACGCGGTTCCATTGGATGAAAGGGCAATCTTTGCCCTCGCTCATTCGGCTTTGGCGCTCGATATCTACGCTTGGCTGGCTCAACGGCTGCACCGGATAAACAAGAGCGCATCTCACGAGATTTCGTGGACAACTCTGCATCAACAATTCGGGCAGGATTACGCACGGGTTCGTGATTTCAAGCGTAAATTTGTTGCGGCTCTGTCTTCTGTTCACACCCAATACCGAGCGGCCAATATCGAGGCGACCGAACGCGGCTTGGTTCTGCGCAACAGTCCGCCCCCGATTACCAAGCGGTCCCTGCTGATCGGCAAGCCGGCCCCTGATCCAGCGCCGTAAGGCCAATCATCCACGGGCACTTTGTCGCGCCCCCGCAGGCAACTGCGGGGGCGCGACCGTTCACGGGCACTTGGTGGCGCCTGCCTGTGGGCGCCCCGGTGGACAAGGAGAGTTATCCACGGGCACTTGGTCGCGCCATCCACGGGCACTTGGTCGCGCCATCCACGGGCACTTGGTCGCGCCATCCACGGGCACTTGGTCGCGCCCCTCTATATGTACCGCTAGTTCTACCGCTAGATCCCTATAGCTCTTTCCGGTAGTTGTCCGCCCGACCCTGTGGAAAAGCGGCCAAAACGGGGCGCGACCAAGTGCCCGGACCCTTATCGTTCAAGGTCAACAGCTTACAGAAAAGGCATACAGAAACTCGCGGCGCCCTTCCCACGAACCCCTTCCCTGACACGGAGCCGTGGTGCCCAGATGGCGCAAACCGGCAAAACCACCTCGTCCCCCCGTTACATCCCAATTCGGTAACCCGTTCACCAGGGTTCAGTAACCGAAAACGAGAGCCGAGAATCGCTTTCCAGGCCCCCGGAATCACATTCCTCGCGGCCAGAATCACATTACGGCCGTCCGACCCCCTCGACGTTCCGGCCAAAAAGTGCCATCATCGCCCCCATGAGCAACCCGGCTTACCAGATCGTCCCTGACGACGATGACCCCGAAGAGATCGCCCGCTTGCAGGCGATGGTCGACGAAGCGCGGGCGGCCGACAGCGTGCCGCATGAGGTCGTACGGGAATGGCTGCTGGCCCTGGCTCGTGGTGAGCGTCCACCGGCGCCGACCCCATGAGGGTGCGGTGGAAGACCACGGCGCTTCGCGACATCGAGCACCACGTCGCCTACCTCGACCAGGTCAACCCACGGGCCGCCCATGAAACGGCACTGGCCCTGTTCTCCGCTGGTGAGAGCTTGAGCACGTTTCCCAACCGGGGCCGCCACGGCCGCATTCCCGGCACCCGCGAGCTGCTCGCGATCTCCCCCTACGTGATCGTCTACGAGGTCGGGGCGGACGCCGTCGAAATCCTCAACGTCCAGCATGGCAAGTTGCTGACGTAGCCATCCACCGGACGGCCGAATTTCACAGTGATTCCTTTTGTGAAACCTTTGAGGTTTTCACAGTGGCTCTTTTTGTGAAATTCAAATCCTTTTCACAAAAGGAATCACTGTGAAAACTGATTGACGGCTGATGCGATGCCGTCCGAACCCCGCGAGGCTTGACACCCGGTCCAGGCCGGGCTACACCATGCACATCGTTGCCATATTGGATACGATGGATTGCGTGAGGCGAAGATGGTCGATTGGACGCGGACCTTCAGCACGGACGACGTAGCCGCCATGTGCGGGGCGCTGTGGAACAGCCGAAGCGAAATTTCCTCCGATGAGGATCGCGAAGACGCCGGGCGCAAGTGGGGGCAGGAAACCATCCGCCTGTGGCGCGCTCGCGGCTATTTGTCGGTGCCTGTGGCATTCAAGAAGCCGGGTCAGAAGACGAAATTGAGCCGGATGGGCTTCTACGAGCTTATGCTGCTTCACGCTCTGTCAGATCGTTCAAAAGCTGGGATATCACTGCCACTGGCCGCGATGATTATTCGCGGTCGGCTACAGCCAGACGAAAATCACCTTCTAGTTAATAATAAAGTTGATGGTCGTCCAACAATTGAGCAGATTTCACAAGACCCGTTGTCTTTCGCGGGCCAAGATTTTTGCAATAGGGAGCCAGATGATATCTGGTACTGGATTGTTACTGGGAATATTTATAGGGGAAGGATAAAGGCTAGTCAACTTCCGTCATTTTTCGACAATAGACACATGATCCACAAAGTTTTTCCGTGTCACTCTCTGTTCAACGTAACAGCAACTCTTGAAAGGGTTGATAACCTACTTGACATCGGAGCATTTAGCCTGTCGCACCCAGCTGGCCAAAAAGCATAAAGTAAAAATGGGGTTGTCGTGCTCGACAAATCACAGATTGAAGAACTGCGGAGCAGGATTAAAATATCCTCCGCAATCGGCAAAAAGGTCGCCTTTCGCAAGGTCGGCCATGATTTGTTTGCCCCCTGTCCTTTTCACGATGAGAGGACGGCGAGTTTTTCAGTCAATGATGCTAAGGGCTTCTTTCACTGCTTTGGATGTGGCGCTCACGGCGACATATTCGAATGGGTTCGAAGAATTGAGGGTGTGACCTTTCTGGCCGCGGTTGAGCGAGTGCGGCAGGACGTAGGGCTGTTCGAGCCCCGGCCGCGACCAAGCGAAGACCGCCACGGCGCCGAGAAGCAGGCGGCGGCCCGTCGCATCTGGTCCGAATGCCAGCCGATCGCAGGCACTCCGGCGGAAGCCTATCTGCGCTTGGTCCGCCGGGTCTCCATCCCATTGCCGGCGACGCTCCGCTTCCACGCCGAGCTGCCGTTCAGCCCGCGCCATGCTCTCGGCCTGCCCGCCATGGTCGCGGCGGTCACTGACGGCGACCGCCGGGTTGTCGCCATCCAACGAACCTTCCTGCGTCCGGATGGGATGGGCAAGGCCGACCTGGAAGCGCCAAAGCGGTCACTCGGGCCGATCGGGTTGGGGGCGGTGCGGCTTGGGGCGGCTGGCTCCACTCTTGGCATTGCCGAAGGGATTGAAACCGGCCTTTCGGCCATGGAGCTCTACAAGCTGCCCGTCTGGGCGGCTCTCGGATCCAACCTCGCCCGGATCGAATTGCCCGACCAGGTCCGCACCGTCGTCGTCTTCGCTGACCGTGGGGAAGCGGGAGAGGTGGCGGCGGCCCGAGCCCGAGAGACCTTTCACAAGCAAAAGCGAAAGGTGTCTGTGTGCTTTCCCGAGATAGGAAAAGACTTCAATGATGAATTAAAGGCCCTGTCGGGGGGGGTAAGTGATGCGCGCCAGCATAGATGACTGCGACATCACGCGCCTTAACACTATTGACATGGTGGCTTTCGCTGGAAAGCCAGTTCCGGAGCGAGAGTGGCTTATTGAGGGCTGGATACCGTGGAGAAGCACAACTATTGTTTACGGTGATGGTGGAACCGGAAAGAGCTTGTTGGCGCAACAACTCATGACTTGCGTTGCGGCCGAGAAGCCGTTCCTGAGTTTGCATGTTCGACCGTGCAAGACATATGGGTTCTTTTGCGAAGACGATGTTGGAGAACTTCATAGAAGGCAAGATGCCATTAATCAAAAGCTGAACATAGATTTTGGTGACCTTGAAAACTTTAAGTGTGCTTCGCGTGTTGGCGAAGACAACATCTTAATGAAATTTGCCGCTAACGGAGATGGAGAGCTAACACCACTTTTTGAACAACTGATTAATGAGATTTTGTCCTGCGGTGCTCAACTGGTTGTAATTGATACAGCCGCCGATACGTTCGGAGGCAACGAAATCGCTCGCCCTCAGGTGCGCCAGTTTCTGTCCCGGCTCACGCGGTTGGCCCAACAGATCGACGGCGTCGTGATCGTGCTG
>JADFXL010000112.1 GCA_015233585.1 Alphaproteobacteria bacterium | reverse complement strand
GAATGTCGACCATGGGCACCGATATCTGCGGCTCCTCCTCCCGCGCCAGGGCAAACAGCGCGATAGCGCCTACGATGATTGCCGCCAGCAGCAACAGCGGCGTCAATGGCGAGCGGATGAACGTCTGGGTGATTCGCCCGGAAATTCCCAGCTTCATGGTGTCACCACGACATCGCCCTCATTGAGTCCCGCCAGGATCTCGATCCCTCCGGGGATGGGCTGGCCGGTCTGCACCACGACCTCCGAGCCATCCTTGAGCCGGACGAAGCTGACGCCAAAGCGGCGTTGGAGGTATGGCTCGGGGATCACATAGGCATCGCGTGTGCCGGAGGTTATGAAAACCATGGCCCGCTCACCGATGAAGTAATCGCCAAGCCCGTTCACCTTGACATCGGCCACTACCCGGCCCTGATCCATGCTGGGATAGACCAGAATCACCTCGCCCCTGGTCAGAGCATCCGGCTTCACCGTGTCCAGGCCGCGTGGCCCGACGTAGACCGGCGTACCAACCTTGATGAACCGGGCGTTGCGTTCCGGCATGTGCATCCGCAGAACGTAGTTCTCGGGTGCGATGGTGGCGATGGTTTCGCCCGGCATCACCACCGAGCCGTCACTGACCTTGACCTTGAGCACCCGCCCGGTGGCGGGCGACTCGACGCTGCCTTCCTTGGTTCGTTGGCCCGCGACATCCAGTTCGGCCTGCATGGCCGCCAGATTGCGTTCGGCCACTTGCAGCCGGGTTTCGGCGTCGCTCAACTTGACTTTGGGCATGACCCCGGTTGCCGTCAATTGCTTGACACGATTGTAATCGGTGAGGGCCTGGGACCGCTCGGCATTAAGGGATTGGGCCCTGGCGCTGGCCGCGTTCATCTCAAACCCGAGCTTGCGGTCGCCGATCGTGGCGAGGATGTCGCCGGCTTTGACCCAGTTGCCCTCGGTGACGCGGAGACCGGCCACGGTGCCGCCGTTGCGTGCCCGTGCTTCCAGAATATGAGTCGCTTCGACGGTGGCGAAGCCAGCTTTCAGGTCGTCGACGGACATTTTCGCGACGGTAAACTCTGCGGCCAGGACGGGAGCCGTGCCGAGAACCGCCAGGGCAATGACCCAGGCTGATATTCCGGTACGCCCGAGCCAGTGGGTGCGGTTAATATGATCCATCGCTTCCCCCAGGAACCTTGTCGGGGCTATCCCCCAAACCTCCTTATATATGGCACTTCTGGAAAACGGTAACGTTCAAAAAAAGGTGTATCGGACTTTGGCCCGAACCCCTGGCGGTGCGATCGGGGGAGTTATTTAGAGGCCGATCAGTTGCACCGCGTACCGGGAGGCATCATCCTAAATCCGGCCGGGGCGTTGCCCCGGCCCTTTCATCAATTCTTCCAATACCTGGCGGCTCCGGGATACACTCCGCCACCATCGCCAGAGACAGGGACATGATGTTATCGCGCAGAAGAGTCATCGCTGGCGGAATCGGACTGCTGGCGGTTGGTCTTGACGGTTGTGCCGGTGCGCCGTCGCGGCCGGTGCGGTTTCCGGCTACCAGCGAAACGGTAGCCGATCCTGGATCGTTCGGACTCAACGCCGTGATCGACATGCACCATAACAATCCGGTGCACAACCTGAAGACAGCTCGTACCATCAGCGGCATTCTGGGGGTCATTCACAAGGCCAGCGAGGGTGTCGGCTGGATGGATCCCCGATACAAGGAGCGTCGGATTCAGGCGCGGAGTGCCGGCCTGTTGTGGGGGGCCTACCATTTCGGAACTTACCAGCATTCAGGAACGGAGCAGGCGGAGGCCTTCCTGGCCGCAGCGCGGCCGGATGACAGCACTGTATTGGCCCTCGACCTCGAATTAAACGAACGTTCCCCCGGCAACAGCATGAGGCTTGGCCAAGCCGAGGACTTCGTTCACACCTTGAATGCCGCGACGGGCCGTATGCCGCTGCTTTACATCCAGCCGGTTTGGGCGGACGGCAAACCGGTGGGTGGTTCATCACGCACCCTGGGTGGCCGCATTGGGCCTGACTCGTCGTTGGCCGCCTGTGACCTGTGGCTGGCCGACTACCGGAGCCGGCCGGAATTGCCATCGGCCTGGGCCGGGCGCGGCTGGCGCCTGTGGCAGTATGCCGGCGACGGGCACGCTGGCCGCAACAGCCCGTTCGGCGCCTATGCCAGATCTGTGTCGGGTGTCGGGCACTGTGACCGCAATCTGTTCAACGGTAATGAGGACGATCTGCGACACTACTGGGAGCGAGGCGCCTGATTTGGTGTTGGCGACAGCCTTGACAATGGATCTTAACGGTTACAGAATACGCGGGTCGCTGGGGTCGTAGCTCAGTTGGGAGAGCGCCTCGTTCGCAATGAGGAGGTCGTCGGTTCGATCCCGTCCGACTCCACCAAGGATTTCAAGGGCTTAACCAGACATGGTTAGGCCCTTTTCCATGCCGGGGAACCACGGGGGGACCAGCGTCGGTGTCCGTTTCACCCCGAATGGTGTAGAGTTGGCGGGCACAGAGAATGGGCCGGCGCCATGAGCACGATCACGTTTGACACATTGAAGCTGGCCCGCAAGCTAGAGGCGTCAGGGTTCACGGCACAGCAGGCAGCCGGAGCGGCGGAAGCTGTATCAGAAAGCGTGGCCGAAGTTTCGGGATTGGCAACGAAAAGCGATATCGAACTCGCCAAGCATGAGTTGAAGATATGGACAGCAGGTATGGCGGGCGTGATTATCGCCTTCCTTCCGGTTATAAAGCTCTTCGGGCACTGAATCCAGGGGATGATCCGGTGTAGAGTTGGTCGCTACGGAAAAGGACATAACACCATGAGGGCGCCCATACCCAGACATCTGGACGAACCGGGGGTGCGCGACGTGTTGAGTGCCGTCTCGGATCTTGGCGACCGTGTTGACAAACAGTTCGAGCGGGTTGACAGGCGGTTCGAGCAGGTTGATGAACGACTCCGCAAGATGGAAGTGGATATCGCCGAGACGAAGGGGCGCATGACGGGTATCGAGGGCCAGCTTCGCCAGATCCCGACGCTTTGGCAAATCGCGGCATTGGTCTTTGCCATTTTCGGCGCGGCATTCGTTTTGCTCCACTTCGGAATGCCGACGCATCCATGACGCTTCAGTTCATCCCCGAAAACCATCGTTCCCGCGTCCCCCATGCATAATAACATATTGACATTGCACACGAAAAATTGGGACGATCCCCGTAATGTATCGTTCCCACCTTTACCTTACGGCTACGGGAGTCAGCTTCATCCGGGTCTTTCCCGGCGTCGCGGGAAAGGATGTAGGGGGTGGTGTCTGATGATTATGAGTACTATCTTCGGATTTTATTTTCGCCGCCTGTTGCCTATTCCCCCTTCACCCCTTGCGGACAAGAAGCGGCGTCCGGTTAAGGCTGGTCGCCAGTTTATCCAGGCGCCGTTCAAAGGGGCCAATGGCGAAAGCGGGTTCACCGGCGGGTAGTTCAAGGACCAGGCGATCATTCTCCAGCCTCAGGCGGGTTTTCGGCAGAAAGTTGGACGCGCCCCCCGACAGGGTGTGGCCAAGACGCAGCGCCAGGCCGATCGTGGTGAACCGGCGGATGCGGGGTTCGTCGAGGAACGGACGTGCCTGTTGCAGGATGTCCATATCCTGATCGCTTTTGTAACGGTAGAATGTGCCAAGGGCGAGAGCGGCCCGGTCCCGGTGGTCAAGCCCCATGAACGGCAAGCGCAAAACCCGCAAAAAGGCTTGTTCGGCGCGATAATCCGGGTGCTCGTTCCAGAAGACTTCACCCATCAGGCAGACGGCCCGCCGGAGTCGGTGCTGCGGCGGTGTTTCGTCGGGAAACAGCGGGGCCATCCATTGCATGGCTTCCTCGCCATGGGTGGGAAAGCGGCCCTCGTCCTGGGCCAGATGGCGGCAGGCGCTAATCAGGGGATCCTCGCACCGCACTTCCGGCGATATGGTGCGGAAGAACAGCCCTTCCCGCATTCCGTACACCGAAAACACCAGGCGTTCCGGCTCGGCCATCTGCAACAGCCGCTCCAGCACCGCCGCTGCCAGCGGCAGGTTCGGCAGCCGCTTGGTGGAAATCCCCGACACCTTTTCGATCGTCTTGCGGCTGAGTTTGGCGATCACGTTCAGCAGTCGCTCGGCTTCAAGCCGTTCGATCGTGAAATTGTCGAGCACATGCAGGGGATAGCCGATCTGGGAGATGCAAATGCGGGCCAGGGCGCGCCAGGCGCCGCCTACCGCATAGAGCGCGCGTCCCTTGGCGCGGGGCAGCCAGGCCACTCCGTTCAGGCGCTGATTGATTACCGTTTTGCAGGTCTCGCGGTCGCCGTTCGAAGCGTCGGCCAGCCGTAACACGCCAAGCGGCAAGGTCGCCGATTCGCTGAAGGCGCCATGTCCAACCAGGATCAGCTCCAGGCTGCCGCCGCCCAGGTCGGCCACCAGACCGTCGGCATCCGGCATACTGCACAGGACGCCAAGGGCCGCCAGTTCGGCCTCCTCAAAGCCGGTGATGACACGGACGTCCATGCCGTGGCGCCGTCCCAGTTCGGCGGCAAAGGCAGGACCGTCAGTGGCGTCGCGCACGGCGGCGGTGGCTACAACGTCAAGGCGATCCACGCCCATTGCCGTGGCCAGACGGACGAATCGACCCACCGCCAGAAATGCCATGGCTACGCCATTCGCATCCAGACGCCCGGAGCGCTCCAGTCCCTGACCCAGGCCACACATGGCCTTTTCATTGAACAAGGGCAGCGGCATCCGTTTCCGGCCGTCGTAGACGACCAGACGGATGGAATTGGAGCCGATATCCAGGATGCCGAGGGGGCGCTCGCCGTGACGTCGCATCGGGTGAGCCGGCTCGATCGTTTCGTCTTTCAGCATGAATCAGGCTTATCGAGCGTTGAGAACCAGCTTGGTGGCAGGCGCGCCGCGCCGCATGGCCGTGCCTCGACCCGACAGACTGGGGTTGGTCATGAAATAGGTGTGGGCAGAGAACGCGCCATCCCCCGCTGCGATCCGGGTGTAGCTGCCATCTGGATTCAAGATCCAGCTCTGGGCTTCATCCTTGAGGTTGGCAATCATGATCTGCTCCAGGAGTTGTTGATGAACGGTGGGATTTTCCACGGGAACCAGGGTTTCCACCCGTCCCACCATGCTGCGCGCCATCCAGTCGGCGGACGACAGGAAGACCTTGGTTTGACGAGACGGCAGTTTATGACCGTTGCCGAAGCAGACGATGCGGGCGTGCTCAAGAAATCGTCCGACGATGCTCTTGACGCGAATGTTCTCGGATAGTCCCGGAACGCCCGGCCGCAGGCAGCAGATGCCTCGCACGACGAGGTTTATTTTCACGCCCGCCTGGGAGGCCCGGTATAACGCGTCGATCAACCTGGCATCGACCAGCGAGTTCATCTTGGCCCAGATGGTGCCCGGCTTGCCTGCGGCGACGAAGGCGATTTCGGCATTGATCAGTTCCAGGAGTTTTTCGCGGAGTCCCAGCGGTGCCAGATTGAGTTTTTCAAGCACTTCCGGGCTTGCATATCCCGTGATGTAGTTGAAAGCCCGCGCTGCGTCGCGGCACAGGGCATGGTCGCAGGTGAAGAAGGACAGATCCGTATAGATTTTGGCGGTAATGGGGTGGTAGTTGCCGGTGCCGAAGTGGACGTAGGAACGCAGGCCCCCGGTGGAGGTGCGGCGCACCACCAGCGATATTTTGGCGTGGGTTTTCAGATTGAGAAAACCATAGACCACCTGAACCCCGGCGCGCTCAAGATCCCGTGCCCAGCGGATGTTGGCCTCTTCGTCAAATCGGGCTTTCAGTTCCACGAGGGCGGTCACCGATTTGCCCGACTCTGCCGCCTCCACCAGGGCGCGGACAATGGGGGAGTTTTCACTGGTGCGGTAAAGCGTCTGTTTGATCGCCACGACCTTGGGGTCGCGCGCGGCCTGGCGCAGGAACTGCACCACCACGTCAAACGACTCGTAGGGATGGTGGACGACGATGTCTTTTTTGTGAATGGCAGCGAAACAGTCGCCGCCGAAGTCGCGGATGCGTTCGGGAAAGCGGGCGTTGAACGGCGTGAACTGAAGATCGGGGCGGTCGTCCGTGATAAGCTGTTTGGTTTCCGCCATGCCGATGAATTCCTCGTTATTGAAGACATCGTCGGGGGAAACGTCGAGCGCGTCGCTCACCATGGTTGCCAGTTCTTCCGGCATGGCTGCGTTAAGGGACAGGCGAATCACATTGCCACGGCGACGCCGTTTCAGCGCACTTTCGAAACTGCGCACCAGATCCTCCGCCTCCTCGTCAACTTCCATTTCACTGTCGCGGATGATGCGGAAATGGCCAGCCCGCTCGACCCTGAACCCAGGAAACAGGCGGGCATAAAACAGGCTTAACATGTCCTCCAGCGGCAGATAGCGGTTGCCTGCTCCCGGCAGGTGGACGAATCGGCCGAGAAGACTGGGTATCGGCACCAGCGCCCGCATCGTCTCCTGGTTCTCATGATCGTCATGACGCGAGAGGTGCAGCACCAGGGCGAAGCCAAGATTGGGCAGAAACGGAAAGGGGTGAGCGGGATCAATGGCCAGCGGCGTCAGAATGGGGAACACCAGGTCCATGAAATAGGTGTCGAGCCATTTCCGGTCCGTCTCGGTCACGTCCGCAGCCTGCATCACGAAAATTTGTTCGGCCCGCATTGATTCCTTGAGGGCGCTCCAGCAGACGTTCTGCTGTTCGATCAGTTTGCGGACCTCGGCGTTGAGGGCGGTGAGTTGCTGGCCGGGGGTAAGTCCTTCCTCGCTCAAGGTGGCGACGCCGGCGGCGACCTGTCCCTTCAGGCCAGCGACCCGTACCATGAAAAATTCATCCAGATTGCCTGCGGAGATGGAGAGAAACCGCACCCGCTCCAGCAATGGGTGGCGAGCGTTTTCCGCTTCCTCCAGCACCCTGGTGTTGAAGGCCAGCCAGGACAGTTCACGATTTATGAAACGTTCCGGAGAAGTCAGGTCGATTTTCGGGGATTTGATATCTGCCACGGCTGCCACAATTTTCTCCTATGACGCAATCCACGAATCTGCCTGCCGCGAATTTTCAAGACGCAGGGTGCGGGCGGGCGTATCTTATAGCTTCACTTTCGATCTGTCATGGGTCGAACGATCCGGAATGTTGCTGGTCCTTAAAAGTCCTTAGGGTCATGAAACGTCTTTTGCTGATGCGTCACGCCAAATCAAGCTGGGCCGGGCAGGGCGTGGCCGACTTCGACCGGCCGTTATCGCCGCGCGGCGCCGCTGCCGCTTCAGCTATGGGCGAATATATGGCGCGGCAGCATCTTTTCCCCGATCTGGTCCTGTGTTCGGCGGCACGGCGGGCGCGCGAGACGTGCGAACGGGTGGTTCAGTCGCTGGGGAGTGTCGAGGTAATGGTGGAAGCGGCGCTTTATTCGGCCGATACCTCTGAATGGTTCGACCGGTTACGGTTGCTGCCAGCTTCGGCCGTTTTGGTGCTGGTGATCGGCCATAACCCCTCGCTCCAGGCGTTGGCCCTGGAACTGGCGGATACCGAAGCGTCCGCTCCCGGCCTTCTCCAGCTTCAAATAAAGTTTCCGACCGGAGCTTTGGCGGCGTTTCGGGTTGGCGAGACGGTGTGGCCCCGGCTGGCCCCGGCAAGCTGCGCGTTCGACTTCCTCATAAGGCCCAAGGATATTTCGCCGCAATCTGTTTCGGATTGAAATCCAGCACTTTTGGAATGGAATCAAGCCGGTTTGTGCGCGAAACTGGGTCCGCCTGGGGGCAAATGGGATTGATGGTGGCGGGATGACGACAGAGATATATAGCTGCAAGGACGGGCAGGAGCTGCGGGACGGGAGACTCGACTACAGCTCGGATATCACCACCAGGGACGAGGCCGAGGTCGACGCCAAACAACGGTGTCAAAAAGATCAGACCCTCAAGCGGATAGCGTACTACTCGGTGGAAGAAAGCGGACGTTTTCGCAACTTTTACACCTATAACAATCCAAACGCCCGGCCTGCGGGCAAATCTTCCTCCAGACCGGGTGACGCTTCCCGGCGCAAGAAACCGGCAACTCCCCCGCCGCCGCCCAAGGGACTGGTCCGCAAGATCCTGGAATTTCTGGGGTTGGCCAAGTAGGCTCAGGTTCTCGCGTACGTTGGCTTGGTTTTTGGCACGCGGACCACGGAACACCAGTAATCCTTGAGCGATTTGATCGCGGCGATGAACTGCTCAAAATCCACCGGCTTGACGATATAGCCTGCGGCGCCCAGCTTGTAAGAGGCGACGATATCCCGCTCGACCTCCGAAGTGGTGAGGATCACCACGGGAATGGAGCGGAGGGCGTCGTCTATCTTGATCGCGGTCAGGAATTCCCGGCCATCCATGCGTGGCATGTTCAGGTCGAGCAGGATCAGGTCCGGGCGTACCGCGTCGCGGTGCGATTCGCCGTGACGGCGCAGGTAGTTGAAGGCTTCCACGCCGTCCATCACATGGCGCAGATCCACGAGCACGCGGTTCTCGATAAAGGCTGCCTGCACCAAGTGCGCGTCGGCCGGATCGTCTTCCACGAGCAGGATAGTGAACGGCGGAGGGGAAAACAGCATCACATGCATGTCCCTAATGGCAGATATCATCAAAGCGATTAAATAACGATGTAATATATAACGTATAGCAAAATGATTTCCAGGAAAATCAGGGCCTCGAACTCAGGTTAACGCGGAAAATGGCTTGCGCTCGGCGTGATTCTCTGAATCCCTCGGATTCGGAGGTACCCCATGCCGTTGACCGCCTTGGCCTTTGGAGAGAAATCGCGCTTGCAG
>JADFXL010000111.1 GCA_015233585.1 Alphaproteobacteria bacterium | reverse complement strand
CTTGTGCAAGACGATATTTAACATTTCCAACCGGCCGGAGGACGAAGACCGGTGACGTGCGGGGATTGTTTGTCCAGAACCTTTGATTTCGAGCCGCAATACAATCCCGTTGCCGCGATACTATAGTAATGACGCAGCCATGGGCAATGTAGAACTTCGTTTTGTCAGCCGGGGGGATTTCGTAACAGTCTCAGGTTTCCCTGAGGCCAAGCGAATATATGCTCCAGAAGAGGAAAGAACGAGGGCCTGAGGCCCTCGTGCTCCCCATTTATCTTATCAAAGGAGAGCGCGAGGGGCCTAGGCTCCTCGCATCTTTATCTTCCAGTCGATTTACGTTCGTCGATATTTTCTGATTTATAGAGTGCCTGAGCAGTTACTAAAAATCGCAGAAATTCCTGCGTTATTATTGATATACCTATTCTACCGTCACGCTCTTGGCCAGATTGCGCGGCTGGTCCACGTCCGTGCCTTTCAGTACAGCGGCGTGATAAGCTAACAGTTGCACGGGAATCGAGTATAAAATCGGCGTAACGAATGGATCGACATAAGGCAAGGCCACGGTATAGATGGCGCTGTGTCCCAAACGATCAACCCCCATGGCGTCACTGAACACCACCACCTTGCCCCCACGCGCGACCACCTCCTGAACGTTGGATGCGGTTTTCTCAAAGAGTTCGTCGGAAGGAGCAATAACAATCACCGGCACACTCTCGTCAATCAGGGCGATGGGGCCGTGCTTCATTTCGCCAGCGGCATACCCTTCGGCGTGGATGTAGGAGATTTCCTTCAGCTTCAAAGCCCCTTCCAAAGCGATGGGATAGCTGGTGCCGCGCCCCAGATAAAGCACGTCCCGCGCCTCAGCCACGTTGCGGGCAATCTCGCGGATACGGGCGTCATGGTTCAATACCTCGGCTGCCCGGCTTGGAACCTCGGCGATGGCGCTGGACAAACGAGCCTCGGTGGCGTGGTCGATGGCGCCGCGCTGCTTGGCCAGGGCGATGGTCAGACACGCCAGAACCGTTAACTGGGTGGTGAATGCCTTGGTCGAGGCAACACCGATCTCCGGGCCAGCCATGGTGTAAAAGACGCCGTCCGCCTCGCGGGCCATGGAGCTTTCCGGCACATTGACTACGGCAATCACACGTTGATCGTGATTCTTGCAATGTCGTAAGGCCGCCAAGGTATCGGCGGTCTCTCCTGATTGCGAGATAAACAGGGCCAAACCTCCCGGCGCCAGGGCCGGCGAGCGGTAACGGAACTCCGAGGCCACCTCCACCTGAGTTGGAATTCGCGCCACCTGCTCAAGCCAGTACATGGCCACCATGCCGGCGTAATAGGAGGTACCGCAGGCAATGATGGTGATCCGGTTTACGGCCCCCAGGTCAAACGCGACATTGGGCAATGTGATGGTACGGGAGACCGGGTTGAACATGGTGTTGAGCGTATTGGCGATGGCTTGCGGCTGCTCATAGATTTCCTTGAGCATGAAGTGCCGGTGCTCGCCCTTGCCGATGAAGGCGCCCGACACCGCCGACTGACAGACCGCGCGGGTGACCTGTCGTCCCTCCAGATCGCGGAAGCTGACGCCATCGGAACTGAGCACCGCCCAGTCGCCATCCTCAAGATAGGTGATCTTCTGGGTCAGAGGCGCCAGAGCCAGGGCGTCGGAGCCGATGTACATCTCGCCGTCACCATAGCCCACAGCCAGCGGACTGCACCGGCGCGCCGCCAACAGCAGATCCTCCCGCCCAACGAATAAAATAGCCAGGGCAAAGGCACCGCGCAGACGCTTCAATGCCTGGTGGGTGGCATCGACCGGGCTTGCGCCCTCGTCCAGGTAAAGGGTGAGCAGATGGACGACAACCTCGGTGTCGGTCTCGCTTTCGAACTTGTAGCCCTTGCGCATAAGTTCGGCGCGCAATTCCTGGAAGTTCTCGATGATGCCGTTATGAACGACCGCCACCCGGCCGTTGGAGTGAGGATGGGCGTTGGTTTCGTTGGGCACGCCATGAGTCGCCCAGCGGGTATGGCCGATGCCGATGTGCCCAAGGATAGGCTTTTCCACCAGCAACCGTTCCAGGTTAATGATTTTGCCCTCGGCACGACGGCGTTCAATACGGCCGTCAAGCAAGGTCGCAATCCCCGCCGAGTCGTAACCACGGTATTCAAGCCGCCTCAGTCCCTCGATCAACAGCGGGGCCACCTGGCTCTTGCCGATGATGCCAACAATTCCGCACATAAGCCGGGATTCCCTATCTGATAATAAACGGGCGCCCCTATGGGCTGCCGCCCAGGGTTACGCCTCGTCCCCCCCCTTTAATTATAAAAAAAGGGGGCTTGGGGCATAGCCCCAAATGGGGTTCGGGGCGATAGCCCCGATGTTTCTTGACAGGACGATAGCCCCGACGGGCGGCACCCACTATTTCTTCTCACCCTTGCTGGCGCGGAACGTCGCCGCCCACCCCGTGACTTCCATTTGCTTGCCACGAGCCACCGCGAGCGCATCGGCGCTCACGTTTTTCGTAATCACCGATCCCGCGCCAACGATCGCCCCGGCCCCGACGCTGACCGGCGCCACCAGTGCCGAATTGGAGCCGATAAAGGCGCCGGGGCCGATATCGGTGAACCCCTTGGTGAATCCGTCGTAATTGCAAAATATGGTACCGGCCCCGATGTTGGCCCCGGCGCCGATCCGCCCGTCGCCGATATAGCTCAGGTGACTGACCTTGGCGCCGGCCTCGACGGTTGCCTTCTTGATTTCGACGAAGTTACCGATGTGCGCACCCTCGCCGATCTCGGCGCCGGGCCGCAGCCGGGCATAGGGGCCAATGGTGGCGCCACGACGGATGGCGGCATCTTCGAAATGGCAAAAACTTTTGATGACGACGCCGTCGGCTACGGTCACACCGGGTCCGAACACGACATGGGGATAAACCACGACATCGCGACCGAGCCTGGTATCCTGGCAGAATGTAACGGTGCCGGGGTCGATCAAGGTGACACCGGAGTCCATCGCCGCGTTCCGCAGCCGTTCCTGAACCATCGCTTCGGCCTGAGCCAGTTCCTGTCTTGAATTGACGCCAAAGCATTCGGTTTCCGGGGCCACGACGTAGGCGCAGGACAGGCCATCCCCACGAGCCAGACCGACGACATCGGTCAGGTAGTACTCGCCCTTGGCATTGGCGTTGTCGACGCGGGACAACCAGGCGAACAGCCGCGCCCGGTCGGCCATCATCACGCCGGAATTGCACAAGGTAACGCTTCGCTGCTCCGGCGTTGCCTCGCGGAATTCGACGATGGCGTCAAGCTGGCCCCCGCTTTCCTCAGCCACGCTTTTCTCTGCGAGAGGAACCATCAGGCGGCCGTATTCGGCGGGATCGCGGGGCTGGAAACCCAGCACCACCACCGCAGGTCCAGGCTCACGCTGAAGAGCGTTGCCCATGCGTTGCAGGGTGTGGCTGGTGATCAGCGGCGAGTCGCCATACAATACGGCAACATCGCCATCGAAATCCGCCAGCGCCGGCCCAGCCTGAGCCACGGCATGGCCGGTTCCCAGACGATCGCTCTGTACGACGAAAGCGTGGGGCTGGACGGCTGCTGCCACGGCCTCCATCTCCGGTCCCACAACCACGACGACCCGGTCGAACCCCACCGACTCGACCGTATTCAGCAGATAGCGGATCATGGGCTGACCCGCGATAGGGTGCAGCACCTTCGGCAACGCCGATTTCATCCGCGTACCCATTCCGGCAGCCAGAATGACCGCAGCGGTTTTTCTCTTTGCCATCAATCCGCCAGGAACTATGAACGGGCTCGAAGAGCACCCTGAAAAGCGATACGAAGGTGCCACAATTCGTGCCGAACCGCCAAGTCCTATTGTCGTGGGTATTCATGATGCCGCCAGTTCTCCGTAAGCGTTCTTTCGTGGTGTTCGACCTTGACGGCACCTTGATCCATATCGTTCCTGACCTCCGGGTTGCTCTCAATGGCTTGCTGATCGAGCTGGGCGGGCGTTCGCTCGAGGCTGACGAGGTTCGGCAGATGGTGGGCGCTGGCGTCGACCGTCTGATTGAACGCGCCATGACCGCCGCAGCGCTCTCAACCATGGCTTGGGAAGGAGGACTAGCCCCATTGGTGCGGCGGTTTCTGGAGATCTACGAATCGGCGCCCACCGCCTTGACCCGCTGCTGGCCGGGGGCGGAGACGGTTCTGGAAACGCTGATCGCCTCGGGTTACTGGCTGGGGCTATGCACCAACAAACCGCACCGCGCCACCCTGGACATCCTGGCGCAACTCGATCTGACCCGGTTTTTCTCCGCCGTGGTTGGCGGGGATAGCACATCGCACATCAAGCCGGACCCCCGTCCCTTGATGGCCACCCTGGATGCCCTGGGAGCAAGGCTCGACGAGGCCGTGATGGTGGGCGACAGCGCCAATGATGTCGGCGTGGCGCGCAACGCGGGCATTCCTGTGATTGTCGTCAGCTTTGGCTATGCCGGCATCTCGCCGCAGGCGATGGGAGCCGATGCGGTTATTGATGCCTTTAGCGAACTGCCAGCGGCATTGGAGGGGCTTTGCTGAGAAAAAATGCGATTATGCCGCCGGCTTGATCTGCGCCGAGAGCGTCACTCCCAGCGCCCGCATCACCCCCAGAAGCGTTGTCAGGCGTGGGTCGCCGTCCTCGCTAAGGGATTTGTACAGCGCTTCTCTGGTCACGCCTGCCTCGCGGGCAACCTCCGTCATACCGCGCGCGCGGGCGATGACACCAAGAGCTTGAGCCACATAGGCGGCATGACCGCTGGCAAAAGCATCGCTGAGAAGTTCCGCCTGAGCCTCCGGCGCGGTCAGATAGCGCCCGGCGTCGAATAATTCGGTCTTGACCATCGCTATTCCTCTAATTCCGCAGCAAGGGCCTTGGCGCGCTTAACATCCCGATCCTGCGATTTCTTATCGCCACCACACAACAGGACGATTACGACGGCACCCCTTTGCACGAGGTAGATACGGTACCCTGGACCGTAATCCACGCGAAGCTCGCCGATACCATCGAAGAACTTGACATCGCCGAGAAGTCCGGCCTGTACCCGGACGATCCGTTGAGCGATTCGCTCCTGGGCGCGGCGGTCTCTCAGTTCGTCAAGCCAGTCCCGGAACACGGTCGTTTGGCGCACCTCGATCATGTGTGAACTATAGATTACAACGATGCAGGTGTCAACAATCCATTAGGTTCCCGCAAAAGACGAAAAATCAACCGAAGTCCGGGACGGACACCGCCACATCCCCGCAAAAATCAGGTAATGTGCCGCTCTTGAGTATAAGATACCGCAGAAAACGCATCGCAACCAGGTGGAGCGGTTACCCGATGGTGCCAAGGGGTGGAATCGCAGAGCGGAAAGCTTCCGCCGGCTTTACGCTGGTCGAGCTGTCGATCGGGTTGGTCATTGTGGGGATTCTCTCGACCGTCCTGATGCAGACGATGCTCGGTATTGCCGAAACCCAGCATCGCAAGATAACCAGGCAACGGCTGGATACGGCTGGGGAGGCTCTGGCCTTGTTTGTCGCCCAGAACAAACGCTTGCCGTGCCCGGCAAACACCATGGGCACATGCTCGAACGGCGGTGCGGGCGTCTGTCTTGAAACCGCCAAACTGGGCGTGGAGTCTCCGCCGGATGCCACGGGACTTTGTGCGAAAAGTGGCCTGGCCGGTTCGGGAGCGGGAACCCAGGATTATGGAATCCTCCCCTTTGTCACGCTCGGTCTGGCCAAGGCCGACGCCATTGACGGCTGGGGTAATTATCTGACCTATCGCGTCTATGACGGCGACGGCACCAGCAACACCGGCAGCCTGGTAGCTGCGCCGCCAAACGGTGGCCTTGATATGACGTGGTGCGATCCCGCAGGCAGCAGCCCCAATATCCTGCCCTACCAGCAATGCCGAACCCAATGTACCTTTCAGACATGCAGCCGCCCTGCCGTTTTCCTCGCGGGCAAGGGCCTGCGGGTGTTGCCTACGTACCAGGATAGTGCAAAGGGTGCCGGAACCGCCTATACTCCGATCCTTTCCGACCCCGTGACTCTGTACACCGGCGCCGCCTATGTGCTGATTTCGCACGGGAAGAATGGGTTGGGCGCCATGAGCGGCTCCTCCGGCATTTACATTCCAACCAACGCCAGATCCGGCATGGATGAACTTGCCAACGATTGTTCAAATTCTGTGGTATCGAGCCGGAATGGTCCGGGGGGAGGCCGCTCGTCCTATTCGCCGCCGGCAAATCCGGGCTACATCGACGGGACGGAGGTCAGCCAGATCAACAGCCCAAACCAATATTTCGACGACATCGTGCGCCATCCGACCCTCATGAGTGTTGCCGCCAGGGCAAACCTTGGACCTCGGAGTCATTAGAGGGATGAGGCACAGACGACACCTGCCGCCATCCTCCCGCCAAGGCGGCTTTACGATAATGCCTCTGATGATCGTGATGATTATTGCCGTTGGCCTGATCCTGACCTCGGCCGTGCTGCGAGGCGTTCAGACCAGCCGCTACAATCAGGTAACGACGGCCCGCGCCCTGGACTCGGATACCCTTGCCTCCACCACCGTCAAGAACGCCCTGATCGCCTATGTCGTCGTCAATCAGAGTTTGCCGTGTCCGGCACAGTATTATGGGGATAAGACGATGCAGGACGGGCACGGCGGCGTCATGAATGGCACGGCCGCCGCCACAACGTCCCCCTCCACCGGTCTATGCAAGACCAGCAACCTGTTCGCACCGCAACGCCCCGGCGACTCGTCCACCTATGACGGGGTTCTGCCCTGGGTCACCCTTGGCCTTCCCAGGTCGGCGGCCATGGATGCCTGGGGCCATTTTCTTTCCTATCGCGTCGCGCCGGACCTCACGACTCCGGCCATATTCATCAACTCCAGTGTTTACGCCAGCCATGGATTCAAGGTTTGCGCTGGATTGGCTCCCGACGGGTCCTGCACGACCACCATCTATGATCCCGGCACGTCAACCGGAGCCGCGTTTGTCGTGATCAGTCACGGGCCAAACGGCGCAGACGCCATTGGCCCCGGAGGGATCCGCGCGCCTCTTTCCAACAGTCTCTGGGAACAAGCGAACGCGCTGGCCACCCCGCCAGCGTTTATTTCCGCTCCGTTCAACGATACCGCCAATCCAAACGGCCCTGATTATTTCGACGACACGGTGTTAGCCATGAGCCTCAAAGGCCTAGGCACGGCTGCAAATCTCTACAACCGCACCAGTCCATGAAGAATCGCCAAACAGACGCGCTCTGCCGAAAGCAGGGACGGAAGCCGCTATCAGCCCTGGCGGGCTTTATAACGCGGGTGACGTTTGTTGATGATGTAGACCCGGCCCTTCCGCCGCACGATCCGGCAGTCTTTCTCACGCAGCTTGGCCGATTTCAATGAATTGCGAATCTTCATGACGCCCAACTTCCTCGGCCGCAAGGGCCGGTTTCAAGGAACGCGCAAGGTAAGCAGGACCGGCGGCCATGTCAACGACTTCGTCCCTCAAGACGATCGCATTTAAACCATGTGGGCGCTGCCCACACCCGCCAAAGGCCGGGGGCCTTTGGAAACCCTTTAATTAACGGGGTTTGGGGACCGAGGCCCCAAGCGGGTTTGGGCGGCAGCCCATAAATGGCCCTGCAACGACCGGATCGAGATAGATTTCCCAGGGTTGCTGTTTGGCCGCGATCGGGTATCATCCCTGTTGGGGAAGACTCCGGGATAAACTCGAAATCCCAGGACAACAGAGGGGCGCGACAGTGACTGTGACGGTGAACGAATCTGATCTGGAACAACCATCGGCGCACGGTTGGCAGGGGGCGCTGGCCATGCCGCTTCGGCTGCCGCACCCCATATCGGTGTCGTTCGAATTTTTCCCCCCCAAGACCGAGAAAATGCAAACCCAGTTGTGGGAGTGCATCCAGCGTCTGGAACCCTTGTCCCCCAGGTTCGTCTCCGTGACCTATGGTGCCGGAGGCGGCACCCGCGAGCGTACCCACGATACCGTTGCGCGCATACGCCGGGAAACCACCCTGGAGCCAGCGGCCCATCTGACGTGTGTCGGCGCAACGCGCGAGGAGGTGGACGCGGTGGCGCGGCACTATTGGGAGGCGGGCATTCGCCATATCGTCGCCCTGCGCGGCGACCCACCCGAGGGCAACTCTGGTTATCACCCCCACGCCGGGGGATACGACTACGCCGTGGATCTGGTCCAGGGTCTGAAGCGGGTGGCCGATTTTGAAATCAGCGTCGCCGCCTATCCCGAGACCCACCCGGAAGCCACCGGCGCCCAGGCCGATCTCGACAACCTCAAGCGCAAGATCGATGCCGGGGCAACCCGCGCCATCACCCAGTATTTCTTTGACGTCGATGTCTATCGCCGGTTCATGGACCGGGTGCGTGCGGCTGGTATCACCGTACCGGTGATCCCCGGCATCCTGCCCGTGACCAACTTCGCCACCGTGATAAAGTTCGCCACGGCCTGCGGGGCCTCAGTGCCGCCCTGGATGCGGGAACAATTCGTCGGCCTGGACGACGACCACGATACCCGCCGTCTGGTGGCGGCCACGATGGCCATGGAACAGTGCCGCGCCCTGGCTGCCGACGGTGTGACGGAATTCCATTTCTATACCCTGAACCGGGCGGACCTCGCCTTCGCCATTTGTCACATCCTGGGGGTGCGCCCTCAGCCAACGCCGGAATCCATTTCCTCATGAGCAAGATCCTCGATCACCTGTCCCAGCGGGTTCTGCTGTGCGACGGCGGCATGGGCAGTTTGATCCAGGCCACGAATCTCTCGGTCGAAACCGACTTTCTGGGCAAGGAGA
>JADFXL010000110.1 GCA_015233585.1 Alphaproteobacteria bacterium | reverse complement strand
CTCGATAATCGGCCACCACTCCAACGTGCGTGCTATAATGTAGGCGTCACCACCGGCTGGCGGATGTACGACGGGAATTCCTTTTTCCTCGCGCACCTTGAACTTCTCGGCCATGGCCTCGACCCGCTTGCCGTAATGTTCGGGAACAACCCGATAGGCTTCATTGGAAAGGTTCTGACCGCCGACGAAGTGCCAGTACGGCATCATGATGAACATGATCAAGGCCCAGGTCAGCGCAATGCCGATCCACAGGATCTCCGACTTTTCGATCGGTTCCTTCCACCAGAGTCTTTGTGTCGGCGGAAAAATTGCCATTTGGTCCCCCTTAGTAGTTCGCTAGCGGAATCGTCGTTACTTCCATGATTCCCCAAATGATGTAGAACACGGTCGGAACGGTAATACCGATGAAAAGAAGAAGAAACGGGTTGTCGAGTACCTGCTGCATGACGGGGACGCATTCATCGTCCGCCCCCTTCGCGCCCAGCGTGCCGCCGGAATTTCCCATAACGATGCCTCCAAAACCTGAATAATTGGCCGTGCGCAGGGGTGTCTGGCTTTAGGACACCAATAACGAGAAGCCCGGCCTGACACCTGCCGCCCCCTTGGGCTTTATTGCTAGCCTGCACCGCAGCAAGCCGCTTTGACGATCGTCAAGCTCGTCGAGAAACCTGGCTGTAACGAGGGGAAAGATGACAACCGGACAGCGGAAGACGGATCCCCGCAATGCTCCTAATGGCTGGTTCCTGACGAGTAGTGTACTTTATTCCATACATTGTATTTTCCTACAGGTTTCCGCATTGGGATGCGTTTGATTTCTTCCAGAGTGGCCGCGTTGTAGACGATGATCGCACCATCGTCCTCCCAGATACTGAGCAGGGCGTAACGGCCATCGCGGGTGAACTCCACATGCGCGGCCGTCTTGCCCGGTTCCGGGCATAAGGTCTTGACGATCTCCAGGGTGCGGGTGTCAATGACGTGGACCGAGTCCTTATGCGGCCCGTTAAACACGTCGGCCCAGATGTAGGGGCTGTTCTCATGACCGCGCAGGAAATAGCCCGGCCCCAGAGTGGGGATGCGCTTTATTGTCTTCCAGGTCGTCATGTCGATCACGCTGATGACGTTTTCCTTGAGATTCGGCGTCGCCATCACCGGCTGGCCCTGCCAGAGGAAGGTGATGCCCGAACCCAGGTGCGGCATCCCCGACAGGTTGAGGTCGGCCACCTTCCGGCCGACGATCAGGTTGACCACCTGGCCTTTGCCTTCCCCTCGCCCGGCGCCCAGCAGGTTGACATACGTCTGGTCAAAGAAGAAATCGTCGAGGATGGTGTCAAGTCCGATTCGGCGCACGGCGAACAGGCCGGTCTGCACGCCGAGCGCCTCCTCCTGGCCCTTTTCAAACGAATGGACGGTGCCGGAGTAGATGGGCGCGTGGTCTTCGGTATACGAGACCTCCCACACCTCGGGCAGGTCCTTCAGGGCAACGATGAAGCTGTTGCGTGGCGGGGCCGTGTAAACGGCGCTGACCCGCGATTCGTGGCCCTTGCCGTCGTTGACGGCGATGATCTTCATCGGCGTCAGATCGTGAGCGTCCAGGAGGACCAGAGTATGCGGCAGCATGTTACCGACCATGACGAAACGGCCATCGGACGAAACGGCGATGTTGCGCGTGTTCACCCCGGCCCGGATCTCTGCCACCATCTTCAGGCCATAAAGATCGTATTTGGAGATCCAGCCGTCCCGGGACGCCAGATAAACAAACCGGCCGTCGGGCGAATACTTGGCCCCGCCATGCACGGCGAAGTGCGACGCGAAGCGGGTCAACGGCTCGAATTTGTCGCCGTCCAGGATGGTTATGTGGTGGTCGCCAGCCTCCACCACCGTGAACAGGTTCAGAGGATCGGCGCTGTAGGCCGGTTTGGCGACCAGATCCTGGTCCTTAAGGGTGACGACATGGGTTTTCCGCATGTCGTCCAGGCCCCACGCCGGTATTGCAGGCAACGGCGACAGGACCAGGGCCGCCAGGGACTCGATTTCCGGTGGCGTCAGTATGGCGGAGAAACCCGGCATTTGGGTCGATGGGCGGCCGGCGGCGATTACGGAGGCCACATTCGCTGACCGCATATGGCCCAGGGATTCGGGGAATAGGGCCGGACCCATGCCTCCCAAACGGTCTGGGGCATGGCAGGAGGCGCAATGGGTGGCGTATAGGGCTTGGGTGTTTTCGGCTTGGACGGGATTGGGAGACAGGAAAGGGAACAGGCAGGCTAGTAAAAGAGTTAAGGCGGGGGAGGCTGGCCTCCCCCGGACCCCCTCGGGGATCAAATGGCAGGCGGGGTCTTCGGCCCAGGGGTCGCCGGTCAGTTGGTGGGCGCGCACGCGGGTGTTGCCGCCGCAGATGTCAAGATCCTCACAGGTACCGCAGCGGCCTTTGACGGGGCGGGGGCGTGTTTTCAGGCCCGCCATCAAGGGATCGGACGTGTCACGCCAGATCGTCGAGAACGATCGGGTGCGCACGTTACCCAAAGTGGTATGCCACCACATGGTATCGGGGTGAACATTTCCCTGATTGTCGATATTGGCTACGTTGACGCCAGAGGCATTGCCGCCCCACTGCACCAGCTTGGCCCGGATGTGTTCCGCCCGGTCGGGGAAGTTCACCCTCACCCAGCGCAGGAAATAAGGGCCGTCGGCATCGTTGTTGCCGGTAACGAATTCCTTTGGCGTACCGTTGACGTGGAGTTTCACGCAACGCTCGATCAATAAGTCAATGGCTTGGCGGGTCATGGCGTGAAGCACGTCGGCGGCGTGCCGCCCGCGCCCGGCGTAGTTGAGGTGCGACAGATAGAACTTGTCGATTCGCTCTTCCTCCATCAGGTCCAGCAGCCATGGCAGGTCGGCGGCATTATCACTGGTGAGAGTGAAGCGCAGGCCGATTTTTATGCCAGCGTCCCGGCACAGACGAAGCCCGGCCAGCGACGCCTCGAAAGCACCGGTACGGCGCCGGAAGCGGTCATGGGTGTCGCGGCGGCCGTCGATGCTGATGCCGACATAGGAATAACCGACGGCGGCTATGGCTCCGATGCTGTCCGCATCGATCAGGGTGCCGTTGGTGGAGAGCGCGACGTAAAACCCCATTTCCTTGGCGCGACGGGAAATCTCGAACAGATCGGGACGCAGCATTGGCTCCCCGCCGGAAAGGATCAGAACCCGCGTGCCCGAGGCATACAGATCGTCCATGACCCGGAATGCTTCTTCGGTTGACAACTCGTTGGGGAAATCCTTGTCGGCCGATAAGGCATAGCAGTGCTGGCAGGTAAGATTGCAGCGGCGGATCAGGTTCCAGACCACCACCGGCCCCGCCAGATCGCGATGTGGCCCCGGTGGCGTGGGGTTGAACAACTCACCAACGAACTGCGAGAGCCGGAACATGCGTGTCTCCCTGTTGCTTATTTAAGGCGCCATCTTATTTAAGGCGCCATCTTATTTAAGGCGCAGGCCACTCTTTTTGAGAATGCGGCTGCTGTAGAGCGTCTGGTGGGCGCGCGCCTCAGGGCCGAGGATCCCGGCGATGACGGCCACTTTTTCCGCGACCGCATCGCGGCTCTGGCCATGGACCATGGCGAAGAGGTTATAGGGCCAGATCGGCAAGGCACGCGGGCGGCGGTAGCAATGGCTGACGAACGGCAGAGCGCCGATGACCATGCCCAGTTCGTCCACCCGTTCGTCGGTAACATCCCACACCGACATGCCGTTGGCGGTGTAACCCAGCCGGTAGTGATTGGGGATTGCGCCGATGCGGCGGATGGCACCTTGATCGAGCATACGTTGCAGGCGGGCGATCACTTCGGCCTCAGGAATGCCGACCTGTTCGGCCAGGGCACGCCATGGCTCGCGGCACAGGGGCAGGCCATCCTGGCTGGCGAGCACCAGAGCGCGGTCTACAGGATCTAAGGATGGGGCGTTCATGCGAAATCCAGCGGTTGGCGAGAAGCTCGGGCTGCCGCCCGAACCCGCCTGGGGCGATGCCCCAGACCCCCTTTATTTTTATAAAAAGAAGGAGGTCCGGAGCCTCGCTCCGGGCGGGGTCTGGGGCGGCAGCCCCAGCGCTCAACGGCCGGATTGAAATTCATGCGTCGAGCCTCAACCCGATGTAATATTCCGCCAGACGTGGAAAATTATGGACGGCAAGTCCGGTCAAAACGCCAATGCGGGTCAAGGTCTCGGCCAGACCGGCCGGGGTCTCGGCGGCAACCACGAACCACATGTTGAGGGTGTGCTCCCTCTGATAGTTGTGCGCCACTTCGGGAAAAGCCCCCACCATCTCCGCCACGGCATCGAAGCGCGCTTCCGGCACCGCCATGGCAGCCAGGGTCACGGCCCCGCCCAGGCGCTCGGCCTGGAACAGCGGACCAAAACGGGACAGTACGCCATTTCCAACCAGACGCCGCACCCGCTCAATCAGGTCATCCTCGTCCAGTCCCAGGCTCGCCGCTACCACGGCAAACGGACGGGGCACCAGGGGAAAGCCGCCCTGCAAGGCATTGACAATGGTGCGGTCGGTATCATCCAGCGCGGGGTTCATGCACACTCCGCCACCGTCGCGACGCTCCCGGCACCGTACCAGGCCCCACGCTGCTTGAAGCGCCGCCGGCTGAACAGAATCTGGCGCGGTACGTCGAGCAATCCACAGGAATGGGTCAGCGTCTCCACCTGGGTCAATACGGTGGGGCGTTCGCGGCCATGGATCATGCAGAACAGGTTATAGGGCCATAGCGGCGGCGAGCGGCGGCGCTGATAACACAGAGTAACGAAGGAAAAAGCGGCCATGCGCTGGCCAATCCCGGCCACCAGCTCATCGGGCACATCCCAGACCACCATGGCATTGGCGCGATAGCCAAGTTCGTGATGGCGGACGATGACACCCAGCCGGCTTATCACACCCTCCGCCAGCAATCGGCGCAACCGCTCCAGCACCTCCGCCTCACTGAGGCCAAGGGAGCGCCCAAGTTCGGCGTAAGGGTGCGATGTCAGCGGCAATCCATCTGCCAGCGCCTCGATCAGCCGGAGGTCAGCCGGCAGCCTGGGGTCAGCCGCAAGGCGCGCGCCGGGCGGGGTCGCCGTTTCGTCTTCCGTCATGTCCAGGCCAGCCCGAACCCGAGGTCCAGCCGGTAACTCCGCTCCATGGGCAACGAGATCAGCGGACAGCGGCAGCGGTCGCGAATATCCGTCAGGACCGCCTGGAGTCGCTCCTGACTGGGAGTGGTGATCACGAACCACAGGTTTAGCTCGTGCTCGCGCTGGTAGTTATGGTTGACTTCTGGGTAGGTGCTGACCATTTCCGCCACTTCGACCAACCGAGCCTCCGGCACCGCCATGGCGGCAAGTGTACTTGCGCCAACCGCGCCGGGACGCACCACGGCCCCGACTCGGGTAATCTTGCCCTCGGCCTTCAGAACCCGAAGTGTCTCCAGAACCTTCGCCTCATCCACCCCAAGACGCTGGGCCATGTCGGCAAACGGCGTCGGTGTCAGGGGAAAGTCGCGCTGGAAGTCGTCCAGCAGGTGCCGCTCCAGATCCTCCATGACGGCCCCCTCCCCTTTCCTCACAATCCCATACGCTGGGCGCGCGCTCCTAACAGAATGCCGCTCGGCTTGTCGGCGGGCAAGCGGGTAATTTCGGCCCCGGTGCGGGTGTCATAGACCACCACCTGATCGCTATCCCGCACCGACACCCAGGCTTGCTCGCCGCGTGGCGTGAATTCCATGTGCAGGACCGCCTTACCGGGAATGAAGGTTCGGGCTACCGCCATACGCTGGACATCAATGACCTGAATAGCGTCGTTGCTGGGGTGAGCAAAATTGACCCACACCTCGCGGCCATCGGGGCGGGCGACGACAAATACCGGCTGCCCCTGGACGGCAATGCGGGCCACTTCGCGCCAGTCGGTGCGACTCACCACCAGAACCTCGTGACGGCCGACGGCTGGCAGGAACATAAGGTCACCCGCCTGCGCCCACGTCCGCAGATGCGGCATTTTGTAGACCGGCAGTGGTTGCTCGCCCCGCCCGTAATGATTGAGAATGCGCCGGGCCGTAGGCTTGGCCTCCCACAGGTCAATCAGCGCCAGACCGTCTTCGCCAAACAGGCCGGCGATGTAGAACCGTCCATCGCTGGTGGTCAGACCGTCGTAGGGCAGACGGCCGATGTTGGGAATACGCGTCACCACGGGATGCGCGGCAACGGACACGTCGGCGATGCGGACCTCGCCGGCATCGTAAAGGCTGTAGATGAAACGCCTGCCGGGCAGATCCTCGATCCCCACCACCTTTGAGGACTTGCCGTCGTCCCCGGTGGACGGAAGGTCGGCGACCAGCGCCAGGGTGTCGGAATCAAACACCTTAATGCCGCCCGGATCGTAGTTGGCGGTGGCAATCAGGGTGCCGTCGTCAGAAATCGCACCGCCGATGGAATTACCCGCCTGCACGATGCGGTTCACCACGGTGCCGCTCAGAAGGTCTACTTTCGATAAACCACCATCGCGGCCAAAGATGAACGCATAACGACCATCGCGCGAGAACACTGCCGAGGCATGAGACAGATCGCCCAGGCCATCTACGGTGAACAGCGAGGTGTGGTGCGTGGTCTCCACCACCTGCACCCGGCCAAGGGTGCGCTCGATGACAATGCCCAGGTCGCTGGTGCCACGGGAGACAAGGGGGGTGGGGGTGGTGCAGGCGGAGAATAACGTCAGGACGGCGGCAAGGAAGAAAGAAAGACGGGGGAAGCTCAGCTTCCCCCGCGCCCCCTTGGGGAGCGGGACTTTATTGGTCATCCAGGCCATCCTTCAGGTTGCGGACCAGCCACAGGGCTTCAGGCTCGGAAATTTCAAAGGCCCAGGGCGGCATGGGCGTGCCCAGTACCCCGTCACGGATAATCCGAGCCAGGACCGTTTCATTCTGATCGCGCAGGGACTCAGGCAACAACGACGGGCCAAGGCCGCCCTTCAGGGTCATACCGTGGCAGGCTCCGCAGTCCTGGCGCAGAAGATGAAGGAGAGCCGCCTGGCGAGCGGGGGGGGGATCGTTATCATGGGCAGTTCCAGCGCACGAGGAGACCCTCCCGATGGCAAAAAGGATGAACAGCAGGATAACGTGATCGTGCCGCTCCTTAAAACCGCTTCCGTTACCAGACGGACGGCCCCACCAGATTTGACGGCACGCCGCGCGGGGCGTGCCGTCTTCCGGGATCAGTAGATGTCGTGCTCGGTATTATAGACGTTGAACTTGCCGGTGGGCGTGATCAGGCGATCGTCCTTGATCACGGCCTTGAGCTTGCGGGTCTTGTCATCCAGAACAACGATGGCCGACGGCTGATCCTTGGCATTCCATACCGAGAACCAGATTTCGCTGCCGTCCTTGTTATACTCGCCCTGCACCACACGACGTGGCCCGTTAGGGATACCAGACATGGCAGCAATATCGATCACCTCTGGCTCCTTGTCGAGATGATTGATATCGAACACCGCTACAGAATGGCTGATTTTCTCTTCCGGATTGAGCGTCGTATCCACCCACAGATTGGTGGACTTCGGATTGGTCTTGACGAACAGTGCACCGCCGCCCTGGCCGTGCAGGGTCTGCACGACCTTCCAGGCCTGAGCCGGATGGCCCTCGGGATCGGTGCCGATGAGGGCAATGTTGTCATCGCCCAGATCGCTGGTCGCCCACACCGGGCCGAACTGCGGATGAATGAAGTTGGCACCACGGCCAGGATGCGGCTTGATGCCGGTCTCGACCACGGCGGCGAGCTTGTCTTCCTTGGTATCGACCACCGCCACTTTGTTGGAGGCATTGGCCGCGACCAGGAAGTAACGGCCCGTGGAGTCGGTGCCACCGTCATGCAGGAAACGGGGCGCATCAAGGGTGGTGATCTTCAGGTTCTTGATGTCCGAGTAATTAACCAGCATGATCTTGCCGGTTTCCTTGACGTTGACAACAAACTCCGGATTAAACTTCGAGGAAATGATCGAAGCGACGCGCGGCTCCGGGTGGTATTCCTGAGTGTCCGAAGTCACGCCGCGGGTGGAGACAATCTTCAACGGCTCCAGCGAGGCGCCGTCCATGAGGACGAACTGCGGCGGCCAGTAGGCACCGGCGATGGCGTATTTGTCTTCCCAGCCCTTCATCTTCGAGGCATCGACCGACCGGGCTTCCATGCCGACTTTGATCTCGGCGACGATGGTAGGCTCTTTCATCCACAGATCGATGAGGTCGATCTTGGCATCACGGCCGATAACGAACAGATAGCGCCCGCTGGCCGACATGCGCGAAATATGGACGGCATAGCCGGTCTTCAGAATCTTGACGATCTGCTTGGTATTGCCGTCGATCAGAGCCACCTCACCCGAGTCGCGCAGGGTGACGGAGAACAGGTTGTCGATATCGAGGTTGTTTTCCTGCTTGGTCGGCCGCTTGTCGGCTGGCACGATCACCTTCCAGCTATCCTTCATCTCCTTCAGACCGAACTCGGGCGGAGTCGGGACATCGTTCATGACGTAGCGCGCCATGAGATCGACCTGCGCATCCGTCAGAGTGCCCGAAGTACCCCAGTTCGGCATCCCGGCCGGCGAACCGTAGTTGATAAAGGCCTTGATGTTCTCAAGACCAAGCTTGCGGGTAATATCCGGCGTCAGCGGCTTGCCGGTGGCCCCTTTGCGCAGCACGCCGTGGCAGCCCGCGCACCGCTGGAAATAAATCTGCTTGGCTTGCAGAAATTCAGCCTCGGTCATGCTGGGCACGCCAGAGTGGGCCCCCGGAGATGCCATCGGCGCCGTTTCCATCGCGTTGCCCGGCTGCTGATCGTACCGCACGTCCGGCCCCG
>JADFXL010000010.1:11572-33321 GCA_015233585.1 Alphaproteobacteria bacterium | reverse complement strand
CCTCCTGGCGGCGCAAACCCGGTCCGGCGGCGCTCCAACGGACGCGGCGCCCCTTCCATTCCAGGGAGTCCACCGGAATTATCACGCTCGGCCATCTGCCGTAAAACCAGTCCGACAGGCTGCTAGGCTAAAACGAAACGAGCCGCCGGGGGTGCCCCGGCGGCTCGATCCATTCGTAACGGCCGAAAGACTTGTCAGTGTACGCGCTTCCAGATCTGGATTTTCAACGCATAGAACAGGATCGTCAGCACGAACAGGAACCCGAGCACCTTGAGGCCCAGGGTGTGCCGGGCCACCAACTCTGGCTCTGCCGCCCAGTTCAGAAAGGAAACGATGTCTTTGGCAACTTGCTCCTGCGTTGCCTTGGTGCCGTCGGCGTAGGTGACGATTCCCTCGGAGACTGGCGGGGGCATCCCGATCTGGTTACCGGGGAACACGGTATTGTACTGCATTCCGGGGTTGATGACCATCTTGGGTGGAGCTTCCTTATAGCCCATCAGCAGGTTGTAGACGTAGTCCGGGCCACCGTTGCGCGCCTTGATTATCAGCGACAGATCCGGCGGCAGAGCCCCATTGTTGGCAGTGCGGGCGGCGTTGTCGTTGGCAAAGGGCTTGGCAAAGTGGTCGGACGGTCGGGCGAAGCGGGTGAACATGTCACCAGCGTCGTTGGGACCATCCCGCACTTCCTTCTCTGCGGCGATCTTCTTGACTTCCTCTACAGAGAAGCCGGGGCCGCCGGGATCGGACAGGTTGCGGTAGTAAAGCAACCGAAGGGAATGGCAGTTGGAACAGACTTCCCGATAGACCTGAAAGCCGCGTTTGAGGGCGGCTGGGTCATAGCCGCCGAAAAACCCCTGCCAGGACCAGGATTGCTTTTCCAGGGCTGGCCCTTCGTGTGCCGAAGCCGAGCTGGGGGAAAGGCCGAGCGTAGCGGCGGCGAGGGCAGCCGCAGCCACGATGGTGACAGTGATCCTACGCATCAGGCCTTCTCCATGCTCTTTTTAATGACCGGGGTGCTTATGCTGTCGGGCAGCGGACGGGTCTTTTCCACCTTGCCAAGAACTGGCAGCAGTACCAGGAAGTGGAAGAAATACCAGAACGTGGCGATCTGGCCCATCAGCACGTAGATTCCTTCCGGGGGGTTGGCTCCGACCACGCCCAATACGATGCAATCCGCCAGGAAGATCCAGAAGAACTGCTTGTATATCGGCCGGAACCTGGCAGAGCGCACTCTGGAGGTGTCGAGCCACGGCAGGAAGAACAGCACGATGATGGCGGAGAACATCATCACCACGCCCAGCAGCTTGTTCGGCACGGCGCGCAAGATAGCGTAGAATGGCAGGAAGTACCACTCCGGCACGATATGCGGCGGCGTCACCATGGGATTGGCTGGGATATAGTTGTCCGGTTCGCCGAACAGGTTCGGGTAGTAGAAGACGAAGAACAGATAAACCATCAGGAACAGGCCGATGCCGTACAGATCCTTGATAGTGTAGTAGGGATGAAACGGAATGGTGTCCTGCGGCCCCTTGACATCAATGCCAAGCGGATTGTTGGACTTCACCGTATGCAGCGCCCACACATGGAGGAACATGATGGCGAAGATCACGAACGGCAGCAGATAGTGGAAGGCGAAGAAACGGTTCAGCGTCGGATTGCCGACGGAAAATCCGCCCCACAGCCATGTGACGATGGAACTGCCTACCACGGGAATGGCCGAGAACAGGTTGGTGATGACGGTGGCGCCCCAGAAGCTCATCTGGCCCCATGGCAGCACATAACCCATGAACGCCGTGGCCATCATGGCCAAGTACAGAAGGATACCCAGCCACCACAGCACTTCGCGCGGTGCCTTGAACGAACCGTAGTACATGCCGCGAAAAATGTGAATCAGGACGGTGAGAAAGAACATCGATGCACCGTTCATATGCAGGTAGCGCAACAGCCACCCGTAATTCACGTCGCGCATGATGCGCTCCACGCTGTCGAAGGCGTAATCGACATGCGCGGTATAGCTCATGGCAAGAAAGATGCCGGAGAGGATCATGACGACCAGCATGAAACCGGCCAGAGACCCAAAATTCCACCAGTAATTTAAATTCCTAGGAGTTGGGTATTCGATAGCCGAATGTTGCATCAGGGTGAAAATCGGCAAGCGATCGTCGACCCATTTGATGATCTTGTTTTGATTGGCGGGCGCACTCATGACTGATGATCTCCTAGCCGATCCGAATGGTGGTGTCGGTCAAGAACGTGTAATCTGGAACGGCCAGATTGGCAGGAGCCGGACCCTTGCGAATTCGTCCCGAGGTGTCGTAGTGCGACCCATGGCAAGGACAGAACCACCCGCCGAAATCACCCCTGGGGTCGGAGGATTTCTGGCCCAGCGGAATGCAGCCCAGGTGGGTGCAGACACCAACCAGAACCAGCCACTCGGGCTTTTTCGCCCGCTGCGAATCGGGTTGGGGATCGCGTAGATCAAAAAGCTGAACGCTTTCGGCGGCCTTGATCTCTTCCGGCGTGCGATGCCGGATGAACACGGGCTTGCCGCGCCAAGTTACGGTGATGCTCTGCCCAACGGCTATCGGCTTGAGGTCGACTTCAGACGAGGACAGAGCAAGTACGTCGGCGGCAGGGTTCATACTGTGAATGAACGGCCAAAGAGCCAGCGCAGTGCCACTAACGGCCACGGCGGAGGTCGCGTACAAGAGGAAATTGCGCCGGGTCGCGTCCTCGCCGGGAACACCGGGCGAGGGTGTTGTCGGGTGTGCCATACTAACAACCTCGATTCTTTACGGGTGCGACCGATCATCCGCTGTCGGCTACGCACTCACACTGTTGGTATCGGTCGCTCGATACGACCTAGCGGACATAAACTCTTCATTACATCATGCGTTCGATATAATCGAATTGCTTTGCCTTGAAAAGATTATTCAACAGGTATGCGATGGCTCCAAACGAAAAGCCAGGATTGCTGGGATTGTCACGGATATCGGCGCGGGGGTGGAACGGGGGGGAGTTTGGTGAACGGTCATGATTTTCATTAAGTCTGAGTCCGTATCAAAAGTGGCTTTGCGGCTGGCGCTGTATCAGCCGGATATACCGCAAAATACCGGAACCCTGCTCCGTCTGGCCGCCTGTGTCGGCCTTGCCGTGGACATCATCGAGCCGTGCGGTTTCTTGTTCGATGACCGCCGTTTGCGCCGTTCTGGCATGGATTATGTCGCTGGTGTGGATCTGGCCCGCCATATTTCGTGGCAGGCATTTCTTGATGCCCGGCGGGGTCACGATACGACCGGCGGCGGCCGGCTGGTTCTGCTGACCACTATTTCCACGGTGCCGTACACGACCTTTGCTTTCCAACCCGGCGATACCGTGCTGGTGGGGAGGGAAGGTTCCGGCGTGCCGGAGCCGGTCTACTCGGCTGCCGATTCGCGCCTGTGCGTGCCGATGCTCCAGGGACTCCGCTCGCTCAACGTGGCGGTGGCCGCATCTATGGTTGTGGGCGAGGCATTGCGTCAGCTTGAGGTTTTCCCCCAGGGACAGAGCGAACCCGGAGAAGAACGCTTGCAAGGAGAGCGAATCACACCCTGAAATCGGCGCTACCCATACGACGAATGGGGCGATACAATTCGGGTGTGGTCGCGATCCTGGGGCTGGCCCCTGGGAATGGCCGTCAGGCGGAAGGAAGGCACAGCATGAGCGGTGTACCTGCATTCAGATTGGTCGAGGCGGGGTTCTCCCAGCCTCAGGTTGAGGCGCTCGCGGAGTTCATGCAGACGGAGGCGGCACGGCGCAGCGATCTGCTGGAGGTGAAGGCTGAACTGAAGACGGATATCAAGGAGGTGAAAGCTGAACTGAAGGCCGATATCATGGAGGTGAAGGCTGAACTGAAGACGGATATCATGGCGGTGAAGGCTGAATTGAAGGCGGATATCGCCGATGTCGAGCATCGTCTTGAAATAAAAATCAGCGATGTGAAGGCCGAACTGGAGCACTGCCTTGAGACAAAGGTCGGTGAGGTTAGGGCCGACGTATTGGTGCTCAAATGGATGAATGGCTTCGTCCTCGCCTTCCTGGCGGCGATCTCTGCCAGGCTGTTCGTTCACTGACGAACGACATTGCCGCAGAGGAGAACGGGCGATACCGGCCGCGTTATCAAGGCCGGTTCTATGTTCAACGGTCCTATGCCGAATAGTTGAATCCTGGTGTGTTTGCGGTTACCCTGTTTTCCGTGTTCAGCGCAGAGGATTGGATCATGACTAATGTTCTTGGGGATCTGAAATTCGTCGTGATCGAAACGAATTTCGACATGCGCAACATGACCTTGAAGATATTGCGCGAAGCTGGCGCCAATCGGCTGGAGGCGTTCTCCGCCCTTATGTCGGCAATCACTTTCTTGCGGGAATTTCAGGTTGATCTTATCATTTCCGAAATGGAACAGACGCCAATCGACGGTGTGGGATTCGCCCATGCTCTGCGCAGCGGCAAAGTGAAGATGAATGCCAAAACGCCCCTTTTGCTGGTGTCCGCCACCAAGGATATAGACAAAATCAAGGAAGCGATCGCGGCTGGCGCCACCAACATCATCGTCAAGCCATATTCGGCAAACGATCTGATCAAGAAGGTCAAGCAGACGCTGGGACGGTAGGTTCCACCGCTTCCGCCCACCGCTTCCACCCACCGTATCAGAACGGGAATATGATATCGAAGATCTGCTGGCCGTAGCGGGCCTGCTGGACGTCGCTGACCGTGCCGCGTCCACCGTAAGAAATACGGGCCTCGGCAATTTTGTCCCAGTTGATCGAGTTGTCGGAGGCGATGTCCTGGGAGCGGATAACACCAGTTACGGTGAGTTCGCGCATTTCGTAATTGACCCGGATCTCCTGGCGTCCGGCGACGACGAAGTTGCCGTTGGGCAGAACCTGAGTGATTACCGCCGCTAACCGCAACTTGATGACTTCACTGCGGTTGATCGAACCTGTACCCGTGGAGGCGCTGGCGCTGGTGAGGTCCACCAGATTCGCCGGGTTGACCGCGTTGGGCAGGATTTTATTCAACTTGGACTCAAAACCCAAAATATTGGGCATGCCGGCAGTTTCGGTGTTTGGACCACGGGCGCGGGTGGATGTGTTGGCCAATTGGGCTTGGTCGTTGGTAATGTCCACAATCACGGTCAGAATGTCGCCGATTTCACCTGCGCGCTGATCCTTGAAGAAGGCGCGGGCACCCGGCCGCCATAGCGAGTTGGGGCTGGGTTGGGCGAGGACCGGGTTAGGCATGGGCATACTGACCTTTTTGTATTCGTGCTTCTGCGTGGGGTCTTCCACGGCGGACAGGGTCGGTTCCGATCCTACCTCGGACAGGCGCTCCAGAGCATTGCAGCCGCCAAGCGCGGTGGTGGCCAGAAGAAAGGCGATGAGACGATACTGGGTGGGGCGGCGACCAGCGATCATGGGGGGCATCCTTCGCAAGCTTCCCGTTCAGATTTCAATAGGCGGCGGGGAGGGCGGTTTGCTGCACGGTCACAAAGTTGGCGTCGATGACCGTAGCCAGCAAAGTCCGGTTACTGGCGGTGTTCTGGACATGGATGGTGGCGTTCCTGGCGCCGTCGTCCTGAGCCTTGCCCTGGGCGGTCAGCGTCATGTACGGGGTCTTCACCAGCATGGTTACCAGCGTTCCCTTGGCCACCAGCACCGGGGGCTGGATTTCCTCGCTGCTGATCGCGGCGCCTGCCCGGACGTTGTGAACCGGGGTCATGCCGATTAATTGAGCGGCGTTGCTGATGGCTTCCCGCCGGATATCGTCGATATGCACCTTGGAAGTCATTACGTCGGCCTCGGTGATGACATCACCTTTTTTTATGGCGTGTTTCAGGACCGGAAGCTCGGTGGTGGCGAACACGCGCCCCTGGACGGTAACGCGCTTGGCGTCGTGGCCGTTGGCCGGGGACACTACGGTGCAGGAAAAACGATGGCTTTTGGTGTCATAGGCAACATTTTCCACGGCGACGCTGGTTTCGGCCCCGGTGGCGACATAGATCTCCATCCGGCGCTGGGTGAGCGACACCTCGTCGTCGTCGGACACGCCGAATTTGGCGAGAGACATTCTGATTTCCTGGTCGATTTGAGCTTGGTCGATCCGTTGGCCTGCCCGTTCCACCACCGCCCGGTCATTATTGCCCAGTGGCCGCCACGCCAGGTCATAGGCATGAGCCACCCGATAGAGCCACATGGCATCAAGGGTCAGCCGTTTGCCCGGTTCGGGGGCACGGGCCACCTGACGGTTGGCATAGGCGCCGGCGCCGTCGAACAGGTCGCCGACATTGATGTAGTCACTGGTCACCGTCACCGACTGGTGCAGCGACACTGGCGGCGCGATCGTCACCGTTTTCTCCGCGCCCTTGCCGGAGGTAACGTCGGCCGCGTTCACGACACAACCCGATGCCATGATAAGGCCGATGGCGAATGCCAGTGTTTTGGTCTTCATTGCCTGTCTCCACGACTATATTTCTGGCGGTTGCTTACCGGATGGCTGGCTGCGCGACTACTTCAGCTGCACCACGGTCTGCATCATCTCGTTGCCGGCCTGGATTACCTTGCTGTTCATTTCATAGGCACGTTGGGCGCTGACCAGGTTGGTGACCTCGGTGACCGAATTGACGTTGGAGGTCTCAAGAAAGCCCTGCATGGTGGTGCCAAAGCCAGGCTGGCCGGGCGTGCTGTCCTGACCCGCACCAGAAGCCGGGGTTTCCGCAAACAGATTGTCACCTGTCGCCGACAGGCCCGCGTCGTTGGGGAACACCGTAAGCGCGAGTTGCCCCACCGTTGCTTGTGCCACGGTGCCAGAGGTCGAGACCAGCACCTGACCGGAAGCGTTGATGGACACCCCGGTTGCGTTGGCGGGAATGGTGATCCCCGGCTGCACCGTATAGCCATCGTGAGTAACGACCTGTCCGGTCGGACTCATCTGAAATGAGCCGTCACGCGTATAGGCGAAGTCGCCGGTCGGGAGCTTGATCTTGAAATAGCCCTTGCCCTGAATGGCCAGGTCCAGCGTGTTGTTGGTGTTGACCAGGCTGCCCGCTTCGGTGATGCGGTAAACCGCCGCCGTCTTGACGCCCAAGCCGAGTTGCACGCCCGCCGGCACGATGGTGCCAGCATCTGACGATGTAGAGCCTACACGCCGTATGTTCTGGTATAGAAGATCGTTAAATTCTGCCCGCCGACTTGTATACGCGGTCGTATTCATGTTGGCGATGTTATTGGAGATGACTTCGACGTTGGTTTGTTGAGCCATCATTCCCGTCGCTGCGATGCTTAACGCCCTCATCAGACCTACCCCTTTTTCTCAATTTTGCTTAGGCGACGCGCGACAGGACGTCGACGGCCTTCTGGTGACGCTGGCTTTCGTTATCCATGATCTTGTTGATGCCCTCGTACGAGCGCTGAATCTGGATCAGCTTGGTGATTTCCACGATCGGCTGGACATTGGAACCCTCCAGCATCCCTTGCAGGACATCGGGGCTGGCAACGTCCTCGGGCTGCTGGTCGGTGGTGTAAAGGCCGCCGGGCTGCTTCTGGAGGGCCTGTTCATTGGCAAATTTCACCACGCGGAGCTTGCCGAGCTGACCCGTTTCGGTAGAGACGGTGCCATCGCGGGCGATGGTGATCTGGCTTTCGTTGGGGGCGAAAAAGAATGGCTGGTCGTTGGTGGACAGCACCGGGTGGCCATCGGTGGTCACCAATTGTCCGGTTTCGTCCAGACGCAGATGGCCACCGCGCGTGTATTGGGCGCCACTGTCCGTGTCGACCGCGAAATAACCTTCATTGCTGAGCGCGACATCAAGCGTGTTCCCCGTGTTGGTCAGGGGACCGGTGCTGGCGTCCCGTATGACGCCAAGATCCCTCACGAACGAAATCTTGTCGAGAAACGGACGATCCGCAGACGGCGTTTTAAACACATGCTCGATGAACAACGGCTCCTCGCCTTTGAAACCCGCCGTGTTGGTATTGGCGATATTATTCGCCACGATATCAAGCTGCCGCATCAGAACGGACTGGCGCGAGAGGCCGATGTACGATGTGTTGTCCATGCTTCGCTTTCCTTCGTGTCACGGGGGTGACTTCGCCAGCATCCTTTGCACCAACCGTGCCAGGACAATAAATTTTGCAAAATCAATATGTTATAATTGATCGTCGTCCCGCAGGCCAGGGTTTTGGCCGGATCGTGGCAGGGCTTGCCGGGTAAATCCTGCCGATAACGGTCATTTCGATGCGGCTTCGAACCCGGCCTCAATGTATTGTTAACTCGTAGGGCCTAAACTCCTTGGGTGCGCTGGCGGTCACGATGCCGACGGCGGACGATGTTGCCAGCTTGGCGGCTGTGAGGATGGGAAATGTCCGAAGATCTTGACGAAAACCTGGACTCCAGCATTAGTGGAGGTGCCGCGCCTGCGGAGGGCGGCGGCAAGCGCAAGAAGCTGATTATCGTGGTCGTCCTGCCAATTTTATTGCTGGTAGCGGCGGGGCTTGGCGCTCACTTCACCGGACTTGACGAGCCGCTGCTCAACATGTTCGCTAAAAAGGACAAGGCGCCCGAGGTCGGCTCGAACGCTGCCGAGGGCACGGCCGCAGTCTTCTACGATCTGCCCGACATGCTGGTGAATCTGAACACGCCCAACAACAAGAAAGCCTTTCTCAAGATCCGGGTCAGCCTCGAACTTGGCGGCCCCGAAGACGTGCCACGGGTCGAGGCCGTTATTCCGCGTATCGTCGATAACTTTCAGGTCTATCTTCGGGAACTTCGTCTGGATGATTTGCAGGGTGCGGCGGGAATGTACCGACTCCGTGAGGAATTGCTGGCACGAGTGGTTGATGCCGCTAAACCTGCGCGCGTTACCGATGTGTTGTTCAAAGAAATGCTTGTTCAATAGGCAAAAATCCCATGACCGCCCCCGCCGATCCCACCAAGGAAGTTACCGCCGAAGACGAAGACGCCCTCATGAAGGAATGGGAGGCGATGGCTGGCATGGACGGGGACGGCGATGACGCAGCCAAGCAGACGGCCGCGCAGCCGACGGCTCCCGGCGATGATGCCGATGGGGACGCCAACCAGGATGCCATGGCCGCCGAGTGGGAAGCCATGCTGGGTACCGGCGACGATGATGGCGGTGGCGGTGGCGGCGCCGAGATCGTCTCCAGTGCCCCGCAGGCTTCGACACGCGTTCTGAATCAGGATGAAATCGACAGTCTGCTCGGATTCGACGAGGATCACGACGACAGCGGCGAACGCGCGGGTATCCAGGCTATTCTGAACTCTGCGCTGGTGTCCTACGAACGCTTGCCGATGCTGGAGGTCGTGTTCGACCGTCTGGTGCGTATGATGTCGACGTCGCTGCGCAATTTCACCTCCGACAACGTCGAGGTCTCCCTCGACAACATTCTTTCCCTGAGGTTCGGCGATTACCTCAACTCCATTCCATTGCCTGCGATGCTGGCGGTGTTCAAGGCCGAGGAGTGGGATAACTACGGCCTTCTGACCATCGACTCCTCACTCATCTATTCGATCGTCGATGTGCTCCTGGGAGGGCGTCGCGGAACGGCGGCGATGCGTATTGAGGGGCGTCCCTATACTACCATTGAACGCAATCTGGTCGAGCGCATGGTCCACGTCGTCTTTTCGGATCTGTCGGCCGCGTTTGACCCTTTGAGTCCGGTGACCTTCCGTTTCGACCGGCTGGAAACCAACCCGCGCTTTGCCACCATTTCGCGCCCGTCCAACGCCGCTATCGTCGCCAAATTGCGAATCGACATGGAAGACCGGGGCGGCAAACTGGAATTGCTGTTGCCCTATGCCACGCTGGAGCCGGTTCGTGAGTTGCTGCTTCAGATGTTCATGGGTGAGAAGTTCGGCCGCGACTCGATCTGGGAGACCCACCTGGCCGAGGAAATGTGGTTTACCGACGTACAACTGGAGGCTGTTCTGGACGAAATGACCATGCCCTTGAGTCAAATCCTGGATTTGAAAGTGGGATCGCGCATTATGCTCAATGCCGCACCAAATTCGTCGGTCAGGTTGAATTGCGGCGATGTGCCGATGTACATGGGGCGCATGGGCCGCAAGGGTGCCAGCATGGCCATTCGTATCGAAGACCGGTTCAAAAAGTAAAAGGGCCACCCGATGACCCTCAACACGATACTCGATATCGTCGTTATCGTCTTGTTGATCCCGACGCTTGTCTTCGCGGCGATGCTCAACAACCGCCTCACCGTGCTGCGCAAGAACAAGGATCAACTGGGCCGGCTGATCAACAGCTTCAACGAGGCCACCATGCGGGCCGAATCGACCGTGCCCAAGCTGCGTAAGGCGGCGGATGAAGCCGGGCAGGCTTTGCATGAACACGTCGAGCGTGCCCATACCCTGCGCGACGATCTCGCATTCATGGTTGAACGTGCCGACAGCATGGCGAGTCGACTGGAGAGCACGGTAAGAACGGCCCGCAACGAGCCAAAGGCTCCGTCAGCGCCGGCGCCCAACCGCATGTCCGCTCCCCTCCACGCCCCGCGTCGGACGGTGGCTAGCGCTGCCGCCTCGCTGGGGTCCGGGGACAGTGGTGTGGGTGGGGACGATGAACGATCCGAAGCAGAACGCGATTTGTTAAGGGCGCTGCAATCGGCGCGGTAGGAATAGGGTGAGGAGCGGGGAGCGATGAAAAAGCTCGGGTTACCGCGTTTGCGTTTGCTGCCCATCGTGATGTTCGCGGCCGGGCTTATGCTGACCGTCAAGCTGGGTGGTCTGTGGGAGAACGTCAACGGCAGTCACGAGGTCTCGCTGGAAACGGCCAAGGCCCATGCCCAGACTCCGGCTCCGGCTCCCCCCGCCCCGGCCGCAACGGCGCCTGCGGCCTCCGGAGGTAATACGCGAGGCGAAAGTGGGGCACGAAGCGAAGGTAATGTGCGAAGCGAAGGCGGGGCGCGAAGCGAAGGAGGAGCCTCCGCCGAAGGGCAGCCGAACCTCACGCAACACGAAATTGACGTGTTGCAGAAGCTGGCCGGTCATCGCGAAGAGCTGGACGCCCGCTCCCGCGAACTCGACCAGCGGGAAGCCCTGATCAAGGCCGCCGAGCAACGCATCGATACCAAGATCGGTGAAATCGAAACACTCAAGAAGACCATTCAGGACTTGATCGCGAAATACAATGTCCTGGAAGACAACAAGATCAAGAGCCTTGTCAACATCTATGAAAAGATGAAACCCAAGGACGCAGCCCGTATCTTCAACGATCTTGAGATGCCCACCCTGATCGCGGTCATCGAGCGGATGAAGGACTCAAAAACCGCGCCGATCATGGCGGAGATGGACTCTGCCAAGGCAAAGGCGCTAACATCGGAGCTGGCTCAGCGGAACCGGCTTCCCGACACTGCCGATGCCGGGAGTGGTCAATAGGGGGGCGCAATCACGAAAACATGTTGCGCACCAGGGGTACTCTAACTTATCAAGATCTATATGCGCTGGTTGGACTGCGGAGCTTTCGCTTTCCGCCGGTGCCGGTGTTGGATGGAGTGGTTCATGGCCGTCGACAAAAATATGAATATATTGATTGTGGATGATTACAAGACGATGCTCCGAATCCTCCGCAATCTGTTGAAGCAGCTCGGATTCGATCATGTTGAGGAAGCCGCCGACGGGAGTGCCGCCTTGCAGGTTCTGCGGGGTTCCGGCCACTTTGGCCTCGTGATCTCCGACTGGAACATGGAGCCAATGACGGGCTTGCAGCTTCTTCGCGAAGTTCGTGCGGATGCCAAGCTAAAGTCGACCCCCTTCATCATGGTTACGGCCGAAAGCAAGTCGGAAAACGTGATCGCCGCCAAAGAAGCCGGAGTATCCAACTATATCGTCAAGCCATTCAACGCCGCGACACTGAAGTCGAAAATGGTGAGCGTGCTCGGCGATTTCTGAGGGAGATTACGGACATGCCGGGCGACGCGATCGACCAGAGCCTCGCGGTCCGTCTGGATACGTTCCGGCGCGAACACGGGGATCTGGTACGCTTCGACCGCGTCAGTGAGATGGTGGTTGAGGTGGTCGCCTGTGTCCGCAAAGGCGTGGTGGATCAAAACCTTGTCCTCATTCGCGAGCTGGAAACGCTTGCGTCCTACATCCGCAACATCAAGCATGAGATCGCGTCGGTTCGTCCCGACGAGATCCAGCAGCGCTACCTGCCCACGGCCACGGACGAGCTTGACGCCATTGTCGAGTCGACCGAGACCGCCACAAATGCGATCCTGGCTGCGGCCGAGGTTATTTCGGATATCGCCGCGACGATGGAAGGCACCGGTGCCGACCGTATGATGGACGTAACGACCTCGATCTACGAGGCCTGCTCTTTCCAGGATATTACGGGACAGCGGATTGGCAAAGTCGTCAAGGCGCTCAAGGTGATCGAGGCCCGCATTGATCGGCTGACCCAGACCTTCAGTTCCGAAATCGAAGAAATGATGAATCCGGCGGGTGCGGAGGCCCAAGCTGGGGACGCCAGTCTGCTTAACGGGCCACAACTCCCGGAATTCGCAAAGAATCAAGACGAAATCGACGCCTTGTTTGGGTAGCTGAAGGCCCTGCACCGAGCCGGAGGCTCGTGTTCGCCATATCTGGAAGTCCGCACCCCTCACCCCCATGCCAGCGTTCGTTCTTGCCGCGCCAATGCCGGTGCGGTTGGGCCGAGGTAGACGGTGATTTCCGCCGACTTCAGCCGTACCCGCACCCTCGCCCGGCCGATTCAATTCTGGCTGGACTTTCCGATGTCAAGTCATTGATCTTGACTATCTTGCTGGGGTGCTGGAAAAAACTATTACTACGGACCCTTTGCCAAAAGGAACCATCACGCGTCTGGCCAATAATCATTTGATAAGAGAAACCGTGTGATAGTGCCGAGGGCACGGTTTCGATAGATAGCGCCGAAGGCGCATGTTCGGTAGATAGTTCTGAAGACACACATTTTACAGTGTGATAGCTCCAATCGGGTTTGTGCGGAAGTTCACTGGTTTGATGCCATTGATGCGGGAGATAAGGGCATTGCGGCAGGTTATCGTGGCGACGTTGGCGATGCTGCTGGTGGTCTCAGGGCCAGCAGCGGCGCAGCAACAGCGTGCCGCGTCGCATGAGGGCTTCGGACGTCTGGTGTTCGATTGGGACACCCCCGTTACCTATACCGCGAAAATTGATGGCCCCCAGCTCGTGATTACCTTTAGCCGCGCCATGACCAGTGATCCCAACATCATGGTCGGCCCGCTCGACCATTATCTTCGGGGCGCCCGTCTCAGCGGAGATCACCGCACGATAACCTATTCCCTGACAGGGGCTTACGGTCTGCACAGCTTCACCAGCGGCAAGGCCGTGGTGGTGGACGTGATGGACCACCCCGGACCGCCAGAGCCGGCCAAGCCGGCGCACCCCGCCCCTGTTCTGGCGCCGTCGCCAGAGGCGGCACCGGTTTTGGCAACCCACCCCTCCGCCTCCGGGGGGGCGCTGGTGCCGGTGCGTCTGGGTGAGCACGAAAAGTTCGACCGGCTGGTATTTGATTGGCCACGGGAGCCCCGGTATACGGTTGATGAACAATCAGGACGGGCCGTTATCACATTTTTCAGCCCTGGATACATCGATCTGGCTGGGTTGCGGCGAGACCTTCCGCCCGCGCTTGCCGGGATTGAGGCTGTAAGCGACGGGAAGTCCCTGGTGGTGACGGTGCCGATTCCGACCGGTCAACATCCGCATCACTTTATCAGTGAGCATAAGGTGGTCATGGACGTGCCCCACGGCAAACCGGGCGAAATCCCGGTGCCAGTCCCCCCGCCCGTCGCTCCCGTCAAACCGGCGGCCCCAACCGCACCGAATCCAGAACCGCTTGTGACGGCTCACCCGTCCGAGACCCAGGCCAAGACACCACTGCCATCTTTACCTTCTGGTCCTGCGGCCCCCACGACCGCGCCTACGCCTACGCCTCATACGCCCGAGCCTCATACGCCCGAGCCTCACCCGCCCGCGCCTCCCGCGCCTACGCCTCCCGCGCCTACGCCTCCCGCGCCTACGCCTCACCCACCCGCGCCTCCCGCAGCAATCGGCGAGGGCATGACCGGCGAGGCTGGCGAAGATGGGGAGGCTTTAAGCGAACCGGCTGGTAAGCCAAGCCGCATCGTCAGCCTCAGTTTTTCCTGGAACCAGCCTGCAGCGGCGGCGGTATTCCGGCGGGCTGGGTTTCTTTGGGTGGTGTTCGATCGCGCACAAAAGGTGGATTTGCCGTTGTTGCGGCGTCTTGGGGGCGAGGTGGTGCGGTCGGTAGAACAATTTCCGCTCCGGGGCGCAACCGTAGTCCGTCTTCTTACACAACCCGGCTTCAATCCGAGCCTGCGCCGGGAAGGGTTGCTGTGGATCGTTGATCTCATGCACCAGCCACTGCGGCCCAAAGTGGCAATCGATGTCAAGGTTGAGCCGCAATCTACCGTTGGACCACGTATTTTTCTGCCGGTGAGCGACGGCGGGGCCACTCTTTCCGTGGCGGACCCGGAGATCGGCGACACCATGATGGTGGTGCCGGTGGTCCCGCTGGGTAATGGGGTCTATCCCACCCATAGCTACCCAGACCTCAATTTGCTGGCTACGGCGCAGGGTATCGTGATGTTGCCGCGTTCCGATCAGGTCACCATCAAGTCGGCGCGGGCCGGGGTGGAAATCCTCGCGCCGGGTGGCAATCTCCATCTCTCTCGCGACGCCGAGCGCTTTCAGGCGGTAGCGGCTAACCTGAGCCAGGATACGAATCCGAGCCAGGTGTTCGACATCCTGAACTGGCGCCACGGCGAGGCTGGCGACTACACCAAAGTCAGGAAAGAGCTGGAAAAAGCGGTTACCGAGTTGCCCGAAGCCAATCAGCGCAACAAACCTCGTCTGGCCCTGGCCCGGTTTGAGTTCGCATCCGGCCGGGGGGCGGAAGCTTTCGCAATTGAGTCTTTGATGGCTCAGACGGACCCGTCGCTATTGAACGCGGCCCCCTTTCGTGCCCTGCGGGGCGCCACCAATTTTCTGATGGACCGTTACGATGCCGCAGTCGAGGATCTGAGCCACCCCAGCCTTGCCGGCAACGAGGAAGCCGCATTCTGGCGCGCCGCCGCTGAAGCGTCCCGAGGCCAGCCGGAAGCCCAGGCGAAGACTTTGCGGAACGGCGGTTCGACCTTGCACGATTATCCCCGTCCGCTCAAGGTGCGGCTGGCGCTGATCGGGGCGGAATCCGCCATCGCTGCCGCAGACGATCTAACCGCGCGTAACTTTCTCCAGGCTGCCCGCTCCGACGACAACATCCCCTCCGAAAAAGCCGCTATCGGCTATGAAACTGGCCGCTACGACGAATTGACCGGCAATTTCGATGCCGCCATCGGCGAATGGGAGACGGTGGAGAAAAGCAAGAGCCGTCTCTACCGGGCCAAGGCTAGCCTGGCCAAGATCGAACTTCTTTTGCGGATGAAACGCATCACGCCCACCCAGGCCATCGAAAGCCTGGAGAAGCTGCGGTTCGCCTGGCGCGGCGATAATTATGAATTTAATCTGGTGAAGCGGCTGGGTGAGTTGTATTTGCAGGCTGGCGACTACGGCAATGGGTTGCGCACCTTCAAAATCATTACCTCAAGCTACCGGGATAATCCCGAAACCCCCAAAGTCGCCCAGACCATGCAGGATACGTTCGAGAAGCTCTTTCTCACCGGGGCTGCCGACGCCTTGCCGGCCGTCACCGCCATCGCCCTGTATGACGAGTTCAAGGAACTGACGCCCAGCGGCGAAAAGGGCGATGAGATGATCCGTCGGTTAGCCGACCGTCTGGTCCAGGTCGATCTCCTGGATCAGGCCGTGCCGTTGCTCGAAAACCAGGTCAATTCCCGCCTGAAGGGACTGGAGCGGGCCAAGGTCGGTGCCAGACTGGCGCTGGTTGCCCTGCTCAACCGTCAGCCGCAGCGCGCCCTGGATGGCCTGAGCGCGAGCGACATGCCGGATCTGCCGCCGGACCTGGCCCTGCAACGCCGCCATTTGACCGCTCGCGCCCTGGCCGATATCGGCAAGGCCTCCGATGCCATCGCCCTTCTCAAGCCTGACAATTCCCAGGATGGGCGTCTTCTGAAGGCTGAAATCTATCGGAAGAACCAGGACTGGCCTGACGCCGCCGCCGCCTTCGAGTCGCTGGTGGCAGCACCCAGTCCAGGCGAAAAGGTCGGGGATCAGCAGGGACAATGGATTCTCAATTGGGCCATCGCGCTGACTCTGGCAAAGGACGAACGCGGCGTGGCTCATCTGCGGCACACCTATCTGGACGCCGTGAAGGGAACCCCCGTCTACGACGCCCTCAACCTGATAACTTCCGGGGCTGATAACGGTCTGCTCGATTACCGCCAGGTGGATGAAAAACTCAAACTTGCCGAAGGCTTCCAGACTTTCATGAAAGGGTATCTCGATCGGGTGAAAAAGGACCGCCTGAGCGGGATTAACTGAACGGAATCACCTAAGCTTGCGCTCTTGGTGCGAGCGAAGACTCAATTGTCATATTATAATAAGATCGCAATCGGCGCTGTACTGAGATACCCTGTTCGATATAGGCTTGGTGCCGTGGAATTGGGCTGTGCGCATAAGGGAGAGATTGCGGTGAAATTTCTTATTGCGGACGACCACGGTTTGTTCCGTGAAGGGCTACGGCTCGTTCTTCTTCAGCTTGACCGGGACTTGACGGTCGTCGAAGCCAGCGACTTCGATCAGGCGTTACGGCTAGCCGCCACCGAGTCGGAACTACGAATTATCCTGCTCGATCTTGCCATGCCCGGGATGCCATGGACCGAGGCTCTCCCGGCGTTGCGCGCTCTCGTTCCCGACGTTCCGGTGGTGATTCTCTCGGCATTGGAGGAACCCGACCTTGTCTTGCAGGCGATCGAACTGGGTGCGGCGGGATTCATTCCCAAATCGTCCAACAGCAAGGTCATGGTCGGCGCCTTGAATCTGGTCCTTGGCGGCGGCGTCTATCTTCCCCCGACGTTGAGCGAATCCGATTCGGCGCTTGATGACGCCACACTTGCCCTCAATGGTGCCGTGGCGGCGCGACTGACCCGGCGGCAACAGGAGGTGCTGGTTCTGGTTGGCGAAGGACGGTCGAACAAGGAAATTGCCCGCCATCTTTCCCTTTCCGAAGGAACGGTCAAGCTTCATGTTACCGCCATCCTCAAAGCTCTGGGCGTCAATAATCGAACCCGTGCGGTGGTAGCCGCGTCGCAAATGGGATTCGCCGCTCTGCCACGCAGCGGGATCCCGTCCACCCCGGACTCCTACCCCCAGGACAGCAAACCGACGAGCGAAATTTCGTGAAATAAACGCCGTGTAGGCGCGGCCCATACTCGTCAAAGGCCGGGGGGCTTTGGAAACCGGGTATGGGCGGCAGCCTATCGCGACCGCCTGGATGGTTCGAATACGATTGCCCTGTCCGAAGCACTTGGTTTGCCTCCCTGGAAAGCTGGGCGTAGAACTTTGCCGCAATCGGATTGGGGGAGGCAGTGGCTATTCGTCGGATCGTGGGTGCCATACTGGGGCTATGCGTATTTTTTTCATGGAACGCGGTGTCGGCCGAGGAAGATCCTGCTTACCTCGTCATTGGTGCGGGGGCTTCTGATTTTCGCATCAAATTTGATGCGGCCGAGTTCGACCTCGCCTATCGCTCCGACCATGCGTTGTGGATCCTCAAGCCGCAAGCCGGTATTCTGGCGACAAGCGGTGGGGCCGTTTATGGCTGGGGGGGCGTCCTGGCCGACGTGGAACTGGCGTCCCACTGGGTGCTGACCCCTAGCGTGGCCGCCGGTGCCTTTGGTAACGGCAAGGACGAAAAACTCGGCGACATTCTTGAGTTCCGGTCCGGGGTTGATCTGGCCTATCGGTATGACGACCACTCGCGGCTGGGACTTGGCTTCTATCACGTTTCCAATGCCGGGGCGGGTGTCTCAAATCCAGGTGAGCAAACCTTGATGATCAATTATTCCGTGCCTATGAACTGGATCGCCCCGTGATCCCCCCCAAGTGGCTTTGTGCAGGCATTCTGGTGTGACGTTATGACGCAGATATCCCCTCGTACGGTCCTCATCACCGGTGCGGCGCGCCGGGTGGGGCGGGAAATCGCTTTGGATATGGCGCGCCAGGGGTGGAATGTGGCGATTCACTACCATCGCTCGGCCGATGCCGCAGCCGAGGTCGCGCAGACGATCAAGGACTTCGGCGGCAACGCTGCCACGATCGGAGCCGATCTTTCCCAGGAAAGCGAGGTGGTGACGGTGGTGCCTCGGGCCGTGGCGGCGCTGGGTGCTGTGGGGTGCCTGATCAACAACGCATCCCTGTTCGAGCGCGATGAATGGGATGTGGCGACGCGCGCCTCGTGGGAAGCTCACATGGAGGTGAATCTGCGCGCGCCTTTTGTTCTGACCCAGGCATTCGCGAAACAATTGTCGGATGAATGCTGCGGTGCCGTGATTAACGTGATCGATCAGCGGGTCTGGAACCTGACCCCCCATTTTACCTCCTACACGTTGAGCAAGGCCGGGTTATGGACTCTGACGCAAACTTTGGCGCTGGCGCTGGCGCCAGGAATTCGGGTCAACGCCATAGGGCCTGGCCCAGCCCTTCCCAGCGCGCGGCAGACGAAGGGGCAGTTTGATCGCCAATGGCGGACCACGCCGTTACGCCACGGTACCTCGCCCCAGGAAATTGCCGAAGCCGTCCGCTTTATCCTTGCGGCACCCGCCATGACGGGCCAGATGTTGGCTCTTGACGGAGGGCAGCACCTGGGTTGGGCGCAGCCCGAAGACGGGGAAGGCCCCGAAGAATGACGATCCGCACAATTACCGATTCCCAGGTGCTTTTGTTGCCATGACTTCCACCCCGGTGCTTCATCACCTCCGAATCGCGGATGCCCATAGCGGGACGCGGCATGTGTTCGTGCGCGATCTGGTGTTGGCCTGCCGGATCGGCGTGCATCCCCACGAGCAGCGCGCGCCCCAGCGCATCCGCGTCAACCTGGATCTTTCGGTACGCGAAGGCTCCACAGCCATGAGTGACGATCTGGGTGACGTGGTCTGCTATGAGGATATCATTGGCCGCGTACGACGGATCACCACCGCCGGCCATGTCAATCTGGTCGAGACCCTGGCCGAGAAAATCGCCGCAATCTGCCTCCACGATCCCAGGGTACGATTGGTGCGGGTCAGGGTCGAAAAGCTCGACGTGTTTCCCGATGTTGCCAGCGTCGGGGTGGAGATCGAGCGTTCCCGCACGAGCGCCGGATGATCCTTCGGGTGCATCCTACCGTTTAGCCGATTTAGCATTTTTGTGTCGTGAAATTGCAATCTATTGCCTTGCTTTGCCCTGACTGTGACGAGGAGAAAATTTTTGTTCACAGGCTGCCGTAACGGGGCGTTCTTGCCGATTCGCCTTCCTTAGCGCAAAGGGCACGGGCTGTTTTTCTACTTGACAATATAATAGTTGTTATATTTCAATATGTTATAGATTTGCGTAAACTTTGAGCAAATACGTAAAAGCCCTAGATTCCTTGGCCACAGGGGGCTGGTGCAAACCGATTATCAACAAACTTATCCACCGTTATGGTGGATAGAGACAGAGGCGGTATCCATCCTGTTTTGGTACTCTGTTGGTCATGCACCATGCAAGGAATGCCCGGCACGCTTCCAGCCAAGGCGCAGATTAACTCAACCGCTATGAGTGATATGGATAAATCACACCCCCGCAACGAGTCGGCGGTTCCGGCGAAACAGACGGGACTCGATGTGATCGTGGACCAGCTCCGCAGCCTGCCCGAGAGTCCCGGTGTCTATCGAATGCTCAATGCCGTTGGGGATGCCCTTTACGTGGGCAAAGCCAAAAATCTTAAAAAACGCGTTGTCGCCTATACGCGGCTGGAGCAATTGCCAGTGCGCCTCCAACGCATGGTTCTGCAAACGGCGACGTTGGAAGTCATCACCACGCATACGGAAGTGGAAGCGCTGTTGCTGGAAAGCAACCTGATCAAGCGCCTAAAACCGCACTACAATATCCTTCTGCGCGATGACAAATCGTTTCCGCATATCCTCATCACCGCCAACCATCCATGGCCACGTATCGTCAAACATCGTGGCGCCCAGAACTTGCCGGGGGAGTATTTCGGGCCTTTTGCCTCGGCCGGAGCGGTCAATCAGGCGCTGTCAACGTTGCAGCGGGCCTTTCTTTTGCGATCCTGTGCGGATTCGGTGTTCGCCGCGCGGTCGCGGCCCTGTCTGTTGTATCAGATCCGGCGGTGCTCGGCCCCGTGCGTGGGGCGGATCGAACCCGCCGCCTACGCGGGACTGGTGGCCCAGACGAGGGATTTCCTCACCGGGCGCAGCTCCCGTATCCAGCAGGGACTCGCGCAACAGATGGAGGCCGCCGCCGAACGCCTCGATTACGAAGCCGCCGCCATTCTTCGTGACCGCATCCGCGCCCTGTCCGGTCTTCAGGCCCACCAGGATATCAATCTTCCCGGCATCCTGGATGCCGACATCCTGGCCATTCACCAGGCGGGTGGGCAGTCCTGCATTCAGGTGTTTTTCTACCGCTCCGGCCACAACTACGGCAACCGCGCCTACTTTCCCGCCCAGACTCGCGACGAGGACGCCGCCACCGTATTGGCGGCCTTTATCGGTCAATTTTATGACGACAAAACCCCGCCTGCCGTGGTGGTGGTGAGCGAAACCCTCCCTGAGCAAGAACTGATTGAAGCGGCCCTGTCGGCCAAGGCTCGCGCGCGGGTACAGGTCATCGACGCCCGGCGCGGCGAGAAACGCAAACTCATCGACCACGCCCTGGCCAATGCCAGGGAAGCCCTGGGCCGTCGTCTGGCCGAGAGCGGCGCTCAGCGCCAACTGCTGGAGGGCACCGCTGCCCTGTTTGGACTGGAAGCCCCACCCCAGCGGATCGAGGTCTACGACAACAGCCACATCTCCGGCACCGACGCGGTGGGGGCGATGATCGTTGCCGGCTCGGAAGGGTTGATGAAAGCGGACTACCGGAAGTTCAACATCAAAAACACAGCTCTGTCGCCCGGCGACGACTACGGCATGATGCGCGAAGTCCTGAATCGCCGTTTTACCCGCGCCCTGAAGGACGACCCCAATCATACCGCCAGCCAGTGGCCCGATCTGGTGCTGATCGACGGCGGCGGCGGGCAACTGGGCGTGGCGCTGGCGGTGCTGGACGAGCTTGGTATCCCGAATGGTTCCGGCTGTGGGCTGACCGTGGTCGGCATCGCCAAAGGCCCCGACCGCAACGCCGGACGGGAACAGTTTCACATGAAGGATCGGGCGCCGTTTTCGCTCCCGCCCAACGACCCGGTACTGTATTTTCTCCAGCGCCTGCGGGACGAGTCACACCGCTTCGCCATTGGCAGCCATCGCGCTCGCCGCGCCCAGGCCGTCGGCCGGTCGGTCCTGGACGATATTCCTGGCATCGGCGCCGCGCGCAAGAAGGCGCTTTTGCACCATTTCGGCTCCGCCCGCGCCGCCCGCGAGGCCGGTCTGGCCGATCTGGAAGCGGTGAAAGGAGTTAGCCGCGCTTTGGCGAAAAAGATCTATGATCACTTCCATCCGTGAGGCTAAGATCCCTTCCCGAACAGACGGATTTTTATCAGTGACCAGTCTTCCCAATTTGCT
>JADFXL010000010.1:0-11477 GCA_015233585.1 Alphaproteobacteria bacterium | reverse complement strand
GCGCTGACCGATTTTCTGGACGGCTACATCGCCCGGACCCGCAATCAGGTCTCCAGCCTGGGGCGTTTCCTGGATCCCATCGCCGACAAGCTGCTGGTTGCCGCCGTGCTGCTCATGCTGGCCGGATTTCATCGCATCAGTTCGTGGGCCTATCTGCCAGCGGTGGTGATTTTGTGCCGGGAAATTCTGGTATCGGGCCTGCGCGAGTTCCTGGCCGAGCTGCGCGTCAGTATGCCGGTAAGCCGCCTCGCCAAGTGGAAGACGGCATTGCAACTTCTCGCTCTGCCTGTGTTGCTGGTGGGGGATGCCGGGCCTCCCGGTCTGCACACCCGGCAACTCGGTGAGGCCTGTTTGTGGGTAGCGGCGGCGCTGACGCTGATTACGGGCTATGATTACTTCAAGGCGGGGTTCGTCCACATGAATGTCAAACCACACGCTAAACGCGATGTACCGGAGTCTTCGCCATGATGGTTCTGGGGTTGATGGGCTGGAGCGGTAGCGGCAAGACTACCCTGATCTGCAAATTGGTGCCCGATCTGGTAGGGCGCGGACTGGAAGTTTCCACGGTCAAGCATACGCATCATGATGTCGACGTGGACAAACCCGGCAAGGACTCCTTCCTCCATCGTCACGCCGGGGCGCGGGAGGTCATGCTGGCCGCACCCAGCCGCTGGTCGCTGGTCCGGGAATTCCGCGAGGAAACACCATCCGACTTGAAGACCCTGATCGCTCGCATGGCTCCGGTCGATCTTATCCTGGTGGAAGGCTTTCGTCAGGATCCCTACCCCAAAATCGAGGTCTTCCGTCCCGCCATGGGCCGTCCCCGGCTCGGCGATGGCGCTTCCCATGTGGTTGCGGTCGCCAGCGACGGGCCGGTGCCGGACCTTGCCGTGCCGTTGCTCGATCTCAACGATGTTCAGGCGATTGCTGATTTTATTGTGGATTATGGAAAGCTGGGACGGCGATGACACCAGGATGTGCGAACAGGCGGGCTGCCGCCCGCGCCCGCTCGGGGCCTAGGCCCCGAACCCCATTAATGAGAAAGGGGGTTCGGGGCATCGCCCCGGGCAGGGTCGGGGCAGCAGCCCCGCGAAGCCCATGAAGCTGCTCTATTTCGCCTGGCTGCGCACCAAGACCGGCATCGGCGAGGAAGACATCCAGCCGCCCGAGGGCGTCACCTCGGTCAACGAACTGATCGCCTGGCTGAAGACGCGCGGCACCGGATACGCCGAGGCGTTTGCCGATCTTGCTCTGGTGCGGGTTGCCGTCAACCAGGAATACGTGCGTTCGGATGCGCCCCTGGCTCCCGGCGACGAGGTGGCGTTTTTTCCTCCCGTGACGGGTGGGCTATGATCCGGGTCCAGCGCGAGGACTTCGATGTCGGTGCTGAACTGGCCGGGTTTGCTGCCGATCGTCGCGACGTTGGGGGGATCGCCAGCTTCATCGGCCTGGTTCGGGATGATGGCGGCGACATCACCGCCATGACCCTGGAGCACTACCCCGGCATGACCGAGCGTCAACTGGCGTCGATCGAGGCAGAGGCCCGGCGCCGCTGGCCGTTGCTGGATTGTCTGCTGATTCATCGTTTTGGCCGTCTGGTACCCGGTGATCGCATCGTTCTGGTTGCCACTGCGGCGACCCACCGCGCCGCCGCGCTGGAAAGTTGTCAGTTCCTCATTGACTGGCTCAAAACCAGGGCGCCGTTCTGGAAGCTGGAAGAAACCTCGTCCGGCAGCACCTGGGTTGCGGCCAAGGATACGGACGATGCTACGGCGGAGCGTTGGCGGGAGTGAGAAGCGCGTGCCTCCTGGCATCACGCCCGCACAGACCCCAAATGACAATCGGAGGAGTAATCTCTGGTTGTTGCTGTTGGCCATGAGATCGAAGGCGAACCTTTCCCCATGCGGCCTACGGATAGCACGCCGTCGCTGACAGAGGAACTGTGACCGAATAGGCTGCCGCCTGGAAGATAAGGGTCGTTGATCCCGTTACCTGGTTGCCGCAAGCTTGCACCGTCGCGTGAAAGGCGGGGGTGACGCCAAAGCCAATAAACTGGTTCTGGGCATGGCTCTGTGTGGTCGCGCTGTCGACACAGACGGTTTTCTGGATCGCCGCACAACGGGCGGCAGCTTCGACCGCAAAATGAAGATTAACGTAAGTAATGGCTACCAGAGACACGTAAATCGCACCAATGAGCATTCCAAGATATACGGGAGCCAGGAGTGCGAATTCGACGACCGCATTGCCCTGATCGCAGCGGAGAAGGGTGGCTTTCATCACATCACCCCAATCGCATCCAGGCCGCTTTCGTCATCAACGAAGGCAATGTGCTGGCGATGGTAATGCCCGGAAACAACGAGGCATAAGTATAATTCACCTCTACCAATACGTAATCTCCAGGAACCGACGAGGAATTTCCAACAGATGCGCAGGATGATGGTTCGCTACCACTGACGGCAGCTACGTAAGTCAGCGAATTTGTGCCATCGACGCAGTAATACCCCTCGGACGGCGAACCTTTTTTCAGGGCGACGTTTGTTCCCAAAGATGTGCTTTGCACCGCCAAGGCGACGGCTGCGCCGAGACCTGGGCAATTGATCGTCGCGGGCAAACTGCCGACGCCACAGGTTTGCCAAGCCGCCTGTGCCCCCATCTGAGCGGCGTTCTCCACCTGAATACGGGAAGCCGTGTATATACCCAGGTCAATCACGTTCGTTAACAGGAAGACGAGTATTGAGGAAACCAAGGCAAATTCGATAGCGGCCAAGCCCTCACAGTCCAGGGCCAGCCGTCTTGACAGGGCAGAGGGGAGGATGCGGCGTTTCATGTTCTAATAGACCAGTTGGGCGCGGCTGGCGCCCTGCGGCAAGGTCAGCCCCGCCGTCGAACAGCCCCCGTGAGCAAGAATTGCGCCGGTACCATTGATGACAATATTATCAACAACAAGGCCAAAACAGGAACTCCCATTGCTGGATTTATTGACGGCTCCACTGAACGTGACCGACGAATTGGGTAAATAGACCAACCCCGTAATGTCCCAGGTCGGGCTATTGCCAGCCGCCGTAACGTTGACGCCGGTGGTCAGGGCTGGATCCTGATAGATTGCGACACCCGACCATACCCCAGAGGTGGGAGCGGAAAAGTTCAAAGTTCCCCCGCCGGTGGGAACGTGCGTATAGCTTCCGTTCGTTCCTGAAAAAACCACGGTTAGCACGGAGCCGCTGCTGGTTTGCAGAGTATAGCCATTGGTATCCAGTTGGCCATTCTCGATAACCAGAACCGCCCCGCTTGGGGCGTTGATGGTGACATTGCCGGTCAACTGAAGATCACCACACACCATTACATTGCCGGAAAGATTCGTGGCCCCGCTCCACTGATTGGAGACCGGCAAGGAAGGATCATGTTTCTTGGCCGGTTTCTGCGGGTAATTTCCACCGCAGGAATTGGCAGGGATATTTGCTGTCAGATAGGCGTAGGGATCGGAAACTTTCGGGTAATTGGAATTAGCGACGACACCGCAATTATTATTGATCGTATGAGCATCGCCGTAATCGGCATTCAGATTGTGTCCACTACAAGTTGCACTCGTATCCGACATGATGCTGCATCCGGCCAGATTGGCGAAGGGTGCCCCATTCCCTTGAATACCTACGGCCCCACTGTTGCCCAAGGCCAAAAGACAATAGCTATGAGACGTTGAAACCGCCATCCCGGTAGAGCTGATCCGGGTGTACGGAACATTGCTGATCGTGGTGGCAGCGGTATAGCCGACGACCTGGGACAGAAACTGTGGTACCAGGATGGTGATGGTGACGCTGTAACAGGGGCTGGTGCTGATGCCTGAGGGGCAGGACAAGCTGCTTGCGGCGGTGATGGTAACTTGGTTGACGCCGTTCTGGAAACCGTACTGAGCGGCTACGGCCAATGCTTCGGACGCGTAACCGGAGCTGTTGTTGGTGGCTGCGGCGACGACGGCGGCGTCGGCCGCATTCTGCATCCCTCGCTTCAAATAATACCAATAGGACGTCTCCACCCCCAAACCCGCTACGCCGATCAGAGCCGGCAGGGCCAAAGCCGTGATGATGGCGATGTTGCCGCGACAATCCCTGAGCCGGTCGATGAAGCAGCGGAACAATGTCCACCGCCGCGATGTGTTGTATCGTTGCGGCATGGCAAAACCCTCCATTCGGGCCGGTTGTCTCCGCACCCCATAGCCCTGCGGCTTCGGCCTGAACCTTATGTGACTTGGTCAGAATAGAAGGGACCGCCCGGAAATCTTGTGACGCCATTCACAGATCAGGGCATTTTTTACCAAAGCGACGGGATGAATTTCCCCGCTCCCCGCTAGGTCGGCGAGGCGATTTCCTGGAGCAGGGCGACGCGAACAACGGAAATTCGTCCCCGGCCAAGTTTGACGATGCCGGCTTCTTCCCATTTACTCAGCACCTTGTTGACGCTCTCGCGGCTGATCGCAAGGTGTTCAGACAGTTCTTGCTGCGAGAAACGAATTTCGACCGGCCCCGCTTTTTCCTGTCCGCTCCCCCTCATCTCCCCGAGTTTCAGCAGATGTTTGGCGAGGCGGCTGGGGAGCGACATGAAGACAACATCATCCAGCATTTCGTCGGCGCGCCGGACGCGGTGGCACAAGACGCTTATCAGACGCAATGCCTGAGCGGGACTACGGTCCAGAATCGTAAGAATATCGCGCCGCTCCAGGGACAGGAGCAGGCTCTCCTCCATCGCCGTGGCGTCGGCGGAACGTTCCCCGCCATCGAGCACCGCGATTTCTCCCAGCAATTCTCCCGGCCCCAGGACACTGTACGTTACCTCCCGGCCTTCCGGGGAAACCGCGCCAACCCGAATCAGGCCGGATATCACGACATAGAGCCGCTCCCCGGCATCACCCTTCAGAAACAGCGAATCGTGCGGGGCGAGTTGCACCGTACTCGACCGTGCGGCCAGCTCTTTCAGGATTTCAGGGGATACCGTAGCAAACAGGGGTACCCCGGCCAGTAATGCGCGGCGCTGTTCGAGAGAACTGATCATAGTGCAAATTCCTGGAGCAAAACGGACCTAAGCTTCGACCAAGTTCGACGATAGCACACCGACATCATTAAATCATTAACCAGCCGTTAGCTGACGCAGCGACGTCACTACACGTTAGATACATGCATGTGGGTATGTCATATTGCACACCATCTGCATAGGTAGCTCAATAGGTATATATTTCGTAAAAGTTGGCAGCTCCCTAATGACTTCGTTTCCATTCCATCGAGGCGATTCTCATGGCTGAGTATCGCACGTTCAATCGCACGGATTTACATCCCGATCTGTGAGGCAAGTCACTTCACGCCGTGACGAAATGGGGTAACGCTTTTGAGGGCAACTGCGCCGTGGAACTTCGGAGGCAACCGCCAATGACAGACGCCACCATCAGGAACATCACGCTGTTCGCGGATCTTCCGAGCCGTGCGATGCATGACATTCAGGATCTCTGTCAGTGGCGGCGCTTCGTGGCGGGAGATGTCGTCTTTGACCGTGAAAACTACACGCTCGATGTTTATTTCGTCGTCGCAGGCAGCGTGCGGATTCTGAATATCGCAGCCGGAAACCGGGATGTGGCGCTGGCGGATATATCGGCTGGCAATTATTTCGGGGAACTGGCCGCCATTGACGGCCTGCGCCGCTCGGCGCGGGTCATCGCTCTGGAAGATACGCTTCTCGCATCCTTGAAGGGGCCGGATTTTTTGGAATTGATGCAGACCTATCCGGTTATCAGCCTGAAAGTGCTGGAGCGATTGACTCGCATCGTTCGCGATCTCGACCGGCGGGTGACCCTGATATCGGGGCAAAACGAAAATCAGAGGATATGGTCCCAATTGATGCACCTTGCCGAGCCGAATCCGCCGGGAGAGGAATGGATTATCCGGGATTTGCCCAACCATAAGGAAATTGCCGCCTGGTCAGGAACCACCCGCGAGCAGGTGGCGCAGGCCATCGGCGAGCTGGCCCGCGATCACATCGTCCGGCGTCGTGGCATGAGCCTGATTATCGGAGATCGGCCTCGCTTGCAAAAAATGGTCGGTAGGATCATTGAATAAAATAAATGGAACTGTGAAGCTACTCACATATTACGGCGACATGAAGGTCTATTCTCCAAACATCAGGACTTCACAAGACGAAACCAACTGCGGAACAGGCAAAGTTCGTTATATGACTTTATATCGTCGGATGCCACCCTAACTATGCAACGGAGAACACCCATGCTTACATACGCTCGTACGATGATCCGCCATTTCACCACCGATGAAAATGGGGCCACCGCTATCGAATATGGTTTGATCGCCGCGCTGATCGCCGTTGTTGCGGTTACTGCGCTGACCACAATTGGCACCAACTTGGCGACGACCTTCACGACGATCGCCGGCAAATTGTAATCACGATCAAATCTGAACCACATAATGGGCGCATTGCCTGTCGATGCGCCCATTATTCTTTCAGACCCGCACTGATTGCCGCCATCTCATAATAACCAGACAATTTTACGTCGTCCAACATCGTTTGGGAATTGACGCCGATGAATGCCGTGCAAAATCCTGTTTATCTTATCGCCAGTATCTTCAGCGTGACATTCGTTGTCGGTTTGCTGGATGCGGCCATTTCCGATTTCCGCAGCTTTCGTATTCCCAATCGCATACCCCTTTTGCTGCTCGCAAGCTTTCCGCCGGTTGCCATTCTGGATGGTTTTACCGTGCATGACTGGTGGATCCATGCGGCTGTTGCCGCCTCGTTATTCGCCATAAGCATCGTGCTGTTCGCAGGCCGGCTCTGGGGCGGCGGCGACGCCAAATTGCTGCCAGCGGTAGGGCTGTGGATCGGGTTGAACGGCTTGTCACGCTTCCTGGTGGTGATGTCGGCGGCGGGATGCGTTCTGGCGTGTGCCGCGATGCTGATCCGGGTTCTTCCGCTGGCCACCTCCCTACGCAGCCGCCAGATTCCTTATGGACTGGCAATCGCCGCCGGTGGCCTCGACTGGTGGATCGGAGTGACCTGGCGATGAAACCCGGTGTCGTTCTCCTGATTATCGCGGTGCTGGCGGCGGGAGCGACCGCCATGTTGAGCAAACTCTGGCTCGATAAGCAAAGCATCGCGCTACAAAACGGAGTGCCGCAGGCCATTGAAGTGATGGTGGCAGCCCGCACCATGGCCACCGGCAATACCGTGCAAAGCGACGATTTGCGCTATGACCGCTGGCCGGCCTCGTTGTTTTCGCCGCACTTGATCGTTCGCAAAGGGACAGAGGACGGGCGGGCGGCCTTTGCTGGCCAGATTGTCCGCCGCCTCCTCCGTGAGGGCGAGCCGTTTACCGCCGAGGCCACCGCCAAGCGCGACAATGTCGGCCTGATGGCTGCGATGCTGACTCCTGGGATGCGGGCGATGTCGATTGCTATCAGTAATCCCAGCGCCGTGTCGGGTTTCGTCACGCCGGGCGACCACGTCGATGTTGTCGTGGCCGCTGATTTGTCCCACACCCTTGAAGGTCGGCGGCCTCCCCCCACGGACAAGCTGCTCCGTTACGCTGCTGAAACGATTTTAAAGGACATCCGTGTCCTGGCCATCGACCAGCAAATTGCGCGCAATGCCGAGGGGAGCGCGGTTCAAGGCAAAACGGCAACCCTTGAGGTGTCACCAGCCCAGGTTGAGATTTTGACCGTCGCCAGCCTGCTGGGCACCCTGCAACTTGTTCTGCATGGCAAAGAAGATACGAACGATCAAGCCACTTTGGCGGCTGGATTTTCTGGGGACATGGAAATCAGCAGCGCGCTTCGCAATCTGCTTGCGAGCAGGCCGGAGGCGAACAGCCCGGAGGCGAGCGGCGTTGTTCTGCGTTCAAAGGGCACGGTGGTGCATGTCAATCGCGCCGGGGCCGTGTCCGAAGAGGAATTCAAGAAATGATTATGAAACCCAGCCTCGCGTTACTCCTTGGGTTGTGCGTTGCGCTGCCAGCCCAAGGGATGAACAACTCAGCCAGCAAGATGGTCAGCGTCCTCAACGGCAACGGCATCTCCGCGTCAGTCAACCCAGCGGCCAAGCTGCCGCTGGCGGAAATTGTCACTGTGGCGGCTGGCCAAACTATCGAAATGGACATGCCGGACGAATTCAAGGACGTGATTATTGGCAATTCCGACCTGGCCGATGTCATCGTGCATTCACGCCGCAAGGTCTTCATTGTCGGACGCGCCGCCGGCCAAACCAATATCATGTTGCTGGATGCGCAGGGACTCACCATCCGCCGCCTGTTGGTCAATATCACGATTGATACCACCGCCGTGCGCGATACCCTGCACCGGCTCCTGCCTGACGAAACGGCGCTGGCCGTTGAGGCGGTGAATGACAGCCTCTATTTGACGGGCACGGTGAAAACCGATGCCGCTGCCAATCTTGCCAAAACGCTGGCCCGGCGTTTTGTTGCCACCGATGCCAACCTGGTCAACCTGTTACGGGTAAGAAACGATCAGCAGGTTCTTCTGCATGTCAAAGTGGCCGAGGTCCAGCGGACCGTTTTGAAGGAGTTGGGCGTTGGCCTCCGGGCACCGGGGGCTGGTTCGACGTTATCGACCGTCGGGTTGTCCAATGCTTCGTCCGGCGCGCTTTTCGGGGCAGCCTCTTTGGGGATCGGGTCGCTGGCCGCCAATCTTAATCTGCTGGAAAATCAGGGATTGATCCGAACGCTGGTCGAGCCGAATCTGACGGCGGTTTCGGGCGAAACCGCCACCATGCTGGCGGGAGGCGAATTGCCGATCCCCATTTCGCAAATCAATGGTGCGATTTCCGTGGAATTCAAACCCTACGGTGTGTTGTTGGGCTTTACCCCGATCGTCCTCGACCCTGGCCGGTTGAGTTTGAAAATGAGCACCGAGGTCAGTTCCATCGACACCGCCAATGCCACGGCCATCGGCAACGGCACCTCCGTGCCCGCCTTCAACGTGAGGCGCGCCAGCTCGACCGTCGAGCTGCCTTCGGGCGGCAGCATCATGATCGCGGGTCTGCTGCAAAACGACATCACCAGCAACATTGCCGGCCTGCCGGGGGCCATGGATTTACCCGTTCTGGGCCGGCTGTTTCGTTCGGACAGCTTTCAGCGCAACGAAACCGAACTGGTGGTGATCCTGTCGGCCTACATCGTGCGGGCAACCGAACACCAGGACAGCCTGGTGACACCCACCGACGGCTTTGCCCCCAGTTCCGATGTCAAACGTTTCCTCCTCGGCCGGCTGCAAGACACCTACACGCGGAGCAGCAAGGCCCCTGCGGCCATCCCGCCGCAACTCCAGGGCCCTTACGGCTATATCGTTCAGTAAGGAGAATGCGATGTTTATTACCCGTTTCATCCGGCTTTTGCCGATCATTCTCCTATCCTCCCTGCTTGGGGCCTGTGCTGCCGATCTGGCTGACCAGGATTACCGGCTCGGGCATCCGATTACCGTCGAACAACGCCAATTGCACGCCTCGTTTGATCGTCCCACGGATGGACGGACGTTACCGGCTTCCGACCAGGATCGTCTGCGCCGTCTCGCCGACGAGTCCCTTCAGCGTGGCGCCGGTGCGGTTATCATCGCCAGTCCCGATGCCGGTTTCGCACAAAGTTTGGCGGACGCTTTGAAACGGCTGGGCATCACCGCCATCCTTGCCCCCACTTCCGGAACCGCCAGGGCGGAGGAGGCAACCATCGACATTCCGGTATGGGTGGCGCGTCTGCCGGAATGTGGCCTGTTCGAACGCGGTCTCAATCCCGATTACGACAATGCCCCGAACAGCAATTGGGGGTGTGCGCTGCAACGTAACCGCGCGGCCATGGTGCAAAATCCGGCGGATCTGATTCGGGCGCAGGAAGCCAGCGGGCGGTATGGCATCCGTTCGGCGGACGTGCTCGACAAATATGGGCGCGGCGTCGCCACCGGCTCCGCCCAGGAAAGCCTCAGTGCTGGCTCCACCAGCACGGTCGGCCACTGAGCCTGGGGAGGGATCGCAATGCTCCACCGCCTGACCATTGACGCCTTTTCCGCCACCTCCTCAACCGCCGTGTTATTGCAGGAGGCCAAAGCCTCTCAGCAATTGGCCAGATGCCGGATGTCGGTCCGGGAGGGCGGGTTGCCGGCTGCAATTGCCTATTATGCCGATCAGGGAACGCCACAACTGGTGATCGTCGAGGCGGAAGACCCGGAATCATTGCTCACCCAACTCGACCAGCTGGCCAATGTGTGCGATGCCAAGACACAGGTGATGATCGTAGGGGGGCGGAACGACATTTATCTTTATCGCACCCTGCTGGCGCGAGGCGTCAACGAATACCTTCCGCACCCCTTCAGCGCACGTCAACTGACCGATAGCGTGTCCGGCCTGTTCAGCGATGCCCGCACCGCGCCGCGTGGTCGGTTGGTGGCTTTCTGGGGTGCCAGGGGCGGCGTCGGCGCATCGTGTATGGCTCAGAATACCGCTTGGCAGCTTGGTCAGTATCTGGGGGAGGGCGTTATCTACCTTGACCTGGATCTGGCTTTCGGCAACTCGATCCTCGCCTACAATATTGAAGCCAAACAAACCGTTGCCGACGCCCTGCAATATCCCGAACGCCTTGACGAGGTATTGCTGGAGCGTTGTCTGGTTGACTACGACGAAAATCTGCGAATCCTCGCCTCGGCGGGTGTTTGCAGCACCAGTACGACCGTTACGCCCGAAGGTATCGAACTTCTGGTCGATCTGGCGCAGCGGCTCGCCGGCTTCGTGGTGCTTGACCTCCCGCATCTGTGGACCGACTGGACCAAACAGTGCCTGGCTGCCGCCGATGAGGTGATCCTCACGGCCCAGCCGGATTTTGCATCGTTACGCGATTGCAAGACCCTGCTCGATCTCCTGGTTTCCAGCCGGGGCGGGGCCGCCAAACCGAAACTTGTCCTGAACAAGGTCGATGCCAGCAAAAAAACCCAGCTCGCCGCCAAGGATTTCGAGGACTCGATCGGGCTTATCCCTGCGCTGAGTATTCCCTTTGAGCCGGCCCTGTTCGGCGAGGCCAGCAATGCTGGCCAGATGATCGGCGAAAGCGTCAAGACTCATCGCGTCGCTCAGGCATTCGCGCTGCTGGCCCAAGGGGTCGCGGGCAAGTCCCCCAATGTTGGCAAAGCTGCCGCCAGGAAGGGACAGGGGATATGGCAATGGCTCAAAAAATAGCCCTGTTTGGCCGCCGGGAAACGGATCGCCTTGTGTCGACCCATCCCGAGTCCCGACCGGCACCAAAGCCCGAGGGGCCAATAAAGGGAGAGTCTGCCCCACTTCCGGTCCCGCCCCCGGCTCAGGGTCGCGCCATGGAAATGGATCAAAGAATGGCCGATATCAAAATCGCCATCTTCAATGATCTGATCAACTCGGTAGATCCAACGGAACTGGGAAAGTTGGCCCCCGCACAAGTGCGCGAAGAGATT
>JADFXL010000109.1 GCA_015233585.1 Alphaproteobacteria bacterium | reverse complement strand
AAACGGGGTCTCCTGTGGTGAAATACGGGGAGAGTCTCACGTATTCAGCCCCAGTTCCCCTCACGCCGCCGCTATGTCAGTCTCTATAGTTGAAGACCCTGGCCGATGAGCCAAAAAAAGGGGTTGGGAGACGGGGAGTTCAAGCCATGCAAACGGCGAGGCGGCCTGCGATGAAGGAAGCCGAGATCTCTTACGCTTTCGAGTGGTCAGCGGCGATTGCGACGGGCAGGGACGATGTCGACCAGGATCATCAAAAGATCATCGATTGCCTGGAGAATTTGCGAAACGCAGACGCCGGGGCGGATGGCCATGCCGTCGCGACGCTTTGCCTGACACAGTTGAGCGAGCATATCGTCGAGCATTTTGCGCTCGAAGAAAAGATAATGGACAGTTTTGACTACCAAGACAAAGACGAGCACAAACACGCCCATACCCAGATTGCGCACGAATTCAGAAAATTCCGTGTGCAGGCGGCGGAAGACCCGGACATACGCCAGGAACTGTTGACATTCCTGTACGAATGGCTCGTCGTCCATATCTGCGATATTGATAAGGTCATGATTGCGCAGATGAATGGGGTCACGATAGAGAAACTCTGGGATCAGTCCGCCAAACACCAGACAGATATGGTGATCGAGGGTGCCTGGTCGATCGCGGCGCAGGTCGATGGGATGTCCTGTCGGGTATCTCAGACGGGTCTGGCCGGTCAGGGGAGCTTGGGCGAGGAGGGCAGAAGGCCGCCATCCCACTACCGCCGCATCGCTGTGGCCTCCGAGCGCCTGCTCAATCTGGTCGCGTTGGCCAACACGCGTGTGGAAAGGTACGGGTGTGACGCGCGCCAGCTTCATCGTCTGCTTTGCCTTAAGTCAGCGATTGTTCGCAGTGCCGGCGCACTGTCAACGCTTGCGGCGCAACGGGTGATTGGCTATTGTGCTCACGTCCTGTCCGGCAAGTATGGAATGCCCGTTGATGCTGGCGCCATCCTGGCCTTCCACATGGACAAGATTGACGGGTGCGTTGAAATCGCCGGCGGAATCAATGCCCTGCAAGGGCCGGTACGGGATGCCGTTACCCAGGCCCGGGAGATGGTTCGTGCTGTAGCGGCCATGGGGACAACCACCATGGTGCTGCCCGATCTCAAACAACCGGCGATGCGTCCCCACGGCATGGAGTAAGGAGAATGGATAGGAACGAATCGGAAAAGCGGGTGGCCCTGGCCGTCCTCAGGGAAATGATCGATCTCACCACCCGATTCGGAGAAATTGTCCAGGCGTTGATTCCGGCGGAGGTCCAGTTGCCTGCGAACGACGACCATGCCGCCTCCCGGCCCGCGGCCTCTCAACTTGAGACTCTGGCCAGGATTCGGGATCCCAGGCGTGGGCCCTGTTGAGCTTCCCAACAAGCGGGAAGGGGGGGGTATGAGACTGTCCCGCTCTGGGGTCATCCGGGCGTCTTCTCATATTGGTCGGGAAAAACCTTCTTCCAGAGAGACCATAATCGATATCGAAAGCGGAGATGGCGGAATTGAAATTTATTACCAAGGAAGGGGTTGCGGCCAAGCGGAGCTTGGAGGGGGCGCATCGAATTTCGTTCGCTTATACACACAAGGATCAACCGAAGCGCTCGAAGTGCACGAAATATGTTGGCAATTTCTCCGTTCCATTCAAGGAAACCGTTCAACGGATCTTCACGGCGGACACCCGACTTAGCCTTTTTCACAATTCTAATTACGGGAACTTTTGGCGATCCATCAAGTTCGAAGATGAATTCAATCGGATCCAGGCATGGGTCAAGCGCCAGGGAACACGCCATTTCTTACGGGATTGCCTTGATTTGTCGGTGGCTCTCGATCTGAATCTCACCGACAATCAGAGCGGCCAGTACACGCCGTTAGGTGCCCTTGAAGCCAGGGCGAAGGAACAGCCAGACGAAGACGCCATAAATCAACTGGTCGCATATTACCTTGAGGCCATCACCAACCTGCCGTTTTTTCGCGACGCGAAATGTGTTGCGGGCGTCCCACCACGCCCCGACAAGCTCTATGACCTACCTTCGACCCTCGCCAGTCAGATCGCCAAGCAGTCCGACCGTCAGGATCTTACCAACCTCTTTCGCTACACGGGGGAGAAGGGAACCGTCAAGACGTTGGCCGTGGACAAGAAGTGGGATGCCTGGGAAGCCGCTGGCCTCACCTTTGAACCGAAGCTGACTGGCGCCCCTTCAATCATCCTGCTCGACGACAAATATCAGTCGGGCACGACGTTTCAGTTCGTGGCATCACGTTTGCGGGCGGCGGGTGCCGGAGAGATTTACGGATTATGCGCGGTCAAGACACTACGCGATACCGATAACCAATCGTATGGTATACTCCCCTGACACAGGGGAACATGGTATGGAGGGTGCTATGGGTGATCTGACGAGGGTCTCTCAACTCCTCCCGGAGTCGGCTTCGTATCCGGCGGCCGTGAGTACGGCTTTGGGAAACAAGGCGCCCCCCTTGTCGGTGATGGGGAACGTTGCCCTGCTCGATTTGCCGGGGGTCGGATTTTGCGGCTCCCGCAAGGCCAGTGAGAAGGGGCTGCAAACCGCCCAGGAATGTGCGATCCGGGCCGCCGCGCTCGGACTGACGGTGATCTCGGGCAATGCGGCTGGCGTTGATGCCGTCGCCCATCGCGCCGCTCTCCAGGCCGGGGGGACGACCATCCTGGTTCTGCCGGAGGGCGTTGACCACTTCCGGGTGCGACGGGAGCTTCGGCCCGTGTGGGATTGGTCACGGGTGCTGGTCGTCAGCCAGTTCGAGCCTTCGGCGGGATGGCAGACGTTTCGGGCCATGAGCCGCAATGAGGTCATCATCGCCCTCAGCCGGGCAATGATCGTGATCGAGGCCGGTCCGACTGGCGGGACGCTCAATGCCGGTCTCCGCACGCTTGCCGCCGGCAAGCCCCTGTTCGTCGCGGTATATGAAAGCATGGACGAGGCCGCCGGGAATGTCCAGTTGCTCAAGCGCGGCGCCTTGCAACTGAAGAGAAGCAGGGATACCGGTGATGCCAATCTTGAGCAGGTCCGACTGGCGGCAACCACATCATGCCCCGTTCTCCGGGGTGCCCAACAGCCGAGCCTGTTCTGACGATTTCATGTCCTGAACTTCCGCCCCCGCCCGTCACCCCTCCTTGCCGGCCCCCTTGCCGGGCCGAACCTCAATCCGCGTCCGGTCAACCTCGTCCTCGATCTCCGGCGCCGGAGTCCCGGCATTCGGCCTCTCGGTGTCCCGCAACGGCAGCACCGTTGCGCCCAGTCGGGTCAGGATCGCCAGAACGTCCGTGACATCGTTGCGTCGGCTGGCCGGATAGCTGACGATCACCGCCTCCGTCCCCGCCTTTCCCTGATACGATTTCGAGACCAGCGTGGCCGGAGCCGCCGAGGCCGGGGTAACGTCCAGAAGGTTGAGGATCTGTTCCCAATCCGTGAGCCGCCGGTCCGGATCCTTGATCAGGCTGCTGCGGATGAAGGTTGCCAGGTTCAACGGCATATCGGGGCATAACCGCAGAGGATCGGGCGGCGTTTCGGTCAGATGGGCCGCGAGCACTTTGTCCACCGAGTCGGACAGAAAGACATTCCGCCCCATCACCAGCTTGAAAGCCATGGCGCCAAGGGAATAGATGTCGCTGCGGCCGTCGTCTTCCATGCCACGGATCAACTCCGGCGCAATGTAGGCGGGCGTCCCGCAAAGGTCGGCCCGCTTTCCCAGACCCGCCCGGTGGGAGACTCCGAAATCCAGGAGCTTCAGATGACCATCCGGGGAAAGCGTGCAATTGGCCGGTTTGATATCGCCGTGGATGATGCCGCGCGAGTGAGCATAGGACAACGCGGCGGCGATCTGGCCGATGATGTGGATCGTCTCGTCCGGCGTGAACTTTCCCCGCTCGGCCAATACGGCATCCAGGCTGCGGCCATTCACCATCTCCATGATGATGAACCGGGTTCCGTGGGCTTCCTCCAGGTCATAGACGTGAACGATATTGGGGTGATCGAGTTCCGCGATAATCAAGGCTTCCTGGACAAACCGCTCCAGGAATGCCTGATCGTAGACCAGACTGTGACTGAGCATTTTCGCGGCAGCCTGGCGGGAGAGGGTGCTGTGGGTGGCTTCGTATACGGTCGAGGTCGCGCCCCGGCCCAATTGCCGCCCCAACTGGTAGTTGCCGACCTTTTTCAACGAACGATCCTCGGCAATCCGTTCCATGAGGATTTCCGTAAGGAACTGGGCGAGGGACGGGTTGGCCCGGATGACCGGAAGGAACATCTCGCGCCGGAACACGCAGGTGACGACTTCCGTCAGGCAGACAACGTCCGCCGTGCGTTTTTTCCCGGTCAGGAGGGCAAACTCGCCGACAATGGCGCCGCGCGTCATCAACACCGTCAGCTTCATGGAGCCGTCGGGATCGCGTACCTGGATTTCCACCTCGCCGCTCTGGATGACATGCATACTGTCACCCTCGGCATCCTTGTGGATGAGGTAGGAACCTGCCGGCAGCGTTTGGGTATCAACATTCTGGGCAAGACGCTCAAGATCCGTCCCCACCAGAGATTTGAAGCCCTTGACGGTAGAAAGGAATCTGGCGACATCCCTGACGTTAGGCTTTGCCGGCATAACACGCCTCCGCAGATGTCCCCCTGGAAGACCCTGAAGCGCCAGGAGCATAGACCCGGACGGGGGTTGGAGCAATAGGGTTTGCCCCGATGGTGTGCGACCCGACTTGCGCAACAAGCGTTTCTGCATTGCATTGTCGTACATGTATAAGGCAAGGAAAAACGGCCATGGCTGCGAATCAGCTCGTACAAGCCCGTATTGACGGTGCCATAAAGGAAGAAGCGGCGGCCGTTCTGGCCGCAATGGGGCTTACCGTGTCCGATGCGGTGCGGCTGCTGCTAACCAGAATTGCTCAGGAAAAGGCCCTGCCGTTCGAGCCGTTGATCCCAAACGCCAACACCATCGAAGCGATGAAAGAAGCCCGCAGAGGCGGTCTGCCCCGGTTCGACAGCCTGGAAGCGTTGATGGACGAACTTCATGAGGAAGGTTGAACGCACCGGCCAGTTCAAGCGCGATTGTGAAATAGCCGAATCCCGCTCACCCCGGCAGCGAAAGCCCGAAACCGGCCAGCTCGTGCTGGAGGATGGCCTGCAGCCGCACTAGTCCCGCTTCCGAGTTTGCCTCGCACCGCGCCACCAGAATGGCCTGGGTGTTGGAGGCGCGCAAAAGCCACCAGCCGTCGGGGGTGGCAACCCGCACGCCGTCGATGGTCGTCACCTGGAAATCCGTAGCGGCCAGGCGGTCCCGTACCGCCGCGACGATGGCAAATTTACGATCCTCGGCGCAGTCGATGCGCAGCTCCGGCGTATTCCACACCCTGGGCAGAGCCGCCACCCGTTCCGCCAGCGTCGGACCCTGCCAGCGCGCCACCATCCCCAGAAAACGGATCGCGGCGTAGAGCGCGTCGTCGAAACCGTAATAACGATCGGCGAAAAAGATGTGGCCGCTCATTTCCCCGGCCAGCGGCGCTTTCAATTCGGCCAGTTGGGTTTTGATGATGGAGTGGCCGGTGCGGCACATGACCGGCTGGCCGCCAAGCCGGGCGATGTGGTCGAACAGGCTCTGGCTGGCCTTGACATCGGCCAGGATCGGGGCGCCGGGATGGGTGGCCAGGACTTCCTCGGCCAGGAACATCAGTATCTGGTCGCCGTAAAGGATGCGGCCCGTCTGGTCCACGACGCCGATGCGGTCGCCGTCGCCGTCAAAGGCGATCCCGAGATCAGCCCCTTCCGCCGTCACCGCCGCGATCAGCTGCCGCAGGTTTTCCGGCTCGGTGGGGTCGGGATGATGGGCGGGAAAGGTGCCGTCGATGGTGCCGTTCAACAGAACGTGCCGCCCCGGCAGCCGCTGGATCAGGGTCTGGACGATATCTCCCGTCGCTCCATTGCCTGAGTCCCACACCACCGTCAGCGGCCGGCCCCCGCCCCCGTCCCCGTCGTAATCGGCCAGCAGACGGTCGAGGTAGCCGGCGGCTACCGGCTCGTCCACGGCTTTGCCGCCGTCCCGTTCCTCCAGCCCGCCCTGGGCCGCCAGCAGCCCCAGCTCGCGGATCTGTCCGGCAAAGAACGGCTTGCCGCCCAATACGATCTTGAAGCCGTTGTGGTCTGGCGGATTGTGCGACCCGGTTACCATGATGGCGCCGTCCGCCTCCAGGAGATGGGCGGCGAAATACAGCATCGGCGTCGGCCCCCGGCCCACGCGCCGCACCTCCAGCCCCGTGGCTACCAGCCCCCGCACCAACGCGGCTTCCAGGAGGGGGGAACTCAGCCGGCCATCATAGCCGACACACACCATGTTTCCGCCGCGCCGCACCACCATGGTGCCAAAGGTCTGGCCGATCGCCAGGGCGTCGGCTTCGAACAGTGTGGTGCCGACAATGCCGCGAATGTCGTATTCCCGGAGGATCGTCGGGTTGAACGGGTGGGGGCTGCTCACGATGGGGACTCCGTGATTCGGGTTTATCCATGGTTATGTAGCGCAATCTCCGACACCCGGCAAGTGAGGGTCATCGCCGGACGGCCCTTGTTCTCGAACGGACGGACGGCGGCGGCGCCGGTGACGGTGACATTGGTATTTTTGCGCAGGTGGGATTCGAACAGCAAGGCCCTGGAACCCCACAACGAGCATTCCACCCATGCCGTCCTGGGGGGGCCCGGCCAGAGGCACGCGTCCGGTGACTCTGGCCATGGGCACGCCCCCGACGTGCCGTCCTGGGGGGGCCCGGCCAGAGGCACGCGTCCGGTGACTCTGGCCATGGGCACGCCCCCGACGTGACGCCCAGGGTGAAGTTCAGGACTTTCTCCCCGTTCCGGGCGATGCTCAGGATGGCATCCTGGCCCAGGCGGCCGGCGGCGGTTATCTGCAACATGGGTATCTCCCCTCGGGATTCTCAGAAACAGGCGGCAACGGAGGCGGACGACCGCTGCCGGGAGGCGGGTTTCAGGCTGATGGAGCCGCTTTTGGAGCGGCTGGCGAGGACACCGTAACCGCTGGCCTGTTTTACGTCCGGCTCGACCAGGGTCTTCAGGCCCTTGGCGGCGGTGTCGAATTTTCCGGCGGCGTCGCGGTGTTCCAGCCAGTCAAAGGCGAAGCCGGCCCATGCATTGCACCCGGTCATGTCCGCGACCCGCCGGGGGCCGATCTCGACCCGGAACGACGCCGAACCCTGGTTCGGGGGGGCTTCGTCGCGCGCCACGTAGTCCCAGAACCGGGCTTCCCGCAATATCAGATCCTGGATGGCGCGCTCGTCACGCGCGACCTCGAACGAGGCCCATTTGTTGGAGCCAAAGAACACCGACAGCCGCGCCAGGTGCGCCCCCGTCACCGCCAGGTAATGCTGGAGCTGGGGGAAGTAACGGGCAAGAACTTCGTCGTCCCTGGCGAAGGCATTGACGTGCTTGGCCTCGAACACGGCGCCGTCGCCGCACAGGCCGTCCAGGTTGGCCCGCATGTAGGGATGCTGGGGGTGGACCCTGGCCTCGGAGACGGGGGTCACCGCAACGCCGGTCTGTTGGGTGAACCAGTAGCGATTGAGCGGCTCGGTGAACGTGCCCATGGCGACGGCGAGGTTGGCGGAAAGGTCTTCCGGCGGGGTGCGCCCGGTCTTCTCCCGCCACAGCCCCAGCCAGTCGCCGCTCAGAATGCGCCCGGCATCGGAGCCGCCAACCCCCAGGCGGCGAGCTTCGTGCCACGCGGCGGGGTAGGAACGGTTCGGCTCCGGCGCGGTGGTGGTGGGAACCGGGGCCGGAAAGACCTGATGGCCGAAAACGCTTACCCGCTCGCCGTCATCCAGGAGCACCTCGTAGCGGATGCCGCGCCAGGGATCGACCGTACGCCCCCTGATCACGCCGTCGCCCCGTGCCAGCACCGTCACCCGCCCGCCGACGTTCAGGAGTGGGGGCAGGCTTTCCGCATTGGGGGTGGCGGGGCGGTTCATCCCGTGCAAGATCTCGTTCATTCAACTTCTCCCCGGTAACGGCCATAATGGACCGACGCGGCGGCAATATGTCCACAAAGGACGCATTTTGTCAAGGGGCGAACGAACCATGCCGGACGCATCGTGTCCGTGATCGTCGTTTTGGCCAGGCGTTCTAGTTTCATGCTTGACATTAATGTCCGAACTGGGCAAATCATGTCTGGACATGGCGCGCCGAGGGCGGGCCTTCCGAGCGAAGGTGAGGACTTTTTCATGACTTCAGAAAACTTTGAGATGATGGGCGATCCCGCACGGCCGGAACTGGCGGCCTATGTGGTGGCGGTGCGCCTCCGGGATATCTCCGGCACCGGCTCCCACGACACGAGCTGGCACGAGATCAGCCCCGGCGCCATTGAAGCCGCTCAAATCCGCTATGATGCCGGCACGGTGGAGCTATGCCAGGGCGCCAACCGGACGCACGGGTTCCTCTACGGCATCCCGCGCCGGATCAGGGCCAGGCGGCCCTATCCGCACACGTTCCGCTCCCTGTGGGAAGACGAGTTCCGCTCTCCCAGGAAAGACGCCGGGACGCCACCCCCCTCCCGCCGCACCAAGGCCGCCAGGACGGGAAACGTCAATGCCTAAAAAGTCGGAGCAGGGTGGCGTAGTGACCCGCCATCTCCCCTACAACGAGGAGGCCGAGCAGGCGCTTCTGGGTTCGATCCTGCTCAACAACCGTTCCTTTGAGACCGTGGCCGCGTTTCTCCGGCCGGAGCACTTTGCCGTGGACGTTCACCGCAAAATGTTCAGCCTGTGTGCCACCCTCATCAACCGGGGCGAGCGCGCCGATCCCATCACCCTGCGCCCGTTCCTGGACAGTGACCCGGCCCTGGCCGCCGTGGGCGGGTTCCGCTATGCGCTGGAGCTGATCCATCCAGGGGCCGCGATCATCAAGGCCATCGACTACGGCCATCTGATCCATGACCTGGCGTTGCGCCGCGCGTTGATCGCCATTCACCAGGAGGGACTGGAAG
>JADFXL010000108.1 GCA_015233585.1 Alphaproteobacteria bacterium | reverse complement strand
CACCAAATACCTGTCCAATTATCTCGGCTGGCGCCGGATGGTCGAGCGGCAGGGCGACGAGGTGTCTCCGTTTCAGGTCATGGCCGCCGCACTGGCCTGACCGTCAACAACCAACGCCGTCAGAGCCTTCTTTTCATCCAACGTGCCGGTGAGGTTGACCGATTTCCAGCCGCGGGCCGCAGCAGCAAGCGCCATGACATCGGCGGCGGTCCTGGTTAGGTTGCCGTGGGGCTGGTCGATCTTTGCCCCCGTGTCCCGCAGGGTCGCGCCGTCCGTGAGCGCAACATTGATCTGGGCGGCCTCGGTCTTGATGTCGGCGATAACCGACTGATGAGCGCGACCGATATAATTCCAGGCGGTGGCGGCGGCCATTAGTGGCTCAGGAGCCTTAGCAAGTTCTGATGCCCAATCGGAGGGTTTCTCCGCGAGGAGCCCCCTGTCATGGTCCTGCGCCGCCAACGTTTCTGTTGGCGTCACGGATGGATAATCAAAGTCATCGGCAAGATCGATATCAACTTCGTCGTTGTAATACCCGTCTGATCGGTCTTCGCTGGATTGACCGTACAAATATTCGTCGATTAAACTGAACGGTGTCTCGCTTAGGAACTTCGACGCCTCGTCGTGGGTCTGCATGATTTTATCGTAGACTCCTTCGGCTTTGGCAACGGCTGCACGCGGGTCCGCCCACATAAACGCCCTCGCGGACTGGTCAATGTCGCTTGCAGCACGCCATCGCGCATAAATGTCACTATTGGTGTCATGAAAAACTTGATCAGCTTTCTCGAAGGTTTGGATGGCCTCGGAAGCCTCGGCTACCAAGGCCGGATCAAGTGCTGCGGGCATTGCATCTTCTCCATTTAAAGTAGGTGTTAGGGTAGGCGTGCAGTCGGTTCGGTCTCTGGAAAGATCAGGTGGCTGCACGAAACGATGTCGCCCGGCTCCTGTGTTGACCAAATCACGCTGTAAGTGATCCTGCAGAAGCCCTGCAAGCTTTTCGTCGTGGCGGTCCACTGGCAGTTCCCGCAGCTGCCGCAGACAATTTCTTGCCTCGGGTGGACAATCGTCTCTGGCAATTCGCTGATTACAGGAGAGCGGCTTTCCAGTAGGTCCGGGACGGGCGGGTGTGGGCTCATGCGAGGCTCCTTCTTGGTGGACAGATTGGGGGGTGATGCGGCGCCGGAAGGCGGCGAGCGCGTTCGCCCGCGTTTCGGGCGATGTGGCTTCGAGGATCGCCTGGGCTTCCTCCGGGCCAATTTCGGCCACTTCGGCGCGGCGAAGACCAAGGTCGTGCAGTTGCTGGCGATCGTCGCGGGTCAGGAACGCCTTGACGCTCGCTGGCGAAGCGGGCGCGCTCTGGTCCGCCTCGGCGAGGTAGTCGCGGATGGCCTCGGCCGCCCGCGCCCGCCCGGCAGCGGCGATGATTGAGTCGACGGTCGGCGCGTCGGCAGACGATGCGACGACCGACACTGTGTCTCGGTGCCTGCTGAGCGCCACATAGAGCGTGTGCCGGTCCATCAGCCCGGAGAACAGCACGCAACAGTTGTCAACGGTCGCACCCTGACTCTTATGGACAGTGGACGCGTAGCCGTAGTCGAGGTGGGTGTATTTCAAGAGATCGATCTCGACCTCGCCGCCGCCGTCCAGCTTAAGCGTGAGACTCGGGGATGCGTCGTCGCTTCCGGAGGTGATCGCGGTGACGGTGCCGAAGGCGCCGTTCTTGAGCTGGGCGTCGTTTCGGCCGGCGACAAGCCGGTCACCGATCGCGACCGTCAGCGGTCGCTTGTCGGCGGTCTCGAAGGTGAGTTCGTCGCCCGAGAGCCGACCGGCGGCACGCCACGCGGGGCGGGCAGCATCGTTGAGGCGGTCAACGTCGCGATTGGTGCTGGCCAGAATTAGGTGCGAGGCACTGGGATGATCGGTGATCGACCGCTCCCAGCTGCTCATGAGGGCGTCCCGCGCACCCGCCCGAAGATCGAGGGTCAGATGGCAGTCGGCGAGCGGCGCGAGATCGGCGGCCGTCACGCCGAGTTGCGTCGCCGTGGCGTCGGCCTTATCCTGGGCCTCCTGGCGCTTCGTGCCGCTGGCCGCCAGAATGTCGGCTGCCAGACCCTCGCCGTCGACGCCGTAGCGCGCGAGCCAAGGTTTGGCGGCTTCCAGGTGGGCGGCGATGGCACGGGCGCCGTCGTCCCGCGCGGCCTTCGCCGCTGAAAATTGGTCGTAGAGCGGGTGGCGCTCAGGCGAGCCGCTGCCCTGAATCTCGCTCCACAGCACGCCGGCTTCGAGCCGGGCGGCATAATATTCGGCGACGCGCTGCTGATGGCGTCGCTCGTCGGCGGGGAGCGCCCGGCCGAGGGCGGCTTCCGCCTCCTCGGCCAGAGTGGCAGGCGACAGGTCAGCACCGCGAATCCCTGCGGTCACACATCCGTGGTCGGCATAGGCTCGGATTGCCGTTTCGGCGTCCTCGCTTTTGCCGGTCGAGAGGTCAACGGTCGCCCTGCGTTGCCATTCCTCCACCTGACGGTTGACCTCGGTGAGAATTTTCCCCTGCTGGTACTCGGCCAGAACTTCGTTGATCACCCGGTAAGCTGCTCCGGCCTCAATCGGCTGCAGCTGCTGCTCGTCGCCGACCATGACTACCTTCGCACCGACTGAGCGGGCGCGGGAGAGCAGGTCGGCGGTCAGCCGGTGACCCGCCATGCCGGCCTCGTCGACGAACAAGACGGTGCGGGAGTCAGTTCGGCCGGCGAGTTGGCGTGCGATCTGCTGATCGACCCACCGCTCGGCTTGGGCGGACAGAGCGGCCTTTCCCTCAATCTCGGCCCGGTGAGCCGCGATGCGCTCAAGCACCTGCTGTGACGGAGATTTCTTTCCGGCTTCCTTGGCCTGCCAACGATCCAGGCTGGCCAGCAGGTCGGCTCGAACGGTGGTGTCGCCGTAGTCGGCGTCGAGATTGCCGGTCGTCTGCGCGGTGGCATAAGCGGCCTGCCGGTCGAACCGCGCGACCCAGGAATGGATGGTGCGCGCGCCTTTGATGCCGATTTCGGCAAGACCGGTTGCGGCCTTGCCCGAGAGGGCAACGCCTTCGACCCGATGGCCGGCGGCATCAAGACCATACTGCGCACAGTCGAGCATGGTGCTCTTGCCGGTCCCGGCTCTGCCCTGGATCGACACCATGTCGGCGCCGCTGAGCATGTCGCGGACGGCGGCGACCTGTTCTCCCTTCAGACTCCAAATCGCCTTGCCAGCGGCCTTCAGTTCGGCGTGAAGCTTTTCATGCCAACGATCGATGGCTCTCTGAGCGTCGTTCTCGGCCATGGCGAAGCGGCGCGAAGCCGCCGCTGCTTCCGTCAGCCTGACAATCCTCTGCTCGGCGGTGAAGGAGTGCGAGGTGGTGTATCGCGGGTTGGCGCCGGCCTGCAGTGTGATCAGACCGGCACGCTGGGCCTGGTATAGGGCATCGCCCTTGGCCTGATCGCCACCGGCCGCCTTAAGGCAGGCCCGGCGAAGCTCGCTGTCGGTGAAAACTGCGCGCTGTTCCAATAACGTCTGGAGCGCGTCGGCGCCTTCGGCTCTGGCGCGGGGTGGGCGGCGTGTTTCGCTCGTGACGGCGTGGGCATTTCCTGCCTGCCATCTTGCGGCCTCGCTTGCTTGGCGTTCTTGCCGGACCTCGGCGATGGACGCCAACGCCTGCGGGTCGATGTCCCCGAGCCTGGCGCGGATCGCGCCGCGGGCGCCCCGCGCCCCGAGCGTTACTCCTTCGGCTTTGGCCGCAGCCGCGAGCGAGCGGCCAAGATCATGCACACCCCCGGCCTGATCGACGACGACGAAATCACTCCGGTCGCCCCGAGCCAGTTTCAGCCCAGTCGACTCGAGGGCTGCTCGGAACGCGGTGCCGCTGTCGCCGGCGCGCCATGCCGAGAGGACAGCGCCGCGAACGTCGGTGGCCCTGACCTTGGTCCGCTGCTGCTGTGCCATCTCAGCGCGGTTGGTCGCCTGTCCCTTGACCTTGTGCGTCGTCGCCTGTTGCTGAATCCAGTCGGCCAGATCATTCAGACCTCGATCATGGGCGAATCTGGCTACCGTGGCTGTGTGGTCGATCGTCCTCTGGCCGGCTTGGCGCTCGACCATCGGCGTGTAGCGATCGCCAAGCGTGTGCTCGCACTGTCGGCTTGCCAATTCATCCTTGATTTTGCTGCGGAAGGTCGAGGTCTTTCGCCCTGTGTCATCGACCCACGAGTAGACGCGGTGGCAATGTGGGGGCCTGTCTGTTTCGCCCGGCTTGGAGTGCCAGACCTCCACGAACGGACGCCCCTCGATGCCGTGCGCGCGCTCGTAAATGTCCCAGGTTGTTTTCCATTCGTCGGCGGTCATCACCCGATCGGGGCTGGCGATGACGTGGCCGAGCGTATCCCTACTGCGGCACCCCATGCCGCGCGCTTCCATTTCCTGAAGCGCAGCGTTGATGGTACTGGCCGTCGCCCCACGGACCGCGCCGGCCTTCACCTCCTCATTTTTACCCTGCGCCAGCAGGTAGGTCGCGAGTCGATGAACCGCGCCAGTCTTCACCTCTTCATTCTCTCCCCTAGCCTCAAGGTACTGGGCGAGTTGTGGACCGTTGCCGCGTATCGTCGTTTTGATGATCATGGCTCGCCCTCCGGGGTAGCCCGATCGGGCGCGAGGCTGGCGAGGACCGCGTCGCGGATGGTGGCGAGTGGTGTGGCCAGGTGCGCCAGCGCATCAGCCGCCACTGCAACGGCGTCACGGGGCACGGCTGCCCCCGCATTCGCCGCGTGCGCCAGCTGATTGACGTTGACGCCGATCTTGTTGATCTCGAAAGCGAGGTTGCCGACTTCGGCGGCAAATCGCGCCAGTGCCCTCTCGGCGCTGGTCGGCACCCGCTGACGTACGTTGCCAACGCCGATAGGGTGGCGCTCCAAAAGGATCGCCCGGGTGTAGTCGGAGATCGATAAGCCAACATCGCCCGCCCGCCAGAGGAGCGCTTCGCGCTCCTCTGGAGACAGCCTCACCGACATGGTGTGTGGCCTCTGGCGGGACTCCGACCTCGACACTCTGCGTTCTCCTTCCGTACCGTCCACCGGGGTCCACGGGGCAGCGCCCCTGGCAAGTGGCGGTTTACCGCCTCCCACTTGCAACGTTGGTTTCCAGAATTTTGCCCCCACATACGCCGATATATGTCAGCATATGTAGTAATATCTCTGTTGACACGCCAATGTGATCATGGACTATAGTGCATGTCAACAGACAAACGAGCAAACGATCTCAATATCTCGTTCAGCTATATTCAGATATGTCCAGGGACGTTCAGAGATGTTAAGGCGCAATTATGGTCGAATCCTTCACTGCGCACGATGACCGCCGCGCAAAGCTGCGGGCGAGCCTGTCGTCCGCACCACGGCGTGACAGCACGACCGCGCGTGTTGCCTGCGTCGTCGACTTAGTCCTCGAAGCGCGCGGACAGGGTGTGTCCTGGGCGGAGGTGGCGCGGCATCTGGCCGAAGCGGGCATCGTTCGCGCGGATGGGGCGCCGATCGGCCGCGGGGAGTTGATCAGCATCGTGAGCCGGTTGCTGCGTGCCAAGCCCGCCGCACAACCAAGAGCCGGCCTCGCGGCTCCGCGCCCCCTTCCACCGCGCGCAACGTCCGTTGCGCCCGACCCAGAGTGGAGCATTCCTGGTTTCGATAAAGTATTCAACGAACAAACCGGGCCGCCAGCGCAGACAATCGATGATTTCTTGCGAAGTCAACGGAGTTCAGGAAAAGGAATACAGTCATGAAGGAAGCTATATTTGTCGGGCAGTCGCTCGGTGGTGCTGGCAAGTCATCGCTCGCTATCTTTCTTGCTGAAATGCATCGGCCCCAAGCCGAAATTGTTGTCGTGCCGGTTGCTGGCGACAAGAACCGAGCCGGAGCCGGTGCGTTCGCCCTGGCCCATGCGCTGAAAAGGACTCAGTCATGAAGAAGATTATTATTGTCGGTCAGGAAGCTGGTGGCGTTGGCAAATCACTGCTAGTGACATTCCTGGCTGAAATGCATCGCGCGAATGGTCAGGATTTTATCATTCTTGACGCAGATGACAAAAACCGCACCGCGGCCGGCGGCTCCGCCCTGGCCCATGCCCTGCCTCACCATCAGGTAGTTTGGCTGGGCACCGGGCCGAGAATGGCTGAGCTTGAAGCGAACCCCGATGCAGGAAAGGCGCATTGGGACAAAGTTCGCGAAGTTCTTAACAACAGCAGCGTGATTCTCGATCTCGGTGCAAACACTGTGCAAAAGCTTCTTGAGTATGCGGTCAGCATGAGGGTGGCAAAACGCTGGAGTGAGGACGGTATTTCTGTAGAGTTCCTTGTTCCCCTGACGAACGACAAGATCAATATAGAGTCCGGACTCAAAGCGCTGAATGCCGCGGGAAAAGCGTTTGGTGGCCCGGCCTTGAGAGCTGTTCGCAATCTCCGGGACGGTCCCTTCTCCGGCTGGGCTGGAACGCCGCTCGGCGCCGCGTTGGACGGTCTGCACACGGCCGGCGTTGTTGTCGCCGATCTTCCGAAGGCGCCGATTCCCGCAGCGGGGCTGGAGGCAATGAAACGCGGCCCGTGGTCGCCGTTTCAGGTCGTGGGCATGGGGCTGGCTGGAGTCGCGGGCCAGCTGGCATTGCCTGACTTGGTCGCCGAGCGCACGCTCTATGGGTGTGAGGACTGGGTAACCGCGGTTCGGGAAAGCCTGGGCGACCTGGTCCCCAGGGGAAACTGACTGCGCCCACCTCAGAGGCTACTGGGGTGGGCGGTCGCCAAGCCAATCGTGAGCGGCTCGCCTGCCGGGTTGTGGATGGCCTGCTGCGTGCGGGGCCGACGGTCACCCGCGCGGCACTGCGCGATGACAACACTCTGGCGGCGTTACTGAGTCCTGATCAACTTGCTCGTCTGGCAGACTACGCAAGACCAAAAGCGGTTCCTGCTAAACGCGCAAGCCTCGCAAACCAAAATCCTCTAGTGACAATGAATTCCTGGCAACGAAGGCCAGCAACCATCGCTGGCTTTCGTTTACTCGGAAACCTCATTACTACCGTTGTCTTCGTGGTCACGATCCTCGCCGTAACTTATGGAGTCTACGCCTATGTTCAATAAGAAGCTCATTTGTGCGCAGGTGGCCTGGGCGACACTTCCGATTGCCCTGACGCTGGCGTATCTGTTTGCCCCGCTTGGCCGGTACCTTGTGCCTTTTTTCATGGTGCTTCCGATGGTGCCCTTTTTCCCTCAAGCCGACGCTCAGGTGGTGAACGGCGTGACGGCAGCCGCTGGTCTCGCGTCGATACTGGCGGTTGCTCTGGCGGTAGACGTCCTGCGCCGCGACAAAATTTTGCCATCGTGGGCGCTGGCCCCAGTCGCACTTGCTGTGGTGGTCGTGGGTCTGGGGCACTTGGCGGCAGCTGCCTACCCGTTTATCGCGTCTTCATCCCTCTTTGGCGCGGTGTGGCGCGCTGGTGTCGGCGTGGCGGCCGTTGCCGTAGCGGCCGCATTCCTGGCGATCAAGCTGCTCAGCGCTCGACCTATACCGACAACCACGACGCAAGTGAAGCCGCCACGCGATCTGGATCCTGATGCTCCCTGGCAGGCTCACTGGTGGCCCATGGCCGACGCCCGCCAGTACCTGAGCGACCCGAACGGATTGGTTCTGGGCGAAGCGTGCTTGCCTGCAATCGAGCCCGAAATGAGTGGAATCGCGCCGCTGCTGAAGTGGCGCCCGGATGGACATGTTTTGACTGCCGCCGGCTCCGGTGCCGGCAAGGGGGTCAGCGTCGTGGTCCCGAACTGTCTCGGCTGGTCCGGCCCGTTGATCGTCCACGACCCGGCGGGCGAGACACTGGCGATGGTTCGAGCGCACCGCGAGGGCTTGGGCCGAACGGTGCGGGTGGTGTCGCTTGAAGCCGACACCGATGGTGTCAATGTCCTGGCATGGCTCGACTCGACAAAAAAAACGTTCGTCACCGACGCTCGAACAGTCGTTTCGTGGCTCGATGCGGGTGAAAACGGCGGAACTGAAGACGATAGCAGTTTTATGGGTCTCGCCAGAACGCTAACGAGCACCTTGATCATGTTCGTCGTTGCCTCGCCAGAGGTTCCTGCGAAGGACAAGACCTTGGCAAAAGTCCGCGAACTGGGTGCGTCGCTAAATCTGGAGGACTTTTTGAGAACGCTGGTGGGGCAGAAACATCTGGGGGGCGGTGCGGTTTCCAGGGGGGCAGGAATTGTCTTGAGGACAATGAAATCCGAAGAGACATTTTCAGGTGTCAATATGAATTTCGATGCCTTGACGGCCCCAATCGACGGAAACGAGGAAATTCTGTGTGGCCATGTTTGTGATGAAAAGCGCTTTAACCTCGCTGACATCATTGAAGGGGACACCGACTTCTTCATATCAATTCCCACTGATGTTCTAGACTCCTGCCCGCAGGCGGCGCGCATATTGCTCGGTTCACTGGCAACAATGTTCCTGCGCAGTCTGAAGCGGGTTGAGCACGACACCTTATTCATTGTCGATGAGATGCCCCGGCTCGGCCGGCTGCAGGTGCTCGCCACAGCCCGGGACGTGGCGCGGAAGTATGGGCTCTACGTGTGGGCGATTGTCCAAGACCTTGGCCAGCTGGAGGAAGCCTACAAGAAAACAGGCGTTCGCTCCTGGCTGGCGTCTCCTGCAGTTCTACAATTCTTCGGCGTCAACGATCTTGAAACGGCAGAGATGCTCTGCAAACGGTGTGAAAAGTATACCGGACACCAGAAATCGACGAGCACGTCGCGGGGACGCAACAACGGACGCGGCGGTGGTGGCTCGACCTCCGTCACTACCAGTGAGAGCTATCAACAGACACCGGTCGAACTTATCAGTATCAGTGAAATCATGGCAATGGCAACCGACGAGGAAGGCAGGGCAATCGGGTGAACGAGAGGGGTGACACGGGCGGAAAGTTCTGAATCTATCGGCATCCTGTGGTTTGACGGGGAGGGAACGATGGATTCGGCGGGCGCATTTGGCGAAGCTGTTGTTTTTATG
>JADFXL010000107.1:7810-9334 GCA_015233585.1 Alphaproteobacteria bacterium | reverse complement strand
GCAATTCATCATCATCGCAGAGATAAACGCTCCGGCCCGATGCCCTTAACGGGATAGCGGGTACCCCAGACGAGTCCAGAACAGGCAGCGACTGGCGATCGTCGGGGGATGTGACATTTGTCGCGTCCTGCCATAGGGCCTCCAGGTGAACCAGACAGGTTTCCAGAGCACGAACGCTCGCCGTCACCGCCATTTGCCGCGAGGAGGAGTCCAGATGTTGAAGTCTGGCGATTATCTCAACGCCTTCGGCCCCAACCGAGCCAATATTCATGAGTCCGAATGAGGCCGCCCCCCCCTTGATATTGTGGAATATCCGATAGAGTTCCCCAAAATTCTCGTCGTCTACCGAGTCCCCACCCAGGCTCGCCATGATACGTCTGGCTTCCGCCAGCGTGGTGGAAAGCCGCACAAGATAGGCTCTCGACAGACCAGCCAGTTTCTCTCGGAGGACCAGGGATTGCCTGTCTTTCATTTTCAAACCATGCAATTTGTGTTGGTCACGATTCATTCGGTTGGAGGGGCAAAGGCAGCCGCAAGCTCGGCCGGCAGCTTCGTTATCAGATCCATGTCCTTGACGATGCAGACCCCCAGGCGCGGCTCCCGCAGCCTCAGCGGCTGTGGATCGTCCCCGGTCAGAAGAATGAATGGAAGTTCAATCCCCTGGTCGCGCAGGGTCGAGAACAGCTCCAGGCCGTCAATCAGCGGCATGTTCATATCGGAAATTACGACCTCGAATCCTGAATCGGCCTTCAGGGCGCCAAGGGCTTCCATGGCGTTTTCGACGAAAACCACGTCATGGCCGGCGTCCTCCAGGATTGCAGCCGTCAGTTCCGCCGCCAGAGGATCGTCATCGACAACCAGAATGCGCATGTTTCCTTCCCCGTTTCCTATCCCAGCAACTCCCGCAAGGTATTTACAAGGCTGCCCTGTTCAAAATCACCCTTGACGATATAGGCGTCGGCTCCCGCCTCAACGCCCCGCCGCTTGTCCTCTTCCCTGGCCCTTGATGTGATAATGATGATGGGCGTATCGCGGTAGCGCTCCTCCTGCCGCAGGGCCGCCGTCAGGGTAAAGCCGTCCATGTTGGGCATTTCCACGTCGGTCAGAATGGCATCGAACGCCCCGCTGCGGGCCTTCGTCAAGCCATCGATGCCATCCTCGGCCAGGGTCACCTGGTAGCCGTGGGCTTCCAGCACGTCCTGTTCGATTTCGCGGGTATTCGGGGAATCATCCACGATCAGGATGCGGAAAGCCTCCCGTGATGCAGGCGCCTCCATGGAGATTACGCCGGGACGGGAGCCACGGCGCGCCGCCTCGAACAGAGCCGGGGCATGAAGGACGCTCACCAGCGTGTTCCGTCCAGTCATCACCATACCCAACACGGTGTCGATGTGACGCAGGTGGCCCGGCAGCGGCTTGATCACCATGTCGTGCTCATCGATCAGCTCGTCGACCAGAAGGGCGAGTTTTTCATTGGCCCGCCGGACCACGACCATCAGGCGGAGATCATCCTCCGGCCTGGAA
>JADFXL010000107.1:6488-7764 GCA_015233585.1 Alphaproteobacteria bacterium | reverse complement strand
AACGACCGGAACGAATTCGTTGTGATCCATCACGGCCAGACGTTCCGCAACCGTCAAAAGCCGGCTCTGGGGCAGGTGGAGGATGCGAACGACATGCCGGGCGATGAAACCGACGGTCTGCCTGCCCACCGCTACCATCAGAATGCGCATCACCGCGAGGGACAAAGGCAGGTGCAGCGAGAACGTGGTGCCGATCCCCGGCCGGGTCTTGACATCAACCACGCCTTGAAGTTCATCGACGACGCAACGCCGGACCACATCCATGCCAACCCCCCGGCCCGATACTTCGGTGATGATGGCACTGGTGCTGAAACCGGGAAGAAAGATGAAGTTGATGATCTCGGCCTCCGTCAGGCTCAGGGCCTGTTCGGCGGTGACAATCCCCTTGCGCACGGCCTTGTCCCGGATGACCGCGACCGGCAGCCCGGCACCATCATCCGACACGTCGATAACAACCGAGCCGCCTTCCTGGCGGGCTTCGAGCCGGATGTTACCGTGCCGGGACTTGCCGGCCTTTTGCCGTACCTCGGGATCCTCGATCCCATGATCCACGGCGTTCCGCAGCAGGTGAACGACGGGGTCCCCCAGCCGGTCGATTTGATGACGGTCCAGTTCAACATCCATGCCGCTGGTGACGCACGCTACTTCCCGCTTCAGCGAGCGGGCCAGATCCCGCACCATGCGGGGCGCTGATTCAAAGACCATGGAAAGCGGCAACATGCGCATGACCAGCGCCTTGCCGTGAAGCCTGTCCATGAGTAATTCCTGTGCCAGCACGTCGTCCTTGAAGTCCTGAACGAATGTGTGCAGGCGTACGGAAATGGTGTCATCCCCGGCCGGACGGGTGTGTTCGATACGGCGGAGGTCGGCGAGGCGCTGGCGGAATCGCGCGTGGGTCGACACCACCTCCCCCATCAGATTTATCAATTCATCAAGCCGGTCAAGGCGCAAACGAACCGTGTCGGGTGCCTTGAGCTTTGGTTCGGCCTGAGACGGCTCGTGGGAGGTAGGAGCGGTTAGATGTGGGGGTTCGGGTTCGGCCGGTTCCGGGGCCGCACCCGCCACCGCCTGGGTCAGCGAGTCGAGCAGCGCTGGGTCGGCCGCCTCCGGCGGTTCTCCGGCGGCAAGCCGGTCAACATCGGCGGCGACGGCATCAACGCCCCGTCGCAGGAGACAGCCGAGTTCATCCGAATAAGCCAGGGAGCCATCACGAAAGGCGCTAAGAATATCTTCGAGTTTGTGGGCGGTTTCTCTGGTTGACACCAGTTTCATCAAT
>JADFXL010000107.1:3096-6450 GCA_015233585.1 Alphaproteobacteria bacterium | reverse complement strand
CCTTGATGGTGTGAGCAGAGCGAAAAATAGTATCTATTATAGTTTTGTCGTAAGGATTGCCGGCAAGAGCCGAGAGCCCTTCCTCGATCCGCCGTATATGTTCGCGGGCTTCCTCCACAAACCTCCCGATAAAACGTTTTATATCAAGCGCCACGGATCTTCACCCCCGGCTTTGCCTGAATAAATGGCTGGCCATGCCGCTCACATAGAAATCGGACATCGGCAAGAGGCAGATTGAGCGGCAGGAGAAGCCCGCCATCCGGGTCAGACACGGCTTGCACCTGGCGCAAGACGATACCGTATTCGCGGCGAGCCTTCACCAGATCCACGGTGCGCAGGATGTCGGCAAGATGGAAACGGGCTGGCCAGCAATCCGGTTTCGCATAGATCACTTGCTTGAAACTTTGAATCGCCTGTTCGGTATCGTCACCCCACTTGGCGGAAAGACCCAGCAGAACCCCCGCGTCGGCCGACCAATTGTCAAGCTCCTGCGCCTTCCTGGCAAGAGCCGCCGCTCCCGTGAAATCCCGCATCAATAGATGGATGTATCCGTCGAGCAACAGTGGGCCGATATCGGTAGGGGACTGGGCGCGCAAGGTCGCGACCGCAGTCACCGCTTCCCCATAGTTCTCGTCACGGATCAGGGTTCGAACCGTGTCCAGGGTGACAACAGCCGGTGCCGGGGCACGGGGCGGCGATTTTCGTTCCGGCCTGATCGCAAGAGGCAGTGCTGGCCTGAGCGCTATCGGTACGGAACGCGCGGCAATGAGCGGCCGCTTGACGAAATGAAACAGGCCGTCTTCCTCAATGAGCCGGAACACGCCAAGATCGTTGGCCAGCGTTTCGGAGACGCCAAGGAACAACGAAGCGCCAACCTTCATTCGCGAATGAAGCGTCGTCTGAATCGTCATCCGGGTCTGGGGATCGAAATAGATTGAGACGTTGCGGAAGAAGACGACATCGAAATCGGCTATTTCCGGGGCCAGGGCATCGGACATGAGATTCATGTGGCGAAAATCCACCAGCACGCGGATCTCCTCGTTCAGAACATGGGCACGCGGACTGGCGCGGGTGAAATACCGGGCTTTCAGGTCGGGGGGCATGGCCCGAAACGAAAACTCGCCATACGTGGCCTGCCGCGCCCTGGCCAGAGCATGAGAGTCAATGTCTCCAGCCAGAATGGAAACCAGCCCGGAAACACCGCTCCCAAATTTTTCCGCCAACGCGATGGCAATGGAATAGGGTTCCTCTCCGGTCGAACAGCCCGCGCTCAGAATGCGTAACGGCAGACGGTTGTCTCGTTCCGCCAGAAGGCGCGGCACGACCTTGCTGGTCAGAAACGACAAATGTTCCGGCTCGCGGAAAAAATAGGTCTCGTTGACCGTAATACGGCTGAGCAGTTCCAGAAACTCCGCCTCGTCCGCGAGAATAGTGGCGTAGTATGCGGATGTATCGGCCAATTTGCAGACCCGCATCCTGGTCTTGATCGCAGTGGTCAGAATATCCTCCGCCAATCCGCTGACAAGCAGACCGCTGCGTTGCCGGATGAGGTTCTTGAAGGATTCGATATCTGTTGTCATCTTTACAAATCTCGCCGATCCTTGGCTTCGGTCTAGGCGCCCACCCGGAAGCGGCCAACCAGCGCATCCAGTTCCGACGACAGGCGAGTCATGTCGCGGCTGACTTCGGTAAGGTGGGTCATTGACTGCGCCGTGTGCTTGCTGGCAGCCACGATCTCCCGCAATGCCGTCACCACCTGACCGGCGGCAAGCTTTTGTTGCTGGGTCGAAGACGAAATCTGTTGGGCGGAGCTTGTGGTCAGATGGGCCGACTCGACAAGGTCGTTCAGGTGATTGGCGGTGCTGGTGGCAACCGTCATGCCTTCGGTGATGCCGCTTGCGCCCTTTTCCGAGGTGATGACAAGGCGGGCGATGGTGTCCTGAATATGGCTGACCTTGCCCTCGATCTCTTCGGTGGAATCGGTAACGCTGTCGGCCAGCCTGCGGATTTCGGCGGCAACCACGCTGAAGCGCTGCCCGGCCTCGCCGGCGCTGGCGGCCTCCAGGGCGGCATTGAAGGAAATCAGCCGGGTCTGATCGGCGATAGCATTGATAATCTGCATCACCTTGCTGATTTCTTTCGAGGTTTTGCCGAGTTCAATGATTTCGCGCAGACTGGTCTGGTTGTCTTCCTGGATGCGCCCCATCTTGTGCGTCATCCGATCCATCGCCTCGGCGCCCTTCTTGCTGCTCTCCCAGGCCTGGGTGGCGATCTCAACGACGGCGTTCGAGTGTTCGGCTATTTGCTGCGAAGTGGAGGACAGTTCCTCCATGGTCGAGGTGATCTCGGTCACCGACGCCGATAATTCACTTGAGGTTGCCGATTGGCTTTCCACGGATTCCATGATGCTCGTCGCCCCTGCGTAAACCCCCCGGGCGGCGGTGGAGGTATCGGTGACGAGGCCCCGTAGGTGCGTGAGCATGGTTTTCAGGGCGACGCCGAGAATATCCCGCTCCGACATTGGCCGCACGTTGACCGTCAGATTTCCCCTTGCGATTTCATCGGCAACTCCGGCGGTTTCCGCCAGGGTCCGACTTACCTCGCGAATGGCGCGCGCCATCGTTCCGATTTCGTCGCCTCGGTCGCACCCGACGATATTTGCCGTTGTGTCGCCCTGGCGCAGACGCTCCATGGCCTCGCTCATGCCCCTCATGGAGGCGGTGATTTCGCGGATCAGGACCGTTGCCAACGAGCCGGTAAATCCGAGAATCAGCAGCGCAATCACCAGGCTGGCGATGAAGGAAGTTCTGGCCGCCTCGCCCTTGGCCTGGGATTGAGCCAGAAGATCGGCGGACAGGGTACTCGCGACCGTATTCAGAAGGTTGATCTGCTCGGTGAGGGTATCGAACCACACCCCGGCCTCAACCCCGGAGACCGTCCCGGAGCCGAACCCGCTCTCGTAAGCCACCCGCCGCATCCGTTCCACTTCGTCCGCCACCCGTCCCCTGACGATGTCCCGGTGACGGGCGCGCTGTTCCTCCGTGGCGTTGGTTTCGAATAGCCGGAGGTAGATATTCTCGCGCGCCGCCAGACTGACAAACCTGCGATAAATCTCCCCATCGAACCGTCCGGCACCGAACCCCGCCGATCCCGTGGCCCGTTCCAGGCCCATGGTTTCAATCATCTGGAGATAGGCGTTGTAGGCGAGGATGGCGCGGGAGATGGTGGGGTCATTGCTGACGTTTTCCATGGCATCAATGATGGCCAGCAACTCTCCGACAAGGTTGGTGTAATATTCCGCCACCTCGGGCACGCCGATCTTCTGGGCGTTCACGTCCTCGCGCTTTGCCGCCA
>JADFXL010000107.1:0-3001 GCA_015233585.1 Alphaproteobacteria bacterium | reverse complement strand
GTTTGAAAGAGGTTTCGAATTGCGACCAGTCGCTCATCGGCGGCGCGGCGCTGGGCAGGAAGGCGCTCGATGAACTTTTGCCCCTTGCTGCTAACGAAACCTATGGATGTGCCGCGCTCTTTTTGCAGTTCGTTGACGGCGGCGCTGATGATGGGAGCCTGGGAAGCCAGTCCATGAATCCGGCTCATGGCAACCGATATGCTATGTTTCTCCAGAACAATGTCACCGGCAAATAACAGGACGCCGATGATCGGCAGAAATACCGCAGATATGAGCTTTTTTGCTATTTTTATATTTGCAACATATGACATAATTTTTACCGTGATCGCGGATTGTTTTGGCTAACAAGGATCGCATATTGGGTCATGATTTTTTGTGGCGGCTTCTCGCTATCGCAAATCATGATACAATGCGAAATTGCAGGAACGAAGTGTGTCTTAGCAGGAAATTTTTCCCGGTTCTATCACCTTTAGGGATGAGACAAAGAAGGCATGAATTGAAAGTGTCACTTGCGCATTGATTGTAACCCGGATCAATTGTGTTTACTCCGAACCTGTTCAATCAACTTTTTTACAAAGGGCTGGATTTTCCTAACGATGACTTCGACGCCCCGCTCGGTCGGGTGAAGGCCGTCACCCTGATTGAGGGTCGGATCGGCAGCCACGCCATCAAGAAAAAATGGATAGAAGACAACCCTGTGCCGATCCGCCAACCGGCGATAAACGGCAGCGAAAGCCCGGCCGTAATCGGCGCCAAGATTGGGTGGGGCCAGCATTCCTGCCAGCAGGACCGGAATCCCGGCACGATCAAGGCGGGTCAGGATCTGGTCCAGATTGTTATAAACGCGCTCAGGCTCAAGCCCGCGCAAGGCATCGTTGGCCCCCAGTTCAAGGATGACGCCATCCGGCCGGGCCGCCAGCGCCCAGTCCAGCCGCGCCAGCCCACCGGCCGTGGTGTCGCCCGAAATCCCGGCATTGATGACCTCGATCGCCAGCTTTTCCGCCTTCAGCGCCGCCTCCAGCCGGACCGTGAAACCGGCGCCCTGGGGCAGATTGAATCCGGCCGTCAGACTATCCCCCAGCGCCAGCAAACGCACCGGCCCGGGTTGCCCCGGATCCGCCCCGGCCGCGGCCGATGACAAGGCGGTGGCCACCAGGATATTGACAACCAGGGATAATAGCCCATATGCGACAGGGCCTTTCCCTATCAAGCGGGATCCGTATTTCGCCATGGCGGTTATCGACGCTCCCTCTGACTTGTTGCATGACCCGGCGGCGGTCCGATTGCAGGACGTTCACCTTTCGCTGGACACGGCGGCAGGCCCGGTCGACGTTCTGCGCGGAGTAACCCTGCACGTGGCGCCGGGGGAGGCCGTTGGCGTGGTTGGCCCCTCCGGGTCGGGCAAGTCTAGCATGATGATGGTGATGGCTGGACTGGAATCCGCAACCTCCGGCCTGGTTCAGGTGGCAGGAACCGATCTGGTCCGCCTGAGCGAGGACGCCCTGGCCCGCTTCCGCCGCGATACCCTCGGCATCATCTTCCAGAGATTTCACCTCATCCCCACCATGTCGGCGCTGGAGAACGTGGCGATCCCGCTGGAGCTGGCCGGACGGCGTGACGCCTTTGCCCTGGCCAGGGACCAGCTTCAGGCGGTGGGTCTCGGCAACCGACTGCACCATTATCCCGGCCAGCTCTCGGGAGGGGAACAGCAGCGGGTAGTGATCGCACGTGCCTTCGTCGCCGCACCGCGCCTTCTCCTCGCCGACGAACCCACCGGCAGCCTGGACGGAGCCATGGGCGCCAGGGTAATCGACCTCATGTTCGAGATGCGGCGCGCCCACGCCTCCAGCCTGGTGCTGATTACCCACGATCCGGCGGTGGCCGGACGCTGCGACCGCGTGGTGGAAATGCGCGACGGACGCATCGAGCCGCCGCAATGACCAGGATGCCGCTGGTTCTGAAGCTGGCCGTCCGCGAACTGCGGAGCGGCATTCTGGGATTTTGGATCTTTCTTGCCTGTCTCGCCCTTGGGGTGGCGGCGATCGCCGGTGCCGGGTCGCTGGCCGCCAGTCTCCTGGCGGGGATCAGCGTCAATGCCAGCACGTTGCTGGGGGGCGATGTGGAGGCCCGCGTTCCCTACCGGCCCGCCGCGCCGGAACTGTCGCGGGCGCTGAACGAAATCGGCCGCGTATCGCAAAGCGTCGAGATGCGGGCGATGGCCATAACAACTGACCCACGAAAAGCACGAACCCTGGTCGAGATGAAAGCCGTCGACACCGCCTACCCCCTTTACGGCAAAATCGTGACGGCGGCGCCGGGCCAGCTGGCCAATCTTCTGGCCCGGCGGGAGGGGAGGGGGGGCGCCGTAGCCGAACCCGGGCTGCTCGCCCGCCTGGGGTTCGCGGCCGGAGACAGCATCACGGACGGCGCGGCCCGCTTTCGCATCAACGCCGTGCTGACGCGCGAGCCGGACCGTGCCGCCGCGATCGTCACCCTCGGCCCGCGCCTGATGATCGCCAGCGAGGCCCTGGCCGACACCGGGCTGATCCTTCCCGGCAGCGTGCTCCATTATGTCTACCACGTCGCCCTGGCGCCGTCGTGGACCCCGGCTACGGCCCTCGCCCATCTGGAAACCGCCTTTCCCGGCGCTCCCTGGCAATTGCGCACCGCCGCCCAGGTCGCGCCGGGGCTGCGCACCTTCCTTGGCAACATCGGCGAGTTCCTGACCCTGGTCGGGCTGACCGCCCTGCTGGTGGGCGGGATTGGCGTTGCCAATGCGGTCAAGGCCCATATCGACGGACGCCTGCGAACCATCGCTATCTTCAAGTCTCTGGGAGCTTCGGACGGGCTGGTGTTCGGGATCTACGCCACCCAGATCGCCATCCTGGCCCTGGCGGGAATCCTGATCGGTCTGGCTGGTGGAGTCGCGGTGCCGTATGTCGTGGTGGAACTGGCCGGGGACAGCCTGCCGGTTTCCACGCCCGTCGGTATTCAGCTTCCA
>JADFXL010000106.1 GCA_015233585.1 Alphaproteobacteria bacterium | reverse complement strand
AGGCGCACTCACCTCGACGCAAATCGGCGCGCTGACGGCCTCCGGGATCGGTGGTTTGACCGATAGCCAACTCGCGGCCCTGACCTCGAGCCAATTCAGCGCGCTGAACACCCCGCAAATGGCGGCACTCACCACGGCCCAAGCGAGCCAACTGGCAACGGCCCAGATTGCCGCCTTGACCACCGCTCAACTGAGTGGCCTAACCAGCAGCGCCATCGCCGTGCTCTCCACGGATCAGCTCGGTGCGCTGAGCACAATGCTGGTCGCCGCGCTCACGCCGACCCAGGTCATGGGCCTTACATCCAGTCAAACTTCCGCCCTGACAACGCCCCAGTTAGGTGCGTTCACGCCAAACCAGTTGGGGAGTTTGACCGCCGCACAGGTGGGGCAACTGTCGACCACCAAGATCGCATCGCTAACCACGTCCCAGTTCCAGAGCCTGTCCGCTTCTGGCGTCTCCGGTCTGTCCACGACCCAACTCGGCAGCCTGACCACGACCCAAATCGGGCTCTTGCCGGCTTCGGAACTCAGCGGTCTGACATCAGCCCAAGTCGGCGCTTTGACCGGACCTCAGTTCGCGACACTGACGCCAGCGCAAATCGGGGCGCTTTCGGCCACCGCGATTACCGGCCTGACCACGACCCAGATCGACCAGATGTCTCTCACCCAGATGAGCGGTCTGTCGGCTTCGCAAATTGGGGAGCTGTCGCCTACCGCGATCGGGTCCTTTTCGGCCGCCAACGTCGCGGCGATGACCGTCACGCAACTCAGCTCTCTGGTGCGGATGCAGCTCCGGTCCCTGAGTGCGGCTCAGCTTAATGCCCTGTCGGCGAACCAGATATCGTCGTTGGGTGACACCCAGGTGTCAAATCTGACCGCAACGGAATTGAACGGTCTGACCTCGACGCAGTTCGGTGCCTTGACGGCGTCTCAGATCGGCGCCCTGACCGCACTCGAGCTTGGCGCTTTGACTTCGACCCAATTCGCGTTGCTGACGCCGACCCAGCTCAGCGGCATGTCGGCTGAGACGATAGCGGCGTTGTCCACGTCAGCCATTTCCGCCCTGACGACGTCGCAAATTGATGCTTTAAGCACGAGCCAAATTAATGCCTTTACGGCCATCCAACTCGCCAGCATAAGTCCCGAGCAGATCACGGCCTTAAACAATGCTCAATTGTAACCGCCGCCGGAGTGCCGATCGAGGACCTGGGAAAGGATACCGAGAGAGCCAAAAGCTCCGGTCCCGGCACTCGCTCCAATGGGTACGTTCGGGGATCGACAGCGGCATGACGGCGGTGCCGGCCACGCGCCGACACGGGGCCGCAGGCCGGTTCCGGACAGCTTTGGCATGGCACAAATGCCACGCCTCATATATCGGGTTAACTTGAGCAGATAACCATATTGACAAAACACGTTATTTCCCGGATTTTTCGCGAAAGGCACTCTTTGTCCATAGGGTATGGCGTCATGCACATTGATCGGATGTCGAAGTTGTTGGCACTGGCCAGCTCCTCCAACGACCGGGAAGCACTGGCTGCCCTTCGGTCGCTGCGGCGACTCTTGGCAACGGACGAGATGGATTTCGTCGATCTTGCGAACCTGCTTCGTGGCGACGGGCGGGCCGAGGACCTTCAGCTCGAGCTTGAGACAACCCAGCAGCAGTTGCGTCAAGCCCGGGGCGCGCTCCGTTCGGCGCAGGCCGGTAGCCAGGGCAATCAAACGGTACGCGAACTGCGCCAGCAGGTCCGGCAATTGACTGTGGAAAATCAGACGCTGAAGGGCGAACTGGACCTTTTGAGCGAGGAACTCGAAGAGTGGCGGACCGCTCACAGCACCATGAACACCACCTTGAGGCAATATTCTCACGAGCGCCTTCAGCTGAAGTCAAAATTACGCCAAAAGCAGATGGAAATGGAGCGAGTCCTTGGCGAAGTCCGCGGCATGATCAACCTTACGAGCAAACTTCGCACCTTCGTGGACTCGAAAATGCCGGCGGCATGATCTTGGCTGAGAGCCTACGTCACGCGAACGCGGCCTGTCGATCCGAAAGATGCAAACGGCCGCCCTCACCGCCTCCATCGGTGGCCATCCGCAGCAACCCGGCCACGTCGAGCACCAGGGCAACGTCGCCGTCGCCCAGGATGGTCGCTCCCGAGATCGCCTCGACGTTCTGGTAGAACTTGCCCAAGGACTTGATGACGGTCTGATAATTGCCGATCACCCGGTCGACGACAAAGCCGATTTGTTCGCCACCGCAATTCGTGACCACTGTTTCTTCCCATGGCGGCTTCTCGGCGTCGACCTCGAACACCTCGCGCAGGCGGATGACCGGAATGGTCTGCCCCCGGAACGCGATGACGTTTCGCCCGGTGCCAAGCACGAAGTGCTCCCGGTTCAACTCCAGGCACTCCTCAATCACGCTGAGCGGGATCACGAACCGCTGGTCTGCCACCCGCACCAAAAGGCCGTCGATGATCGCCAGCGTCAGAGGCAGGCCAAGCGCGATGGTTGTGCCGGCCCCCGGCCGGCTGCTGATATCGACCGAACCGCGTAATGCCGCGATCTCGCGCTTGACCACGTCCATGCCGACGCCCCGGCCTGAAACGTCGGTGACGGCGGCGGCGGTGGAAAAGCCGGGGTGAAAGATCAGGTGCATGATCTCGGTTTCGGTCAGAAGCTTGTCGGGCGGCACCAGCCCCTTTTCGACCGCCTTGCGGTGGATGCGCTCGCGATTCAGGCCGCGGCCGTCGTCCTCGACCGAGATCACCACACGGTCCCCCTTGTGCTGGGCGACCAGCCGGATTGTCCCCCGGCGGGGCTTGCCGGCGGCCTCGCGCTCGGTGGGTTGCTCGATGCCATGATCGAGGCTGTTGCGAATCAGGTGGACCAGTGGGTCGACAAGGCGGTCGATGACGGTCTTGTCCATTTCGGTTTCGGCGCCCTCGGTGATCAACTGGACCTCCTTGCTGAGATCCCCCGAAAGATCGCGCACCAGACGGGTGAAGCGGCTGAAGGTCGTCCCGATCGGCATCATCCTGATGTTGAGGACGATGTCCCGCAAGTCGGCAGCCAGACGGTTGGCCTCCTCGACCGAGGTTGCGAGATCGTGGGACTCCAGCGTCGAGGAAATCTGGCTGAGGCGCGCCTGATTGACCACGAGTTCTCCGACCAGATTGACCAGGGCATCGAGCTTAAGCGCCGGCACCCGCAGGCTTTCCTTCTTAAGTGCGGCCTGTTGCTTGGCCAGGGCTTCCTGTTCCAAGAGTGCCGCCGCAACCTTCTCCGCGGAGACCTGACCCGACTGGGTCAGCAGGTCGCCGAGACGGTTCTGGTGACGCAATTCCTCCTTGACCGCTTCCGGCGAGACGTAGCCGCGCTCGACCAGAATCTCGCCGAGCCGCGGTGGTGGCGCCTCGGCATCGAGCAGACCGCCCCCTCCCAGCTCCTGAATGGTGATCGCGCACATATCCTCAATAAAAATGAACACGTCCTTGATCGCATTGAGATCGCTGGCGGTAGTCAGAATGATGTCCCAGTAGAGCTGGCACTCCTCGGGATTGAAATCTTCAAAGGGCAGCATATGGTCGGTCTGAGCGACCACTTCGCACTCACCATGCCCGGACAGTTCCTCAAGAGCCAGCAAGGGGTCGTTGCCCGAGCGAAAGAAATCGGGGTTTGGCCGAAACACGATGCGCCAGGTGGCCGTCGTCTTCGCTCCCGCCTTGCCCCCCTTTTTGCCCGGCTTGCGCGTCTTATGCGCCGGCCGCGCAGGTTCCGCCTTGTCCTCGGCGCCCGGAAGGAAGGACTTGAGTGCCGCGACGATCCGTCTGGTCCCCGCGGCGTTGACCGGCGGCCCGCCATGGGCGGCAGCGAGCATGGCGATGATCTGGTCGCGGGAGGCCAGCACCTGATCGATCAGCGGCTTGGAGACGGCCACTTCCCGGTCGCGCACCTTTTCCAGCAAGGTTTCCAGATGGTGGGTAAAGCCGGCCATCTCATCGAAGCCGTACATCGCCCCGGAGCCCTTGATGGTGTGGGCGGCTCGAAACAAGCGGTTAATCGCATCGGTATCATCAGGGTTACTTTCGATAAGGAGGATCACCTCCTCCATTTCGGCAAGTCGCTCCTCGGCTTCCTGCCGGAAAACGTCCCCGTACTTGTCCGCGATCGACATGACACTTGCCCCGCACAATTGCTTATTTCAGAACTTTCTTGACAACCGCCAGGAGTTGTTCCGGTGTAAACGGCTTGACGATCCAGCCGCTGGCGCCGGCTGCTTTACCTTCCTGTTTCTTGCTGTCCTGAGACTCGGTGGTCAACATAATGATGGGAATCCATTTAAATCTTTCATCCTTACGAACTTCTTTGATCAGTGTGATCCCGTCCATATTCGGCATGTTGAGGTCGGTAATCAACATGTTGACCGGGCTGGCCTTCAGCTTGGCCAAGGCCTGCTTGCCGTCGCCAGCTTCGACCACTTCATAGCCGGCGCCTTTTAAAGTCATGGTGACGACCTTAGTGATGCTGGGCGAATCGTCGACGGTCATGATCACTTTGGCCATGGTCTCATGCCTCCTTTTCGTCGTCTGTCGTCCTCAGTCTCAATCCCAACTTGGCTATGGTCGTTCGCACCATGTCCGAACATCTTCCCAATCGGATAACTTTGCCGTCCTGAGATGACCGACGCGTGGACGCCACCAGCAACTGAACGCCAGCGGTGTCGCAGTCCTCAACGGCGTCAAGGTCAAGAATAAGCTCATGGCATGCCAGGAGTGCCTCGATCATTCTGGTTTTAAGCACAGCAACGTCCGCAATGCCAAGCGTTCCCTCAATCCTGAGAATCTGAATGCTGTCTTTCTTCTCGACCTGGACTTCCATCTCTGTCCCCTGCGTGGCTAGAACAATTCGACATTCTCGCCCAGTTGATCATCCTTGACCACCATGTCCCGTCGTACGGTCATGCTGGACGCGATATTGCTCGTCGTCACCTCATGGCCGCTGGCAAGCTGGCGGTGGATGAGGCGCTCGGTTTCCATCGTATAGCGTTCGGCGTGCAACTGGTTTGTATTACACTCACTGATAAATGTCTCGCCGCTGGAGCTTGACAATGTCATCGCAACCGAGCCAAGTGCGGCTAGAGTCTTTTCAAGTTGTAACTGAACGCCGTCAATCGCCTGAAGTGCTTTTTTGATCCCCTCCATATCGGCCTGGAGGCTGCGTGCCTTGCTGCAGGCTTCGGAGGTGAGACGGACAAACTCCCGGGTCTCACTTCCAAGCAGGTCGATGACAGAGCAGCTGCTATTTGCCTTCGTCCCGTCATCGACTCCTTGCGCTTCCCGCGCGGACTGGATACGGGCACCAGCCTGCCCCGCGATGGCGACGATCGCTCCAATGGCGCACGCCACCGTGCCAGTAAAGCCTTTAGTTGATTGAGACAGGTCGGAAACTTCTTTGGCTAAAGTCGTCAGTGCCCGTCCCTCAGCCCCCAAACGCATCGACAGGATGCGGGCGTTGTAGGCTTCGAGACTGAGTCTGCGGTTGTTGTCGCCGATCTGGTGAACATGGTGTTGAAGCTGGGATAATGCATCAGTAACCATATCCATGGTTTCAAGCGTATGCGCAAAGATTGTGCTCGTCTTCGTTTCAAGGTTCCACATCTTTTGGAGTTCGCCGGTGAGTTCAGCAACCCAGTCAGCCGCTCCCGTGGCAGTGCGCGCACCGGAGAGCAGATCGTCAACGTCGGCGGCCAGAATGCCGAGGGCCGTAGCGATCTGCTCCAGCGCCTCCTGGACGGTCGCTCGGGCGTCGGTAAATTCCGTCCGTACGTGCCGGAGTTGAGCGAATTGCAGAGAAACCAGACGGCACCATTCGACGTCAGGCCGTCCATCCGGCGTCGGGCAAGGCGAGGCGGACGCCAGCGCCTCGATCACATGCTCTATCTGTTGGCGAGTGATGTCGCCCACCTGAATCGCGGTTAGTATCCGCGCAACATTTATCTCAAGAAGTGAGAAATACTTCGTAATCCGCTCCAGGGTCTCTGCAGACATCATGGATATCTGGTTAATCGTATCTGTGCTTTTTTTGATCATTTCCCGCACATCGCTCGTCAGTTCCGCGCGGTCCTGGTTGACAGAGTTGAGGGCGGATTCCTGTATCTTGACGTTTTTGGTGGTCTCGTGGGCGACCTGCTCAAATGCACAGCATATTTCTCCGAACAGCGACCGAATGTCAGCGGCAAAAGTAGAAAACACTTGAAACGCCATCGGGGACCGAGCAATCTCGATGGCAAAATATATGCCGATTGCATTCATTCTGGCGACACTCTCGGCAAATCTAAAATTCATGGTATCAAGGTCTCGTAGCTGCATTATGCTATCATTCATTCGATCAAGACAGAACTGGATGGTTTCGGCATTGGTATCAAAACGGATAGATATTTCCGTCTCAAAGGTCGATATCTTAAAAAGAATGCCTCCATCATGGTCACGCTGGATCAGGTCAAGCGCTTGAGAAATTTCTCCATGCGTGTACTGGACCTTGTCCATCACCTTTTGCAACTCGTCCCCCAGTCGGACGAACTCCGGCTCCGAGCGGCGGTTAATGTCGGTCAGGGACAAGACCACCTTCGCCACCTCAGTCCTGAGCTGGTCCATGTCGAGCGCCGGCTGGTCTGTAAAAGCGTTTGTCAACGCCGGGTCTCCATTCAAGAGCACAGCCTCACGATCTTTTGGGCAATGTCATCAAGGGCGAGCACATGGTCAATGCCTCCGAGGCGGATCGCTTCGGCCGGCATCCCGAAGACGACGCAACTCGCTTCGTCCTGGGCGATTGTCGTCGCGCCCGCTTCTTTCATTTCCACCATGCCCTTAGCCCCGTCATCCCCCATCCCGGTCAGGATCACTCCGACGGCGTTGCCTCCGGCATAGCGCGAGGCGGAGCGGAACAGCACATCCGCCGAGGGGCGGTGCCGCGACACCAGTGGACCATCCCGCACTTCGACGTAATAACGGGCTCCGCTGCGTTTAAGCAGAATGTGGCGGCCGCCCGGAGCGATCAGGGCCATGCCGCGCGTTACGCTATCCTGGTCTTCGGCTTCCTTCACGGTGATGCGGCAATATTGGTTCAGGCTGTCCGCAAAGGTGCGGGTAAACTTTTCCGGCATGTGCTGGACAACCACGATGCCCGGCGCGTCCGAGGGCATCCCCTGGAGGACGCAGCGCACGGCTTCGGTGCCGCCGGTGGAGGCTCCGATCACCACCACCTTGTCAGTGGTCTGGACCATGGAGCGTCGCGACGATTTGGCGATAACGGCGTCGGCGGTCAGTTTCTTTTCGACCGGAGGAAGGCGCCGCGGTCGTGCCCGAGCCGCCGCCTTGACGGTGTCGCAGATTGTGATCTGCGCTTCCTTGAGATAATCCTTGACCCCAAGCTGGGGCTTGGCGAGCACGGCGACCGCCCCCAGTTCGAGCGCCCGCATCGCGGTGGCGCAGCCGGCATCGGTCAGGCTGGAGCACATCACCACCGGAATCGGGTGCTGAGCCATGAGCTTCTCGAGAAAGGTGATGCCGTCCATCCGGGGCATCTCGACGTCGAGCGTAATCACATCCGGCATCTCGCGCTCGATCCGGTCGGCGGCCACGAACGGATCCGACGCGGTGGCGATCACGGAAATTTCAGGGTCCGATTGCAGAACGTCGGTCAACACCTGCCGGACCACGGCCGAGTCATCGACAATCAGAACTTTGATCTTGCCTGCCATCACGTTTTCCGAAACACGGTCGGAGCCACCGGCTGCAATCCGACGCTGTTGCTGTCCAGAGTTTCCGAATGGCCGATAAACAGATAGCCGCCCGGGACCAAACGGCGCACCAGTCTTTTGACCAGAAGGGCCGTCGCATCGCGATCAAAATAAATGACAACGTTGCGACAAAAGATGATTTCGAACGGCTCGTTCCCTCCCGAGGCGGGGTCGAGAAGACTTTCTCTGTTGAACGTCACCATTTTTCGGAGTTCCGGCACGACCCGGATATTTCCTGCCTGGCGCCCGCGACCATGCATCACGAAGCGGCGGTATTCGAACGGAATGGTTTCGACCACTGAACGCGGATAAACCGCTTTCATCGCTCTGTCCACGACCATTTCCGAGATGTCGGTCGCCAGGATACGGAAGCGCCAATTCGCCTCTTCGCCAAAATAGTTAGCCAGCACCATGGCAAGTGTCCAGGCTTCTTCGCCCGTTGAACAGCCGGCGCTCCAAAGCCGCCAGCCTCCATGATAGCGTGGCTGGTGCAAGGAGGGCAGCGCGGTCTCAAGCAGGTAATCGAAATGATGCCGTTCCCGGAAAAAGTCGGTCTTGTGGGTGGTCAGGATGTCCACCAGTGCAGAGCGTTCGGTTACCCCATCCGGAGAGTGACGAAGGTAAGAGACGTACTCATCCAAGCTGCTTAGACGAAGCGTCTGCATCCGCCTGATCAAACGCGCCTGAATCATGGTCTTCTTGGTATGGTTCAGGCGCACTCCCGTCTCGGAATGGATTAAGTCCGCGATGAACTGCACATCGGTGTCGCCGAGAATATGCCGCGATCCATTCGCCTCCCTTTTTGTTGCTGTCAACATCAACCGGACGGTCCTTCGTAGATGGATATCTCTGTTTGGTAGGATTTATCGAGACAAAAACACACCGCCAACTGACAAAAACAAACCTACCGTACCGCCACCTTGATGAAGCGACGGTATGGTCTGGCCGACAATCGGGCGGTCCGATCCTTCAGGCGGATGACGCCGCAGGCAAGGCAAGTTCGGCCTTGCCGTGAACCGCAGCTTCGCTCCGCTGGCCGCCCCCGGCGTTGACCTTGCGAACGACGCTGAGTTCGGCCCCCCCCAACACCTTGTCGATGTTCAGAATGATGAAAAAGTTGTCTCCCCGCTTGCCCACGCCCTTGATGAACTCGGTATCGAGCATCGTTCCCATCCGCGGCGGGGGGCCGATCTGGCTGGTGTCGACCTCGATCACCTCCTGCACGGAGTCGGCAAGCATGCCGAGAAGGATCCCCTCGTCGCCGAATGTCACTTCGGCGAAGATGATGCAGGTATCCACCGTCTTCTCGATCGGCTCCATTTCAAGTATCTGACGAAGATCGATGACCGACACCACGTTGCCCCGCAGGTTGATGATGCCACTCAGAAACCGCGGCATGCGGGGAACGTGGGTAATGTTGATGTAATGGATAACCTCCCGTACCTTGAAGATTTCAATCGCGTAAGTTTCGTTGTCCAGTGTGAACGTCAGATATTGATCGGTCTGGACACTGTCGCTGCTGTGTTCCACGTGCGTAGCCTCCA
>JADFXL010000105.1 GCA_015233585.1 Alphaproteobacteria bacterium | reverse complement strand
CGCGATATCGCCGCAGGGGGCGCCGTCGGCATCGCACAGGTGGTCGAGGCAAGCGGGCGCCGTCCCGCCGCTTTACATAACAATTGACGGCTGTTATACGAAGGTCAGGGTTTCGGGGCCGAGAATCGTATGATGCGGGCAGGGTGGCGGTGGGGGTCGCCGCGTCGGCACGCTTTGCAGGTAAGGCATCATGAAAATATTGGCATGCAATTCAAATCGGCCGCTGGCGGAAGCGATTGCCGAATATCTCACCATATCGATCACCAAGGCGAGCATTCGCCGCTTTTCCGACATGGAGGTATTCGTCGAAATTCACGAGAACGTCCGCGGCGAGGATGTCTTCGTCGTCCAGTCGACCTGCGCTCCGGCCAACGACAACCTGATGGAATTGCTGGTCACCCTGGACGCGCTGCGACGCGGCTCTGCCCGGCGCATCACCGCGGTGATTCCCTATTTCGGCTATGCCCGCCAGGACCGCAAATCGGGTCCGCGCACACCGATTTCGGCCAAGCTGGTGGCCAATCTGATTACCACTGCGGGGGCCGACCGGGTGGTGACGCTTGACCTGCATTCGGGTCAGATCCAGGGCTTCTTCGATATTCCGCTCGACAACCTTTATGCCGCCCCGGTGTTCACCAACGACCTGCGCGCCCATGCCGGCGAGGGCCTGATGGTGGTGTCGCCCGATGTCGGCGGGGTGGTGCGGGCGCGCGCCATTGCCAAGCGCATCGATGCGGATCTTGCCATAATCGACAAGCGGCGCGAGCGCGCCGGGGTGTCCGAGGTGATGAACATCATCGGCGACGTCCGCGGGCGTCGCTGCGTCATGGTCGACGACATCGTCGATTCCGCCGGCACCCTGTGCAACGCCGCCGAGGCGCTGACCAAGGCGGGCGCGGTCAGCGTCTCGGCCTATGTCACCCATGGGGTGCTATCGGGCGGCGCGGTGGCGCGGGTCACCGCCTCGCCGCTGAAGGAACTGGTCATCACCGATTCGATTCCCTCGACCGAGGCGATGAAGATGGCCGGCAACATCCGCCAGATCACCATCGCCCCATTGATGGCCGAATCGATCCAGCGCATTTCCGAGGAGCGCTCGGTCTCCAGCCTTTTCGACTGAAGGCGAGAATTTTGATCGATGACCGGGGCAATGCCCCTTGCTTCGACAATGTGGCTGTGGCATAAAGCGCCCCTCCTTCGCGGCAGGACTTTGCTGCCGCTTGGATTGCTGCCGTAGCTCAGTCGGTAGAGCATACCCTTGGTAAGGGTAAGGTCGAGTGTTCGATTCACTTCGGCAGCACCATTTTTCTCCTGAGAAATCAGGACGTTGCAAGAAGCCCGCACCGCAAGGTCGCGGGCTTCTCCGTTTCCGGGGAAGCTAGGGGGAAGCGGACGGGGGGAAACTCAAGCAATCACGGGCCATTGGCGGTAAAGAGTGAGGGAAGCTTGGGATTTGGTTCGCACGGGACCGCAGACCGATACCCCACCCATGTCCGTGGATTGACCGTACCCCTTCCGAGGCGTTGATCCTTGAATAGGGTGCCCGTCCGTCGCATCAGGCTTCGATCCCGCCCCCGCCGATAGCCCCCAGCGGGAAGACGATCCGGCCCAGCCGCGAGGGCCGAAGCCGGGCCGTGATGGGGGTCGGTACAGCGCGGGCGAAATACGGCTCGCGGTACAGCTTAAGCGGCCTCACTGGATTTTTAGGTGCACAGGCTTCGGGGGCATCGCGTTAACCAACCGGGGGCCACCGTAGCCCTTGAACTTTCGTATCCACATAGATACGATTGCCCATGCTCACCTTCATTCGCCATGCCGCGTTCGATATCTGGCTCCGCAGTCTGGCGGACGTGAAAGGCAAAGCGCGCATCCTTGCCCGGATCAAATCGGCGGAGCACGGCAATTTTGGCGACTGCGAGCCCGTGGGTGAAGGCGTGAGTGAGATGCGGGTTCATGTCGGCCCTGGATATCGGGTCTACTTTGCCCGGCAAGGAAAGGTTGTCTACGTGCTTTTGTGCGGCGGTGACAAGTCCAGCCAGAAGCACGACATCAAGAAGGCCAAGGTGTTGGCCAAGGAACTGGAGGCACTCGAACCATGACCAAGCTCGCCCCATTCGATGCGGCGGACTATCTCGATAGCGAAGAGATGATGGCCGAATACCTGCAAGCCTGTCTCGACGACGTGAACCCGGACGTGTTCCTGTCCGCCCTGGCCGATGTGGCAAAAGCTAAGGGCATGGCCGAAATCGCCCGCGCTTCGGGCTTGGGGCGCGAGAGCCTATATAAGGCGTTGGCCCCAGGCGCGCATCCCCGGCACGAAACAATCCAGAAGGTTGTTCATGCCCTCGGCTTGAAAATGACGTTCACGCCGATGTCGGCCCCCTGACGTGCCGACGAGCTTGGGGGGCTGAATTGCGCCTCGATACCGCGCGCAGCCCCCGCCGATAGCCCCAGCGGGAGGCCGATCCGGCCCAGCCGCGAGCGGCGTTTCGGGTTCGGCCTGGGGTCGGTACAGCAACAGGTCGAGCGCGGCTCGCGGTACAGCCGAAATCTAAAGTCTTGGTGACATCACATCTGGTGTGGCGTATGCGGGGCCGATTAGGGGGCCACCGCATTCAGCGCCCCCTCCACCCTTCGTAGAGGGTTCGCCATGTCGGCGAGATTTTGGCCTCAAGTACATGGGGGCGGAGGTTTTTTGGCACGTAGTGACCATCCCGAAACCGGCCACACAAGGCACATGCCGCAGTCGTTGAGGAAGCCATGTCGTCCTCATGCCGAGGGAGTGACGCATACCCGAGACCGGCCTGTCTGATGCGGTCGATCCCGCCCGCGATAGCGCAGGGAAAGTAGCCAAGGGGGGTCAAACCCATCCCGCATTCTTTCATGATCGCGCAGCCGTTGCGGTAATCAGCATGTCGATAGGCGTGGTCATCGCAGGGCGCCAGATTGAATGGGCCAAAGCTCGGCTGCACCCGGCTCGTCTTATTGGAATTTTCGACCCAGATGTGTGAGGGCAAGCGGTCGAGAACTTCCTGCACCCGCTCGCCATAGCCATTGCTGACCACTTCGATGAGGCAGTCCCCGTTCCTGGCCCTGTAGCGTTCCAGTTCGGCGATTATGGCGTCGAACTGGGGATGAAGGGTGGGCTCGCCCCCCAATACCCGAATTCGCTGCCAACGCTGCTTTCGCGCCAACCACTCGTCCACCCATTCCCGGAGCTGTCCGTCTTCCATGTGGAGCGCCTCGGGAGCCTGCGTGCATGAGCGATTGCAGTTGAGACAGCGTAGATTGCAGAGGTAGGTGATGTCGAGTTCCAGCAAGGTCCGGCTGCGCCTGTACTGCGGGCCGAATAGCCGTGTGAGAACACGGTGAATACGAAGGTGCCGATAAAGGGCCTTCAGCCAGTACCAGACACGACCGATCAGCATAAATTTTTGCGGTAGCATTGGAGGGCGGCGGAAACTTCCGGATGGCGGCACGGTCATCCTGTCGACCTACCCATAATTTCCTCGCGGGAAACGCTGAAGAAGCGCCACGCGCGGTCGAAATATGCGGCGGCAGCATCCTGGGACATCTTGGGTCCGTGCATCCGCCAGAATGCTTGTAGACCGGCAATCTTGGCCACCGAACGGGGAGCGGAAAGCGAGACTGGATCGTCCCCATGGTGCCAATTCGCCGTCCATTCGCCCGTGTATGCAATTTGCAAATCCGGCAGGCTCAATAAGCGCACGGCCAGATCGCGGTCGTTCAGGCTTGGGAGGCCATCGGTGAAATCTCCCGCTCGTTCGAGCGCCGAGAGGGCGACGAAGGTGTTCGACCCTTGCAGGCCCGGATTACCGCTCAAGAAGTCGTCGGCTGTCAAATGGACGGGAAGGCTCTCCGGTGTCCGTGGCGTCGAGCGTTCGTGGAAATAGAGATACTCGCGGATGTACAGAGGGCGGGCGGCCAGTTCGACAATCGGCACCATGGTCGCATAGTCGGTGCATTCCTCGATCCAAGTGCCGTCGATCTGGAAATAGCTTTCCGGTACGGCATCGAACAGGCGCTTTCGGAAGGAACGCAGGTGTGGCCACACTTCACCACCCCAGGTCTCGCGGGGAGTGTCGAAGTTCGGCTCGTACAGCTTGAGTGGCTTATCTGGACGAAAGCAGGCCCCGAGGATGACGTCATGCCCCTCTCCATGGGCTTGGCGGAGACGGCTGACGACCGACGGGGCCATCAAAGCGTCGTCGAGGTCGAGGACGACGACCAGCGTTTCGGGGTTGGCGCATATCTGGCTGATCGCGTCGCGGAAGTTCGGCATGCGCCCAACATGCTCGTTCCGGCGAATGAGCGTAGTCCGTGGGCGCAATGCCCCCAGGAGGCTGGGCAACGGCGTCGGATCGACCTGATCAGAGGCGTCATCGATCAGGATGATGCCAAAATCTTGGTCGTCCTGCGCCCGCAGACTTGCCAGACAGCGAATGACCCGTGATGCCGGTGTATTGCGCCCCTTCAACAGAAAGACGATAGCTTCCCGCCGTTGGGGGTAGGACCATTTCTGAATGTCACCGGCCAAGTCCCATGCCCCGAGTTGGCATGTTGGAACCGTCCCTTGCCCTACCAGATCGCGGATTTGCGCCAAGGCATGGGGATCGGCTTTCCACGAATTGGGCGGATGAATGTAGAAGGTGCGGGCGTCCCCGCCGCGAAGCGTGCGCAGCCCGCGTTGCCGCTGATGCAGCTCCGCCGAACGATACCAGGAAAGCGTCAACCGCCCGCCCTCCATGGTGTTGGGCAGGGGGCGGCACGCTCGAAGGCGGAGAAGGTCCAGCAGGCCGCAGCGCACCTCGGGCACATAGGCGCCAGCGGGCGCATCGTAAGGAACCAGACGGCCCTCGGGATGCGGAATATTGAAGGCGATCCCCAGGACGTCGTTCGGCGCTACCCGCATCCTCGAAAACGGCAATGATTTCCCATTTGCAGCGTTGGGCCATGGCCTCAAGCTCACGGCGTTGGTTCTCGGTGGTCTGGGTGTCGGTTGAAACTCGGGTGTAGATGGCGACGCGCTTCGGCATGGCGGGCCTCTTCGGTTGATCCCGAATTATACCCGTATGCGCCGATTGCAATCTATACGGGAAATAGATCTTTTCCGTATAGGTCCGGCACACCTCGAAAGGGCTTGGGGCCGGTGGGATCGAACGCCCAGGCCTACGGAGGGGATTTCCGTATAGGGTTCGCCGACGGAACCTGCCCCAGAGGTGCAGCGTTTTCTCCTTAATCGCATTATAGGAGAGAGCCATGCCCAATCCCGTTCCGCTGTTCCATATTTTCGCCGACGACAGCCTGCACTTCACCTCGCATATCCCGCCGCAGGATTTCAACGCCCTCCTCGGTCACGAGGCGCGGGTGATCGGTGACGTGGTGCAGATGACCCAGACCGATTTTCTCCTCGCTGCACACGGAAACGCGCAATCCTCCGCCGCCTTACCGGGAGACGTGACGGCGTTGCAGATGAACGCGCAGGCCTTCGTGCAGATCGATCACGACATCCAGCACCATGCGGCGCAGCCCACATTGGCGCACGACTATCAGGGCGTCCTGGCTGCGGAACACTTCACCGTGCCCCTGGCGGCGGGTGGCGAGGGCAATGCTGGTGCCCTGATGAACGAGTACGGCCAGATCAACCACATCCTGACCCACGATTTCTTCCTGGCGTGAGGGCCGGCGGATGGCGACGGATCAGAAGAACGCCAGGGCGCGTTTCTCCGCCGTCGCCTCCAGGCGCTGGATCATCTCGACCATGCGGGCATAGGTGGCGTGGTGCATTCCCTTCGGTTTCGACGCGATGGGATGGGCCATGCCCGGCAGCCCTCCTAACTTCGTTCGTAGGCGATTGGCGCGGGAGAGGCCGCGATAGATCGGCGTTTCCTGGCGCGTGGTGTAGGTCAGGTCGTGACAGCGCCGACAGGCAAAGCCGGAATTGCCGGCAAGGTACAGCTTTCCGGCTCGATCACGGCAATCGGGGCAGAGGAACCACGGGCGCTCTCCGCCGAAATGGCAGGCGGTGTGGGTCAGGCTGATGCGTTGCTCGACGGGCTGCCAATCGCCAGCGCGGGTGCGGCTGCGGTAGTTGAGAACCACGGCAGCGGCCTGGACCTGAACCCCGATGCTGGCGACGATTTTGTCACCGAATGACCAGACCCAGGTGAACGACGATCCCGGATAGAGGCGATTTTGCCGATGCCAGAGGGCAACGTCGATAGCGTGGCAGGCTTCACAGGTGGTCTTCCCTATTCCAGGGCAGCGTCCCATGGCTCCCTCCTTCGGAAATCGAAATCATTTGGAATATCGGTCGGTGACGGATCGCGGGGCGACGAAAATGGATACTCCTCCTGCCTTCCCGAGTATCCATCTGACGAAGTTGATGATGTCCCACTGGAGGATTACGTAAGTCGTAGCTGCGTGTGCGGCGAGCCGTGAGGGTTCTGAAAATTACAATGTAGGCAGGTTGCAAAAGCCAGCCGCCCTTTGCAAAAGTAAAAGCCACCGATGGGACCTATCGCGCACCCCCCTTTCGTCTAAGGGCGGGAGGGGGGAGTACCTTTTCGAGGTCACTAGAATGCAGGATGAGCTTGAGAAGGAAATTGCCCATCAGGCCGAGAAACTTGTCCGCAGAGCCGAGGTGCAGCGGTGGGCAGAACGCAAAGATCGGGAGCGATACGAGAAGCGGACTGGGGAAACTGGCTTGGAGAAAGCACCCTATACTCCGATATCGTGGGGCCTGCACGATCACTTCGATCCGAAATACTGTATGAGGCATCGGAAATTTCTGGCGCGGGTTCTTTGGTCGAAAATTCTTGATGGGGCCTACAAGCCGCAACCTGCCCTCGTGAGCGAGATTAAGAAGGCGACCGGCGGAACGCGCAAGGTTATGACCTTCACCACCCCCGACACAGCCATTGCCAGCTTGTTTCATCGCAGGATGACTAAACGAAATGTAAATAGATTGTCAGCCTCTTCCTATGCATTCCGCTTTGACCGCAATATTTTTGATGCGATCCTATCGATTTGCGAAGCCATAGATCGTGGAGGTGTGTTTGTCGTCCGCTACGATTTTCGCAGCTATTTCGACAACATAGATCACCGTTATCTTCTTGATGTCTTGCTAAATAGATGTCTGTTCACAATTTCCCGTGCCGAAGAGGGGATAATCCGGGCTTTCCTCAAACACTCCTTTGCTGCCCGTGAGGATTATCAAGCGGGGAAGTTCGAGCAGCGGGATATCGGGGTTCCGCAGGGCAATTCCCTATCGCTGTTCCTGTCCAATGTCGCCGCGCACGACCTCGACATCGCCCTTGAGACCCGAAATGGGCGGTTCGCCCGATTTGCCGATGACCTGTTGGCGATAACCCATACCCTCGACGAGGCCAGGGAAATTTCCGCCGCCGTGCAGATGTATTGTCTGCGGTCGGGCGCCAGAACCAATCCCGCTAAGCCTCATGGCATCTATCGTCTGGCCTTCGAGCCAGGGCCATTTGATCCGCCGCTCCCGGAAACGATGGACCACGTCCCCAAAATCGACAAAGTCAATTTTCTCGGCCACAGCCTCCATTCCATTGGCGTCACCCTGCCGAACAAAACCGTCAGCATGATCAAGCGACGGATGAGCAAATGCATCTACATCCACCTCCTGCATAACCCCCGGTCGCGAAAACTGTTCAATCGGGCGCGGGTCGGGGCCGGATTTTTCGATTGGGACTTCGTCACCTGCCTCAACGAATTGAGGCGCATGATTTACGGGGATATCACCGAGGGCGAAATTCTCACATTTTTAGATGGCAAAGCGAAGCTCCGTCGCCCCGAGAAGATGATGCGGAATTTGCCGATGATCACGGACCCGGCCCCCCTAATCGCGCTGGACGGTTGGCTGGTCAGTGTCCTCCATCGGGCCTTAAAGGAGCGGGAGCGTGTCTTGGCCAAGAACTTCGCCATCGAGACCTATACCGCCCCATCCGAACGGTCGATCATTACAGGAGATTGGTTTGTTTTCCCAGAGATGCAGGGTGAGATTGAGCCGCGCTGCCCCAGCTTCGTTCGCGGCTGGCGGGCGGCACGGAAATACTATTATGCATTTGGCACGCGCGGCCTGTCGCCGCCCGCCTACAGCTACAGCGGGCGGGATGACTGATCGCTATGGGGCACGATTTGGCTTTGGCGGCTCCGAAGGTTCCTCGTGCCCCCAGGTGCCGATGGGTAGGCCCCGGATGTGTCGATCCACCTGATCGCGCCCAGTTTGGATGTTCTCGAATTGAAACACGCGTTCGCGTCCGAGGGCCGGGTCCACGAACAGGACCTTGACCGGCGTATCGGCCACGACTTCGGCGATGGCGCCCCTGCTATCGAAGACGACCACCACCCGGTTCATTGTTGCGCCTGCTGCTGAAGATCAGCCGATTGGTTCGGATTGGTCGAGGCGAAGGCGGTGACACGGACCAGCACACCTTCGGCGGTGAATTCTCCGGCGAACGCCTCGGCGGATTCATGAAACGGGACCGGAGCCGAACGCTTCGCCCAGACTTCCTTGCGGTTACCGCTTTCGCGAGAGCGGGTCATAATCGGCTTGGTGCGCAATTCCTGCGAAATCTCGGTGTCGGTGGTCACCCCCGGCTGGACCTTACCCATGATCTGGCGCGGCATCGTCGTGCAGGCTGCGAGGGGGATGGTGACGGCCAGCAATGCGGTTGTCCACCTCATGATGCTCTCCTGTTCCTGGGGGAGCGGTCCTTGCCCTTTCGGCGAGGATAAGGCCCCTTTCGGAACATAGGCGCGCTCGTTGACGGGCAAAACGATCAACCTGGGCGGCCATTCGGCCTCTTCGCCGTGAGCGCGACTATTCTCCCCTTTCGGGGTCGCGCTGCGCTCGCTCATAGTGCCGGTCAGCGGCCCGATAGTCGGCCTGTTCCCAGCCCCGATGTTCCGTGGGGGTGACGGATATACCCCCTGCGCAGATATGGCCCGCCGCGTCCTACTGCGCCGTGGGCCGGTTGTCGGCCCCGTCGCACGCTACGGCTGTGTGTTGCATGGCGGCTTTCCTGGCCCGCTTCCTCATTAGCTTCGAGGAATTGCGGAGGGCCAAGAACTTCTTCAGGTTGCGCTCCGAGATTGGCTGACCGACAGCACGCTCGATCCACCCGGCCTTAAGCGGGTATGCCACGCCCAAGAGTTTGACCTGTTTGGCAGTCCACCCCTCATCCATCCCCTCATTTTTTCAGACCACAGCGAAAGTGTCTGAGAAAGCCTTGTGTTCCAGCATGAGCTTGGAGAACATTTTCATCAGCGGCCGCAGTCGGACGGCTGGCATGGTTGGAATGAGT
>JADFXL010000104.1 GCA_015233585.1 Alphaproteobacteria bacterium | reverse complement strand
CGTTATCCACCCCCCCCGTTCCCACCAGACCGCCGCTGAAGGTTCTGCTGGTCGAGAAAGTGGTCGGGGACGCCAATCTGGTCAAGGCGGCGTTTCCCTCCTCCTGGCGCCAATGGCGGGTTCACCATGTGGTGAACGCGGCGGAGGCGCTGGACTATCTCGGGGTGGCGGAGGGTCGCCCCGCCAAGTCAACACCGCCCGATCTGATCGTTGTCGGTTTCTACCCCGGCGACCCGGACGCACGCGAATTTATCGAGCGGATAAAGGAGGACGAGGTTCTCCGGTGTATTCCAGTGATCGTCCTCATCCGCTCTGGCCGCAAACGGGATGCGATGGCCTGCTATGCTTTGGGCGTGGCGGGCGTCATCAACAAGCCGGCCGATATGGGTGATTTCATCGAGGCCATAGGTGGGATCGCAGATTACTGGGGCCGGATCGTACTTTTGCCGGAAAACGACACCGACGGCCCCGCCAGTTAAGTGAGTGAAAGTGCATTCGACGATGAGTTGCCCCCCCCCCACAACACACGCATCCCTCAGGAAGGTAGATGGCCGTCTGGCCGTCCCTTGGTGCGCTGCTTCGCATGGGGCGTGGCCGCAGCCCCCTGCCGTGTCCAATAAGAACTTGAATCCACGGGTTGCTTGACAGCGGTCTAGCAGGAAGAATGGAGGAACTTATGCCATATTCGCAGGATATCAGCCGCGACAATCCCGGAGCGATCATCTTCCTGATCGACCAGTCGATGTCGATGAACAAGCCGTTTACCTTCAATGCCTCCGGGCAACCCATTCGCCGTGCGGCCTATGTGGCCAACGCCGTAAACAGGACGATGGAGGAACTCGTCAGCCGTTGCCTGCGGGAAGACGGCGTACGCGACTATTTCGAGATCGGAGTCATTGGCTACGGCAAAAAAGGCCAGCCTACGTTCTGTTGGGAAGATGGCCTGGCTGGCCGGAAGATGGTCCCCATCTCCGAGGTGGCGGCAAACGCCCGCATCGAGGAACGAGAAATCGAAATCGAGGTGCGGGGCGAACTCGTCAAGGAAAAGGTCGCCCAGTCCAAGTGGGTCCGGCCAGCGGCCTATGAAAGCACGCCCATGAGGGCCGCCCTGCTCGTGGCGTACGCCGCGCTGGAGGGGTGGGTGTATCGCCATCCCCATTCCTTCCCGCCCATCGTCATCAACATTACCGATGGCGCGGCAACGGACGTCGATTCCGAGGATGAACTGCTCCAGGCCGCACGGAAGATAACCAATCTGAAGACCGGCGATGGCCACGCGCTGCTCTTCAACTGTCACATCGACGCCGACGGCAAGCATCCGATCGTGTTCCCGCGCAGCACGATGCAACTCCCCAATGATCCCAACGCCAAGCTGCTGTTTGAGATGTCCAGCGAAATGACCGATCGCCAGCGGGCCATCATATGCGAGTTGCTGGATCGGGATCTGCACGACACGCCTTCGATGCGCAGCATGGCCTATAATGCGGATGCCGTATCGCTGGTCAAACTTCTGGATATCGGCACCCGCCAGGCGTTGAACGTGCCATCGGAAGAAACCCTGACCGTTCACAAGGAGTCCGTGGCGGAACCGGCCCCCTCGCTGATGAAAGATGACGATTGGGCCGACGAGTAGACCCACCCTATGGCGGATAATGACGAGATACCGGATGGCTCCCCACCGCCGCCGCCCAGAACGATCATCTGGACGGCCAGCGGGTGTTCCGTGGCAAAGCCCAGCAACGATATCCTCGGACCGGGGGGCGTTGGTGGGATGCGGAAGAACGAGGACCGGCTTCGTCTTGTCGAGATAGAAAACGTCCTGTTGGCCGCTGTGGCGGATGGTGCCGGCTCGTCGGGCCTCTACTGCGGCCAGTGGGCGCAGGCACTGCTGGACAACCTGACCAAATCCCCGATTCGGAGCCTGGGGGGCCTGAGCCGGTGGATGGACGGTTTCTGGAAGACGTTTGCGACCTCTGCTCGGGCGCAGGCCGCCCCCTTCCCGGCCAAATTCACCAAGCTGGTCAAGGAGGGTTCCTGCTCCACGCTGGCGGCCTGCTGGATGCGGACGAACGACAACGGCGGGGTTGATCTGCGATGGCTGGGATACGGAGACAGCCTGTTCGCCGCGTTCCAATGGCAGGACGGCGAGCTGGTTATGGTCGCCTGCAATCCCACAAGTCTGGGGCTGTTCGACCGAGCCCCTTACCTTCTGAACTGGAAAGACCTGCCTGCGGCATCCTCGCTTCATCTCGGCAACATGTCTCTGCCGCCCGGCACCATCGTGGTGTTGGGGTCCGACGGCCTCGGCCAGTTTATTCTCCTGCGGTTCCTGACCGCCCTGAACGCGCGGGATGCGGACGCCGAGCCTGTTACGGGTCCGGCGCGGGCACTCCTGGATGAATACCGCCGCATGGTTCAGACCGGCGGCAGCAAGATGGCCGACGCCGCCCGCCGGCATATCGCCGTTCCCTGTGTCGACTTTGCTGCGGATCTGGAAGAATTACGGATGGCGCTGGATTCCGAGGCGGCTTTTGCCGAGCGGGTGCGGTACTGGCACGGCCAGGGTCTGCTCGTGAACGATGACGCAACCCTGATCCTGATTGATGTGAGCACCGTCGAGGATGGCGAGATTATTGATGAGATATTGATATAGGGGCGCTCCAATACATCAGCAACGCTCGGAAGCAGGGGGCATCGGATTGCCGCCTGAAGCTGTCTTGGGCTAGCCCCAGACCCCGTATTGTTTTATTGAATGGGAACAGGACGTGTTTGGGTAATGCCCAATGACAAAAGCCATAATACGGAGATCGGGATTACATGGCTTATCCGTTAATCACAGACTACACGAATGCGGTACGTAATGCGCATTCCCGCTTCACAACGTTGAACCTGGCGCCGTTACTCGACGACCGGGGAGCGCCGTTGCTGTATGCTGGGAACTTCGCCGCCGTTTACAAGGCCGTCAACAGGAACACCGGCCAGGTCATTGCCGTAAAGTGCTTCATGCGGGAACTACCGGAACTGATGGCTCGTTACAAAGCCATCTCGGCGACCCTCAACCGCTCTAACGCATCCATGTTCCAGAAATTCAGTTTCCTCGAAAATGAGGTATTCGTGCACTCGACTACGGCGGGCAACGGCGAATACCCGGTGATGGTGATGCCCTGGATCGAGGGACGGAGCCTGGGCGAAGTCATCAAAAAGCTGTGCCTGGCGAAAAAGCAAAAGGGCCTCGCTTCCCTGACCCGGGTGTGGGCCAGACTCTGCCAGGAGCTTCTGTCCCTGGGGATCGCCCATGGCGACCTGAAGCACGACAATGTGCTGGCCGCGCCGGATGCGACCCTGAAGCTGATTGACTATGACTCCGTGTATGTCCCCGCTCTGAAAGGATTGCCCTCGCCCGTTCTGGGCGGCACCAATTATCAACACCCGAAGCGCGCCAAAAAACATTTCAACGCGCAGATAGATCATTTTTCGATGCTGGTGATTCTGCTATCCCTGCGCTCCCTGACGCTTAATCCGTCGCTATATGCGCAGTGTAACAATGGCGAAAACATTATATTTACAGGCGCCGATTTTGCCGCACCGCGCCGCTCCGCCCTGTTCAGCACGTTGGCAGCCCTTCGCGATCCATTTGTAGCGGACTGGAGCAAACGCCTGCTGTCATCGCTGGCTTCCGAAACCATCACGGTGCCAAACCTGGAACAGGCTCTCAGGCAGGCGGAAAAGGTCACATAATACCGGCGAGCAGAAAGTTCGATCCCTGGCCGATAAGCGGGCTTTGCCCGCACCCACCAAAGGCCGGGGGCCTTTGGAAACCTATTTATTTCATGAGGTTTGGGGCCTACCGGGGATAAATCCGCACCGTGATACGGCGATTGATTTCGCGGTTTGCCGCCAGGGGATTGCCGTTGGGGTCACGGTTGGGCACCTTGGGCATGACATCGGCATAACCGACCGCACGCAGGCGGTTAGGGGCGATGCCGTCTTCGATAAACGTTCGAACGACACCGGTGGCGCGGGCAGCCGATAGCTCCCAGTTGGAGGGAAAGGTGGGCGTATTGATGGGGGAGTCATCGGTATGCCCCTGAACTTCGAGCTGGAACGCCGCGTAGCGGGGGGCGTTGATGGTGGTGGCGATTTCATCCAGAACCGGCTTGGCCTCGGCGCGGATGGCAGCGGAGCCGGAATTGAAAAACGAAGAACTGGCCACGTCAAGGAATACGCCGTCCGAGTCCGTGCCGACGCCAGAGGTTTCGGTCAGATGAAGCCGGTTAACGATATCCTGCACGTCGTTCTTCAGGGTCTCAAGCGGTGTCTCGGCTTCCCGTTTGCCGATATTCTTGGCCATCGACGCCTTCACTTCCTCGAACTTCGCCGTGTCGACCTTGGAGATGGACGCCATCAGAATGAAAAACGCCATCAGCAGCGTAATCATGTCGGCATAAGTCAAAAGCCACAGCCATTCGTCATCGTTGCTGCCTTTGTGAGAACGGGGCGGAGGGGGGCGGAGGGTGATCATGGCCGGCTCTTCAAGTGAACGTCAATGTTGAAGTGCAGCGAGGGATCCAGGTAGCTGTTCATCTTGTCCTGGATGTAGCGGGGACTCTTGCGTTCAGCCAGCAACGCCAGCCCTTCCGCCACCAAATAATTACGAAAGCGGACGATTTCCTCGCGCTGCTGAATCTTGGCGGCAGAGGGCAGGAATATGAAGCGGGAAAACAGCACCCCGTACAAGGTGGTGTTCATGGCCACCGCCATGCCCCCGCCAAGCTTGGACGGATCGGCGCCCATCTTGTCGAGCATGATAATCAGCCCGATCAGAGTACCAATCAGCCCGAACGCCGGAGCATTGCCGCCCATGGCCCGCAGAATGTCGGCCGGCACGGTGCCACGCTGGAAGGTGCTCTCGACGGTGTTGGAGAGGATTTCCCGGACCTCCTGCCCGTTATAGCCGCTGATCACCAGATCAATGCCGAACCCCAGCAGGCGATCATGCCCCCGCACTTTATTGGCCTCGGCTTCCAGACCGGGCAGGCCGCTTTTTTGCACGACATAGCCCCAGCGAATGATGCGTCCGACTTCGCTGGTGAGAATGGCGCGGCCCACCTTGTGCGAAAACAGGATTGTCGGCATCAGCCGCAAGGCTTCCATTACATAACGAGGCTCGAACGAAATGAACGTAGCCGCCAGAGTTCCCCCCACCACCATGATAATGGCCGGAAGATCGAGAAAGATCCTGTAGTTGTCGGTCGAGAGGGCCACGGCGCCAGCGAACAGGCCAATACCGAAAATGAAGCCCAGAATCGTTGAGATCGACATTCCCTGCGCCCGATGCCTCCCTGCCGCCGATATTCGCAATCGCGGATTTAGTGTGACCGAATTCCCACGGCTGTCAAGACGTGCCCGCTACTGGCGCCGAATTGCCTGAAGCATCGTTTCCAGGCTGGAGAGAAACCGCGAACGATCCTTGGGGGTGAAAGCGGCATTGCGTGACGTCACCGCGCCGGTTTCGCGCAACCCGGTCATGAGATCGCGCATGGCCACAGCCATGCCGATGGAAGCCTCGTCCAAACATTTACCGGTGGGGTCGATGACACGCGCGCCGCGTTTGACGCATCGGGACGCCAGGGGAATATCGGCAGTCACCACCACGTCGCCGGGACCGATATGTTCGGCGATCCAGTTGTCGGCAACATCCGGCCCCGCTTCGACCACAACCTTGTGCAAGAGGGTGCTTTCCGGCATCCGCATCCATCGATTGCTGACCAGATGAACGACGAGCGCATGACGCCCCGCGACCTTCATGACCTCGTCCTTGACCGGACAGGCGTCAGCGTCGATGTAGATTTCCAGCATCAGATCAGGAACAGGTTATCGAGCGCCTTGAAAAGGTCGTCCCCGAACGTCGGCCCCTTGAAGATCACCGGAATATGCCTGGGCAACAGCGACAGATTGGGATCTTCGGGCTCCATGCTGGTAATCAGGGCGGCGGGAATGTTCCGGGTGGCCGGCATGGCGGTGATGGCGGCAATAAAATCAAGCCCGCTCAACTCGGGCATCATGGCCGAGGCAATAACCAGATCGGGCTTGGTACGAACCACCAGGGGCAAAGCCTCAAACGTGCTGGTGATGATCGAGACTCGATATCCGCATTGTTGCAATTCCCGTTCAATGTAGTGGCTCTGGGCGCTGTGCAACATTACAAGCATAATCTCGATGTTACGGATCTCGATATCGCCCAGATCAAAGAGGGTGAATTTCGCGGGCAGGGCGCGGACGATATCGGCGACATCCACATTGTGCCCATGATGGCCATTGAGAATTTCGAGGAGCGTATCCACATATCGCTGCAAGTCATCGATGGCTCGCGGACGAAGGGTGTTGCGGGCGTTGGCAAGGTAGTCTTCCATGCGGTGGGCTACGGTGCCGATCAGACGCACGCCGCCGTGAGCGGCGTGGCTGCGCAACATAAGCGCGACGCGTCGAACATCGTCGACCAATTCGGGAATTGGCTTGCGGCCATGGCGGGCGTCGTCAAGGCCGACATCAAGGCCATGGAGCATTTCCTCCGCCTCTTCGAGGAAATCCCGCTGGAACTCGGCGATGATTTTTTCCGAGCCTCTGGGATATTGCCGGCCTTCGATATCATCCGCCATGTGATATACCTCGTGTCGATAAGATCGTCCCCGGCAAAGCGCTTCCTGAAATATCCGCTAAACCACACTTCCCTCATTATAGCAACATGCTGCTCATCCATGACACGCATTTCATCATACCGTTCGGCCAGAAGCCGTTCATCATTGCGTCGGGTACGGTAGTGGATTTACGATACCGTGTCTCGGCGAGAGAATGGCAGCGTCGCCAATACTCGCCAAGGGCTTGATTTATGATAACGGAACCCCCTGATATGCTTCAGAACCGGGACATCTCCGACAACAGCGTCGTGGCCCTTGCCGCCTTGGACGGGTCAGCCGATGCGATGATTGTCGTTGACGATCAGGGCATCGTGCACATGTTCAACCGGGCCGCCGGTGAATTGCTGGCCTGGCCCCCGGAGTCCATGCCAGGAACCTCCGTAACGACCCTTCTGGCCCGGCCCGAAGACGGCCTGCCCGCGTTCATCGGCTCTGCGTTCACCGGCTCTGCGTTTACTGGCGCGGCCCCCAATGGCCCCGCGCCGCCCCGTCATTTTCCGGTCCTCCGCCGCGCAGACGGCACTGTCCTTACCGTCGAGGCCCGGGTCAGCCGCATTCCCCTGCCCATGGGCTATGGTTACGTCGCCACCCTGCGCGGCCCGGACCTGGATACACCCGATGCCTGGGAAGAGGCGGAAACGCGCTTGGCCAACATCGCCGCCAACATTCCCGGCATCGTCTTCCAGCGGGTGCGTCAGCCCGACGGTACCTTCTATTATCCCTTCTTCTCCTCCGGCATGCGCAACCTTTTGGGGATCGAGCCTGAGGCCATGCGGGTCAATAGCAGCGGGTGCCTCGACATCATCCACTGGGCAGACCGCGAGGAGCATTTGGCGGCAATCCAGCAATCGGCGCGCGATATCACCCCCTGCCACGAGGAATTCCGCGTCATCACCCACGACGGCAAGGTCCGGTGGTTGCGCGGCACTTCGCGCCCCCAACCCATGCCGGGCGGAGGAGTCCTGTGGGACGGGGTTCTGATCGACGTTACCGAGAGCCGGCAGGCCGAACAGCGGCTCGAAATGATCATGAACCACGCCTACGACAGCATCGTCACTATCGATGCCGACGGCACGATGTTGATCGTCAACGCGGCGACGGAGGCATTGTTCGGCTACCCGGCTTCGGAACTCATCGGTCGCGATGTGGCCATGCTGATGCCCGCCCCCTATCGCGACCAGCACGACGCCTATATCGCGCAATACCTTGCCACCGGCGAAAGCCACGTCATGGGCGCTGGTCCCTGCGAGTTCGAGGGGCAGCGCAAGGATGGCCGGACGTTCCCGCTGGAATTGGCGGTGAGCGAGGTTCGCACCGAAGGGCGGCGCTTCTTCATCGGCGTCATGCGCGATACCACCCGGCGCAAGCAGATCGAGGCCGCATTGCACGAGAGCGAACAACGCCTCGTCAATATCGCCGCCAACATCCCCGGCGTAGTGTTCCAGCGCGTTCTGTCGCTCGACGGTGAATTGCGTTACACCTACCTGAGCCAGGGCTGCCGCGAAGTGCTGGGGATCGAGCCGCAATCCCTCCTGCGTGACTCGTCCCTGTTCCTGAACTGCATGTCGGAGACGGATCGCAGAACATTCCTCGATCAAATGAAAAAATCGGCTGCGACCCTGACGCCCATCGAACACGAGTTCTGCTTCCTGACCCCGGCCGGTGAAACGCGGTGGCTGCGGGGGCGGGCCAAGCCCCGGCAGCTGGACAACGGCGAGGTGGCGTGGGACGGCGTCACCATGGATGTCACCGACCGCAAACGGGCCGAAGAGCGGTTGCGGTTTCTGGCCTACTACGATGCCGTGACCGGCGTCGCCAACCGGGTTTTGTTCCTGGAGCGCTTCGAACAGGCCCGGAGCTGGTCCGAGATCATCAAGAAAGATATTGCCGTCCTGTCGGTCGGCATTGACCGCTTCAACATCATCAACGCCACGCTGGGCCATGCCATCGGCGATCGGGTACTGGCGGGAACGGCGCTGCGGCTGATGCGCCAGGTCAATGGCTCCGACGTGATCGCCCGCGCCGGCGGCGACCGCTTCCTGGTGCAGTTGACCGACATGAATGGCCCTGAGGCAATCAACGCCAGCGTCGAGGCCATCCGCGCCAGTTTTTCCGATCCCGTGATCGTTGATGGCCAGGAATTCGACCTGACCGTCTCCATCGGCGTCAGCATCTATCCCCAGGATGATTGCAACGGCGAAGCGCTCATCAAAAACGCCGAAACCGCGCTGCACCACGCCAAGGGCAAAGGCCCAGGATCGGTCCAGTACTTCACCAAACGGATGAGTACGCTGGCCGCCCGCACCCTGTCCCTTCAGGGCCGGATGCGCCATGCGCTCGAAGCGGAACAATTCGTTCCCTATTATCAGCCCCAGGTGGAACTCCATTCCGGCACCACCATCGGCGTGGAAGCCCTGGTGCGCTGGATCGACCCCGATCAGGGCATCATCCCCCCCGACGCGTTCATCCCCATCGCCGAGGAATACGGCCTGATTGACGCCATCTGCGAACAGGTTCTGCGGCAGTCGTGTCACACGATCCGCAACTGGCAGATGGAAGGCCTGCCCACGGTTCCGGTGGCGGTCAACGTGTCGGGGCGCCAATTCCAGAATGCGCGACGCCTGATGCAGAGCCTGGAGACGGTTCTGGCCGAAACCGGGCTTGATCCGATGTACC
>JADFXL010000103.1:7864-9424 GCA_015233585.1 Alphaproteobacteria bacterium | reverse complement strand
CAGCAAGGCGTGGTTTTTGCCGCGATCCTCTCCAGGGCCTGCAAGCCGTCCCAGGCAACATCGACTTCCAGGCCGAAGGTCTTGGCCATGGTCGTCAGGATCTCCCGTGCCGAGGCATTGTCGTCCACCACCATCACCCGCAGACCAAGCAGTTCGTCGGCGCGGAAGATGCGGCGCGGCATCGGTTCTTTTTGCAGACCGAGGCGGGCGTGGAAGTGAAAGGTCGAACCCTTGCCGGCTTCGCTTTCCACCCAGATACGGCCGTTCATCAATTCGACCAGGTTCTTCGAGATGGCAAGCCCCAGACCGGTGCCGCCGTACTTGCGCGTTGTCGAGGCATCGGCCTGGCTGAAAGACTGGAACATCTTGCCGCACTGTTCGGGCGTCATGCCGATGCCGGTGTCGCGAACCCAGAAGTGCAGTTCGACCATCTCCCCATCCTGGGCAACCTTTTCGATGCCGACGACGATCTCGCCCGCCTCGGTGAATTTCACCGCGTTGTTTCCCAGGTTGATGAGGACTTGTCCCAGGCGCAACGGATCGCCCACCAGGGCGGTGGGCACATCGGGCGCAGCGCTGAACAGAAGTTCCAGTCCCTTGTCTTCGGTCTTGATGCCGACCAGGTTGGCAAGATGATCCATGACATCTTCCAGGCGGAAGTCGATCTTCTCCATCGACATCTTGCCGGCCTCGATCTTCGAGAAGTCGAGAATGTCGTTGATGATGCCGAGCAGGTTCTCGCCGGCGCGGTGGACTTTCCCGATGTAATTGCGCTGCTTTTTGTCCAGTTCCGTCTGGAGCGCCAGATGCGACATACCGATGATGGCGTTCATCGGCGTGCGGATCTCGTGGCTCATGTTGGCCAGGAAATCGCTTTTGGTCCTGGTTGCATCCTCGGCCAGCTCCTTGGCACGGCGCAGGTCCGTGACATCGAAGAACCAGCCCAGCGTGCAGGGTTCGCCGCCGTAGGTGATGTGATAGTAGGATCCGAGCACCCAGATGGGATCGCCGTCCACGGTCTTCAGGCCGAGCGGCTGGTTGATGACATTTTCCCCGCTTGCCAGTCGCTGGGACACCGACAGGAAATCATCGACATTCTGGTAGAACAATTTCGGCTCGATGCCGACCACCGTTTCCAGGTCCGAGTGGAACATGTCCGCATAGGATTGGTTGGCAAAGATATTCCTGCGGGTTGCCTCGCTCATTACCCGCACCGCAACCGGGCTGGTTTCCAGCATGAAACGCGCCTGGCGCTCGCTCTCGCGGATCCGCTCGACCGCCAGTTTGCGCTCGGTGATGTCGCGGTAAGCCACGACCGAGCCGACCAGCTCATTTCCCTTGTAAATCGGCGTCGTCGAATACTCTACCGGGATTGCCGTCCCGTTCTTGTGCCAGAGTACTTCGTTATCGACAATACGGGCGTGGCCATCCTGGGTGGAGAGGTACATCGCGCATCGCTCGCGCGGGAAATTGCTGCCGTCGGGATAGCGGGCATGTATCAGGTCATGCATGGTCCGGCCCACGAAATCCGCTTCCTGATAACCCAGCATCGTAAACGTC
>JADFXL010000103.1:0-7802 GCA_015233585.1 Alphaproteobacteria bacterium | reverse complement strand
AGAATCAGACGGCTGCGTTCTTCCAGGAGAGTCAGCGAATCCGTGGTTACCTTGAGTGATTTCTGTTGCGCTTCCAGTTCCACGGTCTGCTCTTCCAGGCGGGCCGCCTGTTTTTCCATGCTTTCGGCCTGACGCTGGGTTTCCTGAAGCAGATGTTGCGCCTTGACGTTGCGTTCGAGGATTTCCAGGCTCATCGCCAGGATCGGCATCAGGTCGTCAAGAAGGGCTTGCTCGTTGTGTCCGAAGGTCTCGAAGGTCGCCAGTTCGATGACGGCCAGCAGCCGTTTGCTGCGCATCACCGGCAGCACGGCGATCGTTCGCGGCACCCCTTCGCCGAGGCTGGAGCCGATGCGGATGTAATCCTCCGGCGGCTGGGTTAGAATGATGCGCTCGCGCTCCAGCGCACATTGGCCGACCAGGCCCTGGCCCAACGCGAAATACTGGTCAAGGTTCTTGCGCTCGCGAAAGGCATATCCCCCCAGAAGACGCAAACGATTTTTGTCTTCTTCAAGAATGTAGAAGGCGCCGTGCCCAATCCTGACCAGGGGGGCCACTTTCGAAAGAAAGGTGTTCGCCAGATCCGTAAAACTGGTCGCCAGTTGGAGTCCGTTCAAAATGGCGGCATGATGGGTCTTGACCCAGCGCTGCGCCTCCATTTTCTGCGCCTCGCCCTGAAGGATGCTGACGGCGCGGGCAAGATTGCCAACCTCGTTCCTATAGTCGCGGTGTGGGACGGCGAGATCAAGCTTGCCCGCCGCCAGTTGTTCAACGGCTTGGCGCAGACGATCCATGGGCGCATGAACCGAACGGGCAATCAGCGTCCACAGCAGGAGGCTGAACAGCACGCCGCCGCCCATGAAGCCGACGGATTGCCATGTGCTGTGCTCGGCCTGGACGAGGGCCTGATCGAAACGCTCGCGGGCGAACCTCTCTTTGAGACTGGCCAAGCGGGAGAGCGCCTCATTGGCGGCGATCCCCGGTTTCTGGAACTCCATCGAAGCGACAAAAGACTGGGCTTCGGCAACGCGGCCGTTATGCAGCATGGCGATGGCGTTATCGACGCCACGGGTATAGGTCGCATAGTTTTCCTCGAAGCGGGCGAGATGCTTCCAGTTTTCTTCGAGTTGCAGATTGGGGCGGACGGCTTCGATTCGTTTGGGCAGTTGGGCGCGGGCTTCGGCAAGCTGGTTGAGGGCCAGTTCCCGCCCAGTGCTGTCTGCGGCGATAATGGCCTGGCGCACCGTGCGGCCGATGGTGGCAAAATAAACCTGCGCATCCTTGGTGCCCGACAGTCCCTGAAAATCTTTGATGTAAATAATCTTCAGATCGGCAAGCAGACTCCGCTGGTTCAGCAGGCCATCAATGCCAACGCCACAGGCGATCAACAGCATGAGCGCAAAGCCGATCGCCAGCTTGTAGTTCAGGGAACGCTGTTCCAGTGCCGTCAGAAGGAATTTCATGACTCTTGCTCCCTTACCTGCGGCAGGACTTGCTCCTTTCGCACCCTGTGACCAAGGATTCCGATGTTCATGGCCAGCAGACGGATCATTTCCTCGAACTGTTCGCGAACGGCGTCGTCCGGCCGTGTCAGCAGGGCGATTTCGACGGCCCCCAGCAAATCCTCGTTAAGCAGGATCGGCGCCATCATCACCGCAGCCGGACGTGTTTCACCAAGGCCGGAACGAATGGCGCCAAAGCCGCCCGGCGTCATTTCAATCACTTGCGGGCGCCGCTCAACGGCGCATTGGCCAAGCAGGCCCTCGCCAAGCGCCAGTACGGCCGGAGGGGCATCGGCGCAGGCAAAGCTGCCGGCCAGATACATCGTTGAGGAGGAACCAGGATCCATGGCATAGATTACGCCTTGCAGCGCCCCCAACATCCGGTGGGTTTCGCCGAGACAGGTTTGCACCAGGGCGGCCAGAGACTTCTCCTGTTGCAGGCGGAGCGAAAAGGCGGCCAATTGCTGCCGTACCTGTGCCCGAACTTCCGCTTGCTGGGCGTTCGCCCGCAACGCCAGAGTGGCTTGTTCGCGATGATGGCGGCTGCGCAGGAGGTTTAGGCCAAGCATCAACAGGACCAGCATCCCCCCCGTGGTTGTAGTGCCGATGACCAGTTTGCGCTCAAACGGCAGGGCCTGCCCGAGATCGGAGGTCATGACCAGAGTCCAGTCGCCGTTCGGATCGTTCCATTGTACCGGCACCTTTTCCACGGCGAAGCGCTTGCCGTCGATCTGCGCCACGGCGTTGTCGGCATCGAAGGGCAACGGCTCGGGCGCGGCTGCATCGAAACGGTTGCCGAACTGCTTGAGGCGCTTGATATTCTGGAGTCGTTCCGGCGTGATCGTTCCGGCCACATGATACACCCATTCGTCGCGATTCGCGGCAAAAACCACGCCTTGCTGGGTCAGCAGGACGGCTGGGGACTTCCAGTCTTCAAGCAGCCGGTTGACGTTGGTCAAGTCGACCCGGGCCACGGCAGCCCCCACCGGCATCGAAAAATTGGTGGTCTTGGCATACACCGGCGCGGCGAAATACAGTACGCGCTCGCCGGTGGCTATGCTGACCGCGGCGTAAACGTTTTCCAGACCCTGCATCGCCATTTGGTAATAGGAACGGACACTGACATCAATGCCGACGCTGTTGTGGCCGTCCTTGTCCCACGATGCGGTGATGCGTCCTTCCGAACCGACAATGAACACGCCATTGGCCCCATAACTGCTGCCGACGGCCTCCAGCATGGGCGCGACGGATGCGGTCTGGGACGCAACGCCACCTATTGCCGCCGTCTTGATGCCGGGCTCGATCAGACCGAGCACGCTCATCGAACCCATGAGCTTGCCGTTCAGCGTTTGCCCCATCAAGTCGATGGCGTGGCGACTGGCCTCGTTGCGCAACCAGTTGCGTTGCTCCAGCTCGACATTGCGGCGGGTCGCCTCGACGGCGACCCCACCAACGCACAGGGCTGTCAACAGGATGAGACTTTTCGCTAATCCAGGCCGTGCAAGCAGCAACTCGGTCCATCGCATCGCCGGCAAGCCCCCCCTCCCGTTATTTCATTATTGCCTTCGCGTAGGTAGATTTCTGGATGATATGATATTATATCCTGTCCGCCCCTTGTGACCTGCACTCTGAACGCATGAGAGCTTAAAAAACAGCTAAAGTTGAGAGGAAGGCGGAAGTGAGGTGGCACCGTTTCTTCGGACCGACGGGGATCTTCGGGCAGACGGAAGGCCACCTCACTTCCACGCGGCACCGCAATAATTCCGTTCAGATACCGAATTTTGCAAGAGCCTCATGGGCTTGGGAGTTACGTTTTTTCTGGGAGCGGCCTCCGAATCCCGCTATAGACTATATGTCATGAATGGTCTCCTTACCCAACCCCCACCCATTGGCGTGCAGCCGCCCTATGTTGTAGGCGCGGTCAACTGGCGTGGAATGGGGACGCTATACCTCAAGGAGGTGCGGCGCTTTCTAAAAGTGCATTTCCAGACCATCAGCGCCCCGGTGGCAACAACCTTGCTTTTCCTGGCAGTGTTCGCGCTGGCGCTGGGCCGTAACGCGACGGTGGCCGGGGGGGTGCCCTATCTCGAATTCCTGGGGCCTGGGTTGATCATGATGGCGATGATGCAGAACGCCTTCGCCAACACCTCGTCCTCGATCATCATTTCCAAGGTTCAGGGGAATATTGTCGATGTGCTGATGCCGCCGCTGGGGCCGGTCGAACTAACCGCCGGGTTTGCCCTGGGCGGGGTGACGCGCGGCCTGCTGGTGGGTCTCGCCGTGGGAGTGCCTCTGGTCTTTATCGTCAACCTGCATGTGGCCAACCTTGGCCTTGTGGTGTTTTACGCCGTGAATGCCTCGCTCATGCTGTCGTTGCTGGGCTTGGTGGGCGGCATCTGGGCCGACAAGTTTGACCACATCGCCGCCGTGACCAACTTCATAGTCACCCCGTTATCGTTCCTGTCGGGAACCTTTTACTCCATCGACCGCCTGCCGCCCGTCGCTCAGACGTTTGCCCAGGCCAACCCATTCTTCCATCTCATCGACGGCTTCCGCCAGGGCTTTACCGGCCACGCTGACGGCAATCCCTGGGGTGGGCTGGCGGTGGTGAGCGCAGCCAACCTGGGCCCGCTGGCGCTGGCTTATCTTATGTTCCGCAAGGGGTATAAGCTGAAGGCGTGAGCAACTGGAGGGGGCCTTCGTCAAGTAGCGACCTCACTTGGATGGCGTAGCCTAACCAGAGTGAATTTCGTCTCGCTCCTTGTCCTTCCTCCCCAAAAAAAGGCCGGGCTCACGGACCCGGCAGTTTGACTAAAGGAGGAAATGTCAAAAAACCAACCCGCTGGGCTGGCGCTCAAAATCCTCCACCCGATTCCGGGTAAGGAGGCTGGGGGCCATGGGTGTCTATATATCAAAAAACACAGGTCACTCACGACCTATGAAATGTACACTGGTATACCTCCATATACAACGATAATCGTATACGAGCGAATATAGCGCCGTCCTGAACATGGCGTACACCGACCTGGAACAATAGTCAGCCGAACCATCCAGACCGCCCGTGCCGGCGGCGGCGTCAGGACTCGGGGCTGGGAGGCACATCAGGGGCTTCGTTCGCCTCAAGCCCGGCAATTTCCGCTAGTTCGTCCGCAACGGCAGCTTCGGCTTTGACCTGGATCCGGCGGTAGATGTCGAGCACGGTACGGCCGGTGGCCGAGAGTTTGGTGCCTCCCCCCCGTTTTCCACCAAAGCTGGTGTCGATGACAGGCTCACAGAACGCCCTGTTCATGGCATCAAGCAGAAGCCAGGCGCGGCGGTAGGACATATCCAGATCCTTGGCAGCCGCCGTGATCGACCCGCAACGATCCACTGCCTCCAGCAAAGCCACCTTGCCCGGTCCAATCGCCCCCTTCGTACACACTCTGATTTGCAACTTAAGGCGGCCGTCATCCTTGTGGATCATTTCGACTCCGTTCAACACTCTGACCACGTCCGGTCACTAGGCGCTCATCCCCATAACGTGACCAATGTTCAACTATATATCATATTCCCAAGAATATTTGGGCTGCAGCGGGTGGAACCCGACAAGTTCCAGGAGACAGCCCCACCCCGCGTCCTTACGAAAAGAAATGAATGATTTCCGTAAAAAGTCCGCTGAGAGCCAGGAACAGCAACGTCAAACCGGTACCAATAAGCGTAAAGCCAAGAATCCTGGAGTAATGCTCCAACTTGCTGGAGGGTGGCTCAACCATCATCTTCTCCAGTTGCCCCTCATTCACGGCCCGCTGAAATTCAACCGTCCGTTCCTCCTTGAACTCCTCCAGCGGCATGTTGCCCACAAACATCATGATGTCCAGCGGGAACTTGCCAGGCCGCAGGTGACAGTTGAAAAAATGAACGGAAAAGATGAACACGATCGCCAGGACCGCCTCTTCTCCATGGAAAATGGTGGCCACATTGAAAATCCATCCTGGCAGATACTCACCCGCAAGAACCGGAAACCACAGTAACAGACCGGAGCCACCGATAATACTGACACCCCAGAACGGTGCCCAGTAGTCAAATTTCTCCCAGTAGGTCCAATGATCGAAATAAGGGCGCGGCCCCTTGCCAAAGAACCACTTGAGCATGGCGGTGAGATCCCACAGATCCTGCCAGCGCGGCACCAGCGAATGTGGACCAAACCACCGGAAGGTCTTTCGGTTCCGGATGAGAAGCTTGTGCAAAATCGCCACTAGGGGGATAAGGAAAACACTGAGAAAAACGACCCCCGCCGAACGGTGGATAATCGCCATCGACACCGGCCCACCCAGAATATAGGCAACCGTCCTGGCCCAGAAGGTGCCGGAATACAGCAACGTCAGCCCCGTGAACCCCAACACCATAATGGAAAGCGCAAAGCTGAGATGCGCCAGCCGCCAAAGCGCTGGAAAACGCTGCACATAGACCCGGGAGCCCGTATCCGGAACCAGAGCCTCCTCCACATCCTTGGGCAGCTTGTGAGGATGTCCCTGTTTTTTCTCTTTCCGTTCCCGCAACATCCACAGGAAAGAATGGGTCCAGAAGACGGCGAAGACACTAACCAGCAATCCGATCATCCCCTTGGAAGCCAGCCACATCTGGGGATATTTTTCAAAATCATGCGTATTGCCGTGGGGTTGAAAGGAGAGGAAACCGGGCGAAACGTCCTTGTGACAAGCCCGGCATGTCTTTTCACGGTTGTTCGGGTGAACCTTGGACGCGGGATCGGTCACCAGCTTGTTGTTGTGGGATTCATGGCAATTGAAACACTTGGCCGTGTTGACATACCCCAGTTTATTGACTTGTCCGTGATAGGTGGAGATGTAGCTTTTGTACTCTTGCTTGTGACAGTTGCCACAGTTTTCCGTAATGATCAACTGACCCGCCGTTGATTTCGGAAGCTGGATCCGATGCGGGGTATGGCAATCCGGGCAAACCGGCCATTTCTCGTCACCCCAACGCAACACGGCACTGCCATGTACCGAGTTTTCATATTCCTTAAGCTGTTTTTCGTGGCAACGACCGCAGATGAAGGGGGTATTGAGGTGAAATTCTTTCCGGCCTGCGCTTCCTCTGGGATAGACGGCGTGTCCATTATGACAGTCGCTACAATAGGCGTTGGGCCGACTGGGATCATTGTTACGAGGCTTGGCATGGATCGAATCCATGTACAAGGCGATATTCTCAACAACACGCTCCGACACAACCATACCCTTGGCCGGATTCTCGCTACGCTTCTTGCTCAGTTCCGTATGGCAACGGACACAGTCCACCTTGCGGCGTGCCCCTTCCTCATGAGGCACCTTGGTGATGGCTGTATGGCAATCCACACAGAGCCGCTTGCCATGGACCGTCTGCGAAAAGACATCCATGTCGACGTACAGACGGAGCCGATGGTTCCCCTGATCCTCGTTCGTGGGGATACTGAATCCTTTAACCCCATGGCAATACAGGCAGTTGTCATTCCCGGTCTCTTTCGTGACCGTAAAATCCTCAAACGCTCCCATTACCGCCGCCGCGTTCCTATCGGCAAATAGCGCCTCGGGAAGGCATAGTAGCCCCAAAAAAAGCGTGGCCCAAAAAAACAGGGGTCGTTTCATGGACAATAGATCCTTCCCAGCGAACCTCACCGCTTATTGGCAGGATCGTTCTTGATGTCATCCAGAAGCTTTCTAACTTCCTTGACGGCTGCGCCACGTCCCGCAGTTTCCGCTTTCGTGATCAACGCCTCTGCCTGGGGGATCAACTCGGAATAGAACAATGCGGCAACTTCATAAAATCCCTGCCATTGGACAAAATTCGGATTTTGCATGGCGGCTCCCTGACGGGTCATGCGGCCAGCCTGATGCCATAACTTGAACCAGGTCCAGTCGATGGGATCGGCGAAGGGCTTCTCGCTCCTCAGACCCGCCTTGAGGAGAGCGTCCATCAGCCGGCTGCCCGGCTCACCAAACTTGCTGTCATACAGGCTGACGACACTGTCAAACTGATCGTAAAAGTTCAGAACGGTGTTTTGGGTATGACAGGAGGTACAAACGGCCCGCATCTCCCTGCGGCGGGCCTCGGCACCCTCCGTCTTCCTGGACACGGGCTGGGTCAGATTCCAGCTGATCCGCTGGCTCACGTCATGGGTCACCCCGCTTTTCAGGTTGGCGGACATGTGACATGTGGCGCACGTCGGACCACTAAAATAGTCCTGCCCTGAAACCCATTTGGGGGAATCCAGATGCATCTTGCCTATGTCGGCCTGGAAGCCAGCTCCATGCCTGGAATGGGTATAGA
>JADFXL010000102.1 GCA_015233585.1 Alphaproteobacteria bacterium | reverse complement strand
GCGGCGGAGGCCAGGGTCACCCGCTGGATCGTGGTCGGATCGAGAGTGACCATGCGTTCGCCAATGGCGTGGGTTCCGCAAGCCCATTCGCTGCCCCGGCGCCCGCGCAGGAGGTTGGAGAGGCGATAGACGCCGGCGCTGATCTCCAGGACGGTGGCAAACTGAAGGATCTCGTCCCCCAGGATGACGGCGTTGGCCCCGTTCAAAACATCCAGCTCCGACGCGGCGCTGGAGAAGTCACCGTTTACCATCCGCACGTCCACGATGGAGATCCGGTCCCAGGTTTCCCAGTGGGGGCAGTCGGGCAGAACCGTTATCGCCACCCCGGCAACGGTGCCGTTGACGAAGGTGAGGATATTGCTCCAGGTCTGGCCGTCCGCCGAGGCGGAAACCGTGGCGCCGTTCCAGTTGGGGTTCTGGCCGGTTACGGCGGCATAGAAGCCAGGGTCATCGTCCTCGTCCCGTAGCATCGCGCAATCCAGCAGGAGCAGGGTGGTCGGCCCTTTGGCGACGATGGTGCTGTTCGGGGCTGAGGCCGCAATTCCCGTTCGGGCCGAGACATAGGACAGGCCGTCTTCGGTCAGACCGGTGATCTTGTACAGGCCGTCGGCCCCCAGAGTGGCGTTGATGATGCGTAGCGTCTGGGTGGTGTATTCGTCGGCAACCGTGATGACGTCGGTCGGCTCCAGGCCGGCGTAGCGGCGCTGCACCTGGATATCGACCTGATTGCGCTCGGTCCAGGCCGAGTAGAGCAGAACCTCCGCCACCCGGGCGGCCTGGGTGTCGGTCAGGACGACAGGGATCTGGACCGTGATGCGTTGATCGTTGATCTCAAGCCGGCGGGCGTACTGGTGTCCCTGCTGGTAATCGGCGTCGGGGTTCATGTACAGGACATTGACGAGCGATGGCAGGTCGATGTCCTGCGCCCGGGTGACCGCCAGCTGCGGCGCCGGCTTGTTCCCCGGCGTATCGCAGGCAAGATCCTCCGTTCCCAGGTTGAGGCAAGCCGCCTGGCCCCGCACCACGAACCTCAGCAAACCCCCGCTTTCGACGGCGTCAAAAGAAAAGGCCTGCATGAGTTGCTCGATGCAGGCGCGGGCGGTGGAGCGGGTGCCGATGACGTAGCCCAGCACCGGCGTTCCGGCCAGGGACGACACGTCGAGCTGATCCGGGGTGAGGCCCACCAGGCCGGCGATTTCGGTCGCCACCCGATCGAGGGTGGTTCCGGTACTATCAACCCGGTCCAGCAGGATCTTGACGGCGCCGTGGCCGGATTTGTAGCCCGTCGTCCATAAGGCATTGCAGGCGGTCTCGAAACAGACGCCATCGCAGATCAGGGTACCCCAGGTTCCGAGATTGACGGTGCTGGTCGTTGCCAGGGTCACGGTATCGATGGCGCAGGCATTTTGATTCCGCGTACACCACAGCGTTCGCCCCGATACGCCTTGTTTGAAGGCCGAGTTGCTGAAGGTGCCGACGACATCGGGGATGACGGCCCCGGTGATGGCCGCAGAGGCGACACTCCATTTGATCAGGCTGCCGCTCGTGTTGCTGCCGATGAACAGGGCATTGGTGCCGGGATCATAGGTGACCAGATTGGCGCCGGCCAGACACCCCGACAGGTCGTAGAAGACCACGCCGCCATCCGACGTGACGTGGTAGAGCGAGGACGTCGTCGGTGACCCGCCGATGGCCCAGCAATCGTCGCCAGCCCCGGCGCACGACATCGCGACGATGTCCGGGCCATAAACCTGAATGTCCGGAATCGCGGCGTAATCGTTCAGGGCGAGCGGGATCGTATCGCCCCCCGTCATGCCGATGGTGACGGCGCCAAGGATGCCGAACCCGAACACGGTCCCGTATCGGGAGACGCTGATGTCCCGCGCGGACGGCAGGTAGCCGCTGGTTGTGGTCGGCGTGAGGGTCCCCTCGTCGACCTGATAGATCCGGCCGTAGTTTCCCTCCATGCATGCCACGTACAGAACGCCGAAATTGTAGGTAATGGCCGTGATCGTGCCTGCCCCGACCGTGTCGGATAGCAGGAGCGTATTGCCCACGGCATCGACCTTGCACAGCGTATTGCCCTGGCACCCGTAATAGAAGAACGCACCCCCGGACCCGAGGGCATACAGATCGTGCAGATACCCCGTATCGGACGCCTGGATCGAGGTGCAGGTTCCGGTGATGTTTCTGGCGATTTCCGCCGTGATGTTGGGGATATGGTTGCCGAAGTTGGCCAGTTGCAGAGCATCGAACACGATATAGGCCAGCCCGCGAAACGCCGGCGTGGCATCGATGCCGATGTTGGCCTGAAGGTGGGCGTCCGGTTCCTGGGTCTCGGTCCCGAGATGGATCGTGATGCCGGACCCGCTGGAATAGAACACCCCGGTATTTACCGTTCTGGCGTCATAGATCAGCTTTCCGTCGCCCCAGATGCGGGTGACCCCGGCGATCGGCCCCTTGCAGAAGACGATGACGAACGAGGCGCTATAAGAATAAGTGTTGAGGGTCGGGGACGGCGTGGCGCCGCCCTTGCCGCCGCCGCTGGTGGTTTTGGTCTCCAGGATGCCCGCCGTCCAGATCATGTTGCCGGCGATGCGGATGGTGCCGAAGGTCACCGGGATCATGGCGCCGTAAGCCGAAGAGGTGACGGTCAGGTCTCCCAGCCGGGGGCCATCGATGGTCTTGCCCTTGGCCGGAAACAGCAGGGTTCCCAGGGAGGACCCGATCATGAAGCCAATGCCCGGGGCCCCGAAAAAGCTGCCGATGACGGCGCCGACGGCTCCCAGGGCCAGCGATGCCATGGCTACGGTACTCCTCTAAATCGGTGAACACTGCGGATGCGGTCCATCCAGTCGTCGTCCAGCCGGTGCTCGATCACCATCCGGGCTTGAGCGTAGGCGTGGATCAGCGAAAAGGGCTTGCCCGCGTCGGCCAGGATGCCCAGATGCTGCGGAAACGGCTGAAAGGCCATGAACACCACGTCACCCAGACGCATCTCGCCGGGGGCCACCTCGTCGAGGTACTGGTGGAGCAGACTGTTCACGGTCCGCCCGTCAGGCGCGTGGCTGTATGCCGTGAAGTTCAGATCAAACAGACCCAGGTCGCGCGCCACCAGGATGATCAGTCCGGCGCAGTCGATACCAGCCTCGGTCCGCCCCTGATGGCGGAAACGAACCCCCAGATAGGCGCGGGCGGCACGGATTATATTCTCAGCCATTTGGGGCTCCAGGATATTCCATCGCGGCATCAATGCCTGGAACGAAGGGTTCGCCGCGAAAGTTGATAATGTTATTGTAGGTGTCCTGGCAGGTGGCCGCGGTCTTGTCGCAGCCGGGATAGATGGAGAACGTGTCCCCGACGGCGAGTGGGCGGGGCATTGAGAGGAAGGTCGTGAGGGTCGCCCCGTTGCTATCCTTCACCTCCATCGGAATGCCGAAGTTGGCCCCGCTGGTGAAGGTCACCACCCCGCCGGCGTAGTACCCGGCGGCCGGCGGTCCCTGGTCGCCGGAGACGGTGGCAATGAGCAGGAAATCGCAAGACGCCACGGCCCCTGCGCCATTGGTCGCCTGGAGCCGGAGGATGTACTGGTTGATCTGCTGCACACCGTTGGCGTCGTTGGGGCCGTCCAGAGGTGCGGTCCCGGTAAACCCGAGGGTGGCGGCGGAAAAAGCGATCCACGACGGCAAGGCCCCGAAGGCGAACCAGGGCGGTGACGACGCCCCGCTCGACAGGGACGCGGAGTAGGCGAGGCCCTCGCCGTCGGCGTCATAGAACGTCGTCGGGGAAAGTTCGAAGCCGAAGGCCGTGCCGGCGGGAACCCGTACATTCCCCGGCGTCTCGGCCACCACCGGCGGAATGCTGAACGAGGTCCCGGCGGGATCGATGGTAAGGCTGAACGCACCGGAAACGCTGGCCGCGCCATCGGAAGCGGTGACGCTGAAGGTGAGACTGGGCACCCCGCCCGGTGGCGTGCCGGAGAAGGTCAGGGTGGTGGCGTTGAAGGCCAGCCAGGACGGCAACGCCGTACCATCGCCCAAGGAGGCGGTGAACATCAAGAGGTTGCCGGCCGGATCAAAGAACGCGGTGGCCGCGATCTTGTGGGTGAAGGAACGCCCGGCGACCACCGTCCGGTTCGGCAACGTCGGCTCCAGCACAGGGCCGGTTCCGGACAGGGAGAAAATCCTCTGGCTGGTGATGCGGCCCACGGTGCCGGCAACGGTGAGGCCCGACAGGTCGATCCGGCAGTGAACATCGCCCAGGGTGGCCCGGCACCCGGCGGAGAAAAAGTCGCCAATGTTGGTGGCGAAGGCCTGGACGAGACCCCGCACCTCGGCGGTGGCGGACGGGCCGCCCATCCTGATCTGGCCGATGTGCCCGTTGCTGAGGACGAGGCTGCCGTCGGCCGGAGACGCCCAGTTTACCAGCAGCATCTGGACGCTGGCGTTGTCGTAGACGCCGGACCACAGATCGGCCTCGGTAATGACGACATCGTCCAGCACCACGGTGACATCGACGTTATCGACGGCAAGATCCGCCGAGGCGGCGATCGCCGTGGGCGTGGTGCCGGTGGCGGCCTTGTAGATGATCCCGTCAATGACGACGTCTTGGTCATGTTCGGTAAACCCAAGGATTACGCCGTCGGTACGGCTGACTTTCCAGCAGGTGCAAAGGGTGGTGACCTCGCCGGCGAGATGCGCGGCAAGGGCGGGGGTGAGGGTTTTCATGGGTTTTACACTCGTATTTCGACGATGGGGATCTGGGACCAGTTCTGCATCTCGAAGGTCTCGATCGAGGCCGAGAAGGAATCGGTGTCGAAACGGACCGGCACATCAAACTCGAAGCTGGCGGTGATCGCTTCGCCCGCCTGGGGGAAGGTGTTGACGGCCCCGCCGCCGGTCCAGACGCCAAAGCCGGTGGCATCAACGCCGTTCAGGCTGAAGGAAAAGGCGCTTGTTTGGGTGATGGCATAGCGGTTGCCATTAAGCCGGGTCGTGCCTTCAATGACCGACAGGTTGACGCTGTCGCCGGTCTGAAGCCAATGGTTCGCCGTCGTGGTGATGACGCACGGATTGGCGTTGCTGATCCCGGCCACCTGCGAGGGCTGGTTGGCCGTGAAGGTGACGATGCCGGTGGTGGTGTCCACCGTCCAGCGGCCGGCAGCCTCGGGAACGCCCGCGATCTGGATTGCCACCGTACCGGCCACCGGCTTGGTGATGGTCCGGATCTCGGTCACAGGCCCGCCCACGTAAAGGTTCACCATCTGGAATGCGGCGGTCACCCCGTCGCCGGTGCCGATCGGCTGGTCGGCGGTGCTGAAGTCCGACCAGTCCTTGAACCGGAACCCATAGGCCCGGCCCTTCATGGCGCGGAAAAACGCCAGCAACACCAGCATATCCGCCCGATCCCGGACCCCGGACCCGACGTTCCAGGAGCCACGCGCTTGTGCCCAGCGGATGTTCCGTTGTTCGTACCCGGAGCCGGTGGCGACGATGTCGGTGGAATACGCCGGGCCGCCGGAGGCGCCATAGGCGATTGCCGGCGGGAACTGAACCTCCTGGAAACCTATGGTCATGACGGGTCTCCGTGCGCTACACTACATTTGCGAATGGTTGAGGAAGGATTTTCTATAGGTGGCGGGACGCAACAAAATGTCTGGCAGCGTTACAGTCGGAGCGATCTACTCACGATGTGACGCCCCGCATCTTCGCTGGGTGGTCGTGGCGACAACGGAGATCGATGGTATCGGACACGTCTACCTTCAGCGGCTCGGCGACCCCAGCGACGTCAAGCTGCTGGCGGCAAACGCGGTAACCGACGAGCACGAATATCACCGGGTAAGCTCGGTGCAATCTAACGAATAGCCTTGTTCATCTCAGGACAAGCCTGTCGAGCAAAATTTCTTCAGGACAACGCCAATCCCAAGTCTGAATTGGCATGGATTGGCAAAATGTGCCATAATCCACGAACAGGAGGTGGCTATGGTAACCATGAATGTTTCTCTACCTGACCCACTGAAGGAATGGGTGGAAATCCAGGTAAAGGGTGGCGAGTATGCGAGTGTCAGTGATTACATCCGCGACCTGATCCGTCACGACCAGCAACGGCAGCATGTGCTTGAGACGGCTATAGCAGAGGGACTGGAGAGCGGTCGTAGCCAACGTAATGCGGATGCGATCCTTGCGGAAATCAAAGCCAGGCTTCGGAATGGCTGATTACGTTCTTTCAAATGCTGCCGATGGTGATTTGGCGGAGATTTACGCTTATTCGTACCAAAGATTTGGTGAGGCCAAAGCTGACGCATACTATCTTGGTCTTCGGGATGCCATTGAACTGCTGGCCGATAACCCCGCCCTTGGGTCTCCTGCCCGATACCTCCGACCTGGACTGTTGCGGCATAACCATGCCCGGCATGTGGTTTTCTATCTGGTAGAGGACACAGGTATTTTCGTCGTCCGAATTCTTCACCATGCGATGGACAGCGAACGTCATCTGGTGGCGGAAAATGAAGAATAAGGTGGCTTGCGACAGCTTCAATCTCACAAATTCCTCTGTGCCAGCATGATGGAACGGTAGATCTGCGCGGATATTTGATTTTGACTTTGCCGGAAAGAATCAGCATTGGGCGTGTTGATGTGCATCACCACACTCGCCGGCCGCACCGTGGTTCTGCCACTGGCCTGCTGCTGTGCCTCCGTCTGTACCCGTTCGCCCTTCCGGGCAATGATCGGCACCTCGTCGGGGTCGAGGCCGACAATGCCGCCGTCGTGATACCTTGGCGCTCCGGCCCACCAGGTGGAATTGGCCATACGGGATGTTCCGCCCTGGCCGATGATGCCTCCCTCGTGGAACAGGTTGGAGAAAAAGTCGCCGATATTGTCCATCATCCCGGAGGAGGAAGAGGCTGCGGCTGGCAGTTGAGGGCCGTAGGAGCCGAAGGCTGGCGTTGACCCAGCGGATCCGCCGAACAGGGATCCAAACCAGCCTCCAAGAGCGCCCCGGCCTCCCGCACCGGAAGCTGCGGCGGCTGGTAGCTGGGGTCCGTAGGCACCGAAAGATGGCGTTGACCCACCAGATCCGCTGAACAGGGAACCAAACAGGCTCCCGAGACCGCCCAACCCTCCTGCGCCGGAGGCAGCTCCGGCGACTCCAATCCCACCACCCCCGGACGTTCCACCGGAAGTGCCGCCGGTCCCAAGGCCCAGCAGGCCAGCCAGCGGCCCCGTGATGTTCTGTTTCACGGCCATACTCATGAGGCTCTGCTCCAGGGTGGTCGACATATCCTTGACCGTCTGCTTCCAGGTTTTGGTGTTGGTCAACATTCCGGTGATGTCTTCGTTCAGTTTATCCATGCCCTGGGTAACGACCCCCTGCATTTCCTTTGAAGAATCGGCCGCGTTATGGGCGTATTCCTCAAACGCGGCCTGGGCGCCGGCGGTGAAGGTTTTGGTGGCCAGAAGGTTGGCGACCTGGGATTGCCGATAGTCCTCGTCGATCTTCTTCTGCATGGTGGCGACGGTTCTGCCCGACAGGATCAGATCGCCGTTTTCGTCCTTGATCTTGGCCAGATCATCGAGTTGCGTCTGGGCCGCCTGATGCCGTTCCTTGAAATTCTGCTGCTCTTCGGCGGCAAACGCCTTGGTCTGCATTTCGATCTGGCTCTGCTCGGTGTAGGCGGCCCTGGCGGCGGCGATGTCCTGGTCGGTGGTGTCCGGGCCGGTGCCCTTGATGGTCCTGGGGTGGCCGGCCTGGAACTTGGCGACTTCGGCGTCGATTTTGGCCTGTCTGGCCGCTGCCGGATCGTCGTACCTCTTCTGGCTCAGGATGTCCTGGTTTTCCTTGTTGAGCGCCTTCATGTCGGCGATGCGTTTGGTGATGGCAATCGAGGCGAAGGCGGCATTCTGGCGTTCCAGGGCGGTGGTGGCCTCCCCGGTCGAGATCCCGAACTTCCGGTTAGCCTCTTCGGCTTTTAACCTCACATCGGCGGAATGGATCCATTCCTTGTCGTTGGCCCGGTAGGCCGCCGCCAGGTTGTTGTTGACGTCAATCTCACGGTTGAGAGTCCCCAGCCATTCCGAACGTTCGGAGGCCATTTTGGCGGCATCGACCCGGCGTAGCGCCGCGCTGTATTCGTCCGCTCCGATCCCGGCGTGCTGAAACGAGAACTGGGCGACGGCGTTGGTCCGCGCCACCTCCATCTGGGCGACGACGCCCTTCCCGGCCACCGCCGCCAGACGGTCTTCGGCAGCCGCGTGGCGGTCCAGGTCGGACGTCAGCCTGGAGACCTCGGTCTTGTCCAGCATGTTTTTCTGGCCGACCAGGGCCTTGGTGGCATCCTCGACCGAAATCCCGAACTTGCGGTTTTCCTCCACGGCTTGCCTGGCCGCTTCGGCGCGGCGGATGGCGGCGGGGTCGCCGGAACGCCAGGCGGCGGCCAGGGCATTGTTGGCGGTTGCCTCGCGGTCGAGGGTGCTGACCCACTCGTTGCGTTCGGCCGCCAGCTTTGCCGTGTCGGTGCCCTTCAAAGCTTCCGCGTAGCGTTTCACCGCCGCGCTGGTGGTATTCGTCACCTCCCCGGTATGCAGGAAGGCAAACGCCGCCAGGGCATTGGTCCGGGCGGCCTCCATCATTGCCACCGACCCTTTGCCGGCGGCCTCGGTGAGGCGGTTCTGGGCGGCGGTTTGCAGTTCCGCCTGTTGGGCGGCGTCCCTGGCGGTGGTCTCGCGGGTGTCGCGAGCCTCCCGGGCGGCCAGATCCTGATTCAAGTCGGCATAGCCGCCGGACAGGGTGTTGTCGTGCAGGGCCTTGTACCGGGCGGCGGCCTCGGCGCGCAGAGCCGGGGCCAGTTGCTCGGTTTTACGTTTTTCGTCGGCCAGTTGCTGGTTGTAGTCGTAGGTTTCCATCGAATGCGTTTCTTCAATCGACAGATCCTGCATTTCCCGGCGCTGGTCCGGCTTGCTCATGGCCGCTTTCGCCCGCTCCAACTGGGCGATCGTATCCTTGCCTTCCCTATCGATATCCCTGCCGACATCGCCCAGCAGCAATTTCGGCAGATCCCCCATCTCGTGCTGCATCGATTTTAAGGAAGTGAGTTGCTCCTCAAGGCTGGGATTTTTCCATTCCTTGGCCATGCTGTCCAGCAGGTCATCCCAGGTGGTTTTCAGGCTGCGGGCCGCCCTGTCTACCGGCCCCATGCCTTTTTCGGCCAGACCGGCAAAATGCTCGCTCATGGCATCGACGGAGGTTTGCGTCGCCCGCATCACATCGCCGGTCTCAAACATAGCGCGGCCGATGGCCGCAACCAAAAGGTGCTGCCCTGAGCTTATGCGGATTGAATTTGCGGAGACATTGGTCCCCAACCTGATGTACAGGAAGACCACCGCATCAGTCCCAGGGCAGCGATGAAGCATTTCCTTGAACGGCATGTCGCG
>JADFXL010000101.1 GCA_015233585.1 Alphaproteobacteria bacterium | reverse complement strand
CTTCTGACCCCCGCGAAGCAACGCATGGACTGGCTGGCGCAGCGTCAACAGGTGCTGGCCCAGAATATCGCCAACAGCGACTCCCCGGCCTATCATGCCCAGGATCTGAAGCCGCAAGACTTCAAGTCCATCTTGCAAGCCAGCAGCACACCTGCCAGTGCGCAGGTCAAGGCGACCATGACCAATCCTGCCCACATGGCCGGCACAATTCCCGACAAGGGCAACTACCGCGCCGAGGCCCCGCTTCGCTACGAAGCCTCCCCAACCGGCAATACCGTGGTGGTCGAAGATGAAATGGGCAAGGTAGCGGATACCGACAACCAATATGGACTGGTGACCAACCTGTTTCAGAAACAGTTGCAGATCATTCGCTTGGCCCTTGGCAAGAGCAGTGGCTGAGGAAGAGGGAGGCTGCCATGGATGATCTGATCCGAACCGGAATAATCGCCACCGACGGGATGAAGGCTCAGGCTACCCGCCTGCGCGTGGTGTCGGAAAATCTCGCCAACGCTGATTCGCTATCATCGGTAGCGGGTGGCGATCCTTACCGGCGAAAGGTGGTGTCGTTCAAAAACGTGCTCAACCAGGAAACCGGCGTCAAGATCGTCAAGGTGGACACGATCGGTAACGACAAATCCGAGTTCGGCCGCCGCCATGACCCAAGCCACCCGGCAGCCGATGCCGAAGGCTATGTGTTGCTCCCCAATGTCAACCCGCTGATCGAGTTGATGGACATGCGCGAGGCTCAGCGTTCTTATGAAGCCAATCTCAATGTCATCACCGTTTCCAGAGACATGCTGAAAAAGACCGTCGATCTGCTCCGCTGAATGCCAGGAGGACGCCGTGGCCAACAATTTTACCGACGCCATTTCCGCCTATCGCACCGCCGCCCGGACTCTCCAGGGGAATACTGCCTCGAAGGACTCGGATAGCCCCGGTTCCGGCCCTTCGTTCTCCGACATGGTCAAAAGTTCCGTCCAGGACACGATCAGCGTCAACAAAAAGGCCGAACAATTGCAGGTAAAGGCCATCACTGGTCAAGCCGATTTGCGAGATGTCGTCACCGCCGTATCCAGCGCCCAGTTGACCCTGGAGACCGTGGTCGCCATCCGCGACAAAGTGGTCAGCGCCTACAACGATATCCTCAAGATGCCCATATAGGCATTCGGTAACCGTAGGCATTTCATGAACGAGACCGAGGTTCTTGAGGTCACACGCGAAGCTATCCTGCTGCTAATCAAGATCACGGCCCCAGTGTTGCTGATGGGCATGGTGATCGGCCTGATTATCTCGATCTTTCAGACGGTCACATCGATTCAGGAATCCACGCTCGCGCATGTGCCGAAGCTGCTCGTCGTTTTCCTGTCGCTGATCTTTTTCGGGCCCTACATGCTGCGCGAACTTACCGTCTTTACACACACTCTGTTCGACCGCATCGTCGCACTGGGAGGATAACTGGCGATGCTGGCACAGATCCTGGCACTGGACGTCTATCGGTTCTCTCTGGTAGCGGCGCGGCTGGGGCTGGTGGTGATGTTGATCCCCGGACTTGGGGCCTCCTACGTGCTGCCGCAGGCGCGCCTGTTCCTGGCATTGGCCATTTCGTTTATGGTGCTCCCCGTGGTCTCTCCCCTGCTGCCCCCGATGCCGAATACGGCCATTGGGCTGTTTCTCGTCATCGCCGGCGAGGCCACCATTGGTGTCTTTATAGGGTTTATTCTGCAATTATTACTAGTGTCTATCCATTCGGCGGCGACCTCCATTTCCTACACTTCGGGCATCGCCAACGCCATGATCGCGGACCCCATCACCGAGGAGCAGAGTGCCGTCGTCGTGGGCCTCCTGGGCAATATCGCGGTTATGGCGATATTCACCTCGGGCCTGTACGAATTGATCTTCCGGGCCGCAGTCGACAGCTATACCCTGTTTACACCGGGTCAACCGTTGCTATTAGGAGACTTCGCCAAGGTAGCCTTGCAAACACTGGATCGCAGTTTCCTGATCGGTGTCAAGTTTTCGGCACCCTTTCTTGCCGCATCCGTCGTGTTCCAGGTCGGACTCGGTATCATCGCCCGCCTCCTACCGCAAATGAATGCCTTTTTCATTGGCCTGCCGATTCAGTTATTGCTGGGCTTGGCGCTCCTCATGATCCTTACCCCCCCTATCATCGTTGCGTTCATAAATTTCTTTCGCGATGGGATCGGCGGGTTCATAACGCCGGGGTAAGCCATGGCTGAAGAAGATGACAGCGCCGATAAAACAGAAGAACCAACAGAAAAACGCATCGAGAAAGCGCGCGAGGAAGGCAGCCTTCCAGACTCCACGGACAAAACGCACTTGGCCATGCTGGGTGGCATACTGGTTCTTGTGTCATTCATGGTCCCACGCATGGTGCGGGATCTCAGCGCGGTCCTGGTCCCCTTCCTGGCCGAGCCGCACGCCATCCCTACCGACCCGGAACGCCTGGAGTTGGTGATCGTGCGGCTGCTGGGAAAGATAGCTTTGATTCTGGCGCTGCCCATCGGCATGTTTACAATACTCGGCATCGTCGCCAATGTGCTCCAGCATGGCTTGGTATGGACGCCGTCAAAGCTGTCACCGGATTTATCCCGCATCAGTCCTCTGAAAGGACTGGGCCGGTTGTTCTCGATGCACAGCGTGGTCGAATTCATCAAAAGTATGGCCAAGCTGACAGTAATCATCACCGCCATTTACATGGCGGTGATGCCAAAAATGGCCGCCCTGGAGGCCATGGTGACGATGTCGGTGCAAAGCATGGTTGCCTTGCTGCACAACATGACCAAAACCCTCCTCGTCGCCGTCGCCATTGCAATGACCGTCCTCTCCGGCGCCGACATGTTTTACCAGCGATTCAAGCACATGCGCGAGATGCGGATGACCAAGACCGAGGTCAAGGACGAACACAAGATGTCCGAAGGCGATCCGCACATCAAAGCCAGACTGCGGCGCATCCGCGCCGAACGCGCCCGCGTCCGCATGATGCAGCAGGTGCCGACCGCTAGTGTAGTCGTAACCAACCCCACCCATTATGCTGTTGCATTGTTGTACAAAATGGAGGACATGCAAGCACCGAAACTTGTCGCCAAAGGCGCCGATCTCGTGGCGCTCAGAATAAGACAGGTGGCGGAGGAAAACGAAGTGCCGATCGTGGAGAATCCGCCGCTGGCCAGAAGCCTTTTCGCCAGCGTCGAACTGGATCAGGAAATTCCTGCGGAACACTATAAGGCGGTGGCGGAGGTCATCGGGTATGTTATGCGGCTCAAGGGCACGTTGCCTAGGCGACCTGCTCCGTGACCCAATCTTCCTGATATTACTCGCGGCGGTCACGGCGCTGGTGGTCATGGCGCTGGACCCCGAACCTGCACCGATGTGGACCGTTCTGCTGGAAGGCGGGGCGGCGGCGGTGGCGCTGTCTTATCTGTCGCTCAGCCGGGCGTGGCGGCATCGTGAGGCGGAACGCGGGCGCCTGGGTGCCGCCATGGTCGAGGCCGAGCCAGGGCCCAGGGTGGTGACCGCCGCCGATGGCTCCATTCTGTTCGCCAATACTGCCGCCACCAGATTTTTGGGCAAGCTCTCGCCGCTATTGTGGCTGGAATCGGGGGCCGGGACAGACACCCGTGCCAGCGACGCCATTGAGCGGCTTCGCGCGGCAACGTTGTCGCGGGTGTTTGAGAACGTTGAACTCCCCCTGGCCCTCGACCCGTTCGAGCCGGAATGGTACTCGGTAACAATAAGGCCATTGCGGGTTCCTGGCCTGCGGCCTGGGGCCATCTTCTGGAGCCTGGAGAACATCACCGCCCGCCACACCATCGAGGAAGTGTTCCACCGCGATCACGACGATCTGACCGACTTTTTTGACTTCGCGCCGGTCGGTCTGTTCACCGCCGATGCGGAAGGACGCCTGCGCACCGTGAACCACCGGCTCGCGGAATGGCTTGGCTACGAGCCGGAACAACTCAAAGGGCGGATGTTTGTTGAGACGTTGGCCGCCTTGCCCAATGCCCAGGTCGCAGACGAGGGTCGCGGCGAGATAACGTTCAAGACCAGCAGCGGTAGCAGCTTCGAAGCCTTCGTCTGCCACGCCGCCTTTGACGATGCCGGCGAGACCTGCACCCGGTCGGTCGTAGTCCGCGACATCATGCCTGAACGCGAATGGGAACAGGCCTTGCGCGATTCCGAACATCGCTTCCGCTGGCTGTTCGACGAAGCGCCGGTGGGTCTGGTGCTGTGCGATCTGGAGGGTCTGGTCACCGCGTGCAACCGGACGTTCGCGGACATGGTGGGTCAGACGCAGGGGCTTTTGATCGGCCAGCCGCTGGCCGACCGCATTGCCCGCCAGGACCGCGATGAACTCACCAATGCCCTGTCAAAAGTGGTGATGGGCACGGCACCGGCGGCACACCTGGAATTGTGCCTGAACACGACGCGGGAGCGGGTCGCCGGCCTGTTCATCAGCCCCATGAGCGAGGAAGATGGCGAAGTCAGCGGTCTGGTTCTCCACTTCATTGAAACCACCGAACAACGAAGCCTGGAAATCCAGTTCGCCCAGGCACAGAAGATGCAGGCCATGGGCCAACTGGCTGGCGGCGTCGCCCATGACTTCAATAACCTGCTGACGGCCATGATCGGCTTCTGCGATCTTTTGTTACAGCGGCACCGCGCGGGGGATCCGTCTTTTGCCGATATCATGCAGATCAAGCAGAACGCCAACCGCGCCGCCAATCTGGTGCGGCAATTGCTGGCTTTTTCCCGGCGCCAGCCCCTCAAGCCACACATGCTGGACGTATCGGAAGTATTGGCCGAGTTGTCCTACCTGCTGCGCCGTCTACTGGGCGAAACCATTGACCTCAAGCTGGTTCATGGCCGCGATGTCGGGGTGGTGCGGGTGGACCCCGGCCAGCTCGATCAGGTTATCATCAACCTTGCCGTCAACGCCCGCGACGCCATGCCCGGCGGTGGACTATTGACCATCCGCACCGGGGTTGCCACTTTCGACACGCCGACCCAGCGCGGGGTCGATTACATTCCCCCCGGCGATTACGTGACCATCGAGGTCGCCGACACCGGCTGCGGCATTTCGCGCGAGAACGTCGGCCGTATTTTCGAGCCGTTCTTCACCACCAAGCAGGGCGCCGCCGGCACCGGCCTGGGCCTGTCCACGGTCTATGGCATCGTGCGCCAGACCGAGGGCTTCATCCAGGTGGACAGCGCGGCCGACGAGGGAACCATCTTCACCATCTACCTCCCCCGCTATTCCGCCGAGGACGCCGCCAGCATCGAGGATCCCGTATTCGGCCACCAGGGCCGCCGTACCAACCCCGCCGTGTTTGAGGTGGTACGAACCGAGACCGCCGGAGCCACCCCGGATCTTACCGGCGCCGGCACCGTGCTTCTGGTCGAAGACGAGGAGGCCGTGCGCACCTTCGCCGCCCGTGCCCTGCGCAACAAGGGCTACACCGTGATCGAGGCCGGCACCGGCGAAGCCGCCATCGACACGGTGCGCAAAGGGGGATCCATCGACATTCTCATCAGTGATGTCGTAATGCCGGGAATGGATGGCGCCACCCTGGCCCGCATGGTGCGGGAGGAAAACCCGAACATCCGCCTTATCCTGATGTCCGGCTATTCCGACGACCTGACGCGCGAAGCCGTCAACGACATTCCCGAGATTCATTTTCTGGCCAAGCCCTTCAGTCTCGAACGCCTCGCCGGAACGGTCAAGGCCGTCATGTCCGAAACACCGGCCCCCGCGAGGGTGGGAGATGCTCAGAATTAGACATAGACACATTGTTCCACGGTAGACCTTCGGGGCTATCGCCCCGAACTCCATCTGGGGCTATGCCCCAGCCCCCCTTTATTTTTATTAAGGGGGGTTGGGACCAATGGCCCCAAGCGGGTTTGGGCGGCAGCCCAAATTCTTGAATCTTGCCGTGGCCGAGTATATGTCCGATGCGTTGGATTCGTTTATTTCCAAGCGCCGCCTGGCAATCGCCCTCCCCTCCCCCACATAAGAAAAGTGGCCGTGAATGGAGAACAGAATGCGATTGCGATCAACCCCTCCCTCGGACATCAAGCCCGACGAAATCACCCCGAAATCGCTCTATCTGGATCGCCGCCGCTTTATCGAGAGCGCGGCAGCGGCCATCGTTATTGGACGAACGGAGAAGAATTCCTTCTCCACCACCGATGACATCACCGAGCGCAAGGCCGCCACCACCTACAATAATTTCTATGAGTTCGGTTCTGACAAGGAAGATCCGTCCCAGCTAGCCCACACCCTGAAAACCGACCCGTGGACCGTCGTCATCGACGGCCTCGTCGCCAAACCGCTTACCCTCTCCGTGGAAGACCTTGTCAAACCCGAGATTCTGGAGGAGCGTATCTATCGCCTCCGCTGCGTGGAGGGATGGTCAATGGTGATTCCCTGGCTGGGCTTTCCGCTCAAGGACATTCTGGCCCGTGTCGAACCCACCGGCAACGCCAGGTTCGTGTCCTTTACCACCCTTCTCGACCCCGAACACATGCCGGGCCAGCGCCGGTCGGTGCTTGAGTGGCCCTATCGCGAAGGGCTGCGGCTGGACGAAGCCATGCATCCGCTGACCCTCCTGGCCGTGGGCATGTATGGCGATGTTCTCCCCAACCAGGATGGCGCCCCGATCCGGCTGGTCGTGCCGTGGAAATATGGGTTCAAAAGCATCAAGTCCATCGTCCGCATTTCCCTGGTGGAGACCCAGCCGCCGATATCGTGGAACCTGTCCGCACCGACCGAGTACGGTTTTTACTCCAACGTCAACCCGGAGGTCGACCATCCTCGCTGGAGCCAGGCCACCGAGCGCCGCATCGGCCATTTCCTGCGCCGCAAGACCCAGGTTTTCAACGGCTATGCCGAGGAAGTGAGCGGGCTTTACACCGGCATGGACCTGCGGGTCAATTTCTGATGGAGGCGGGAGCTTCTCGCCCCGGCCGCTGGATCAAGCCGGTCGTGTTCATCGTCTGCCTGATGCCACTGGTCATTCTCGGCAGCCGTGCCATTGCCGGCAATCTGGGCGCCAACCCCATCGAGGCCGTCATCCGCAACCTGGGAGACTGGGCGTTGCGGGTACTTCTGCTCGCGTTGGCGGTTACTCCCGTCCGCCGCCTGACCGGCCTCGCCGAATTGGCCCGTTACCGCCGGATGCTGGGCCTGTTCGCCTTCTTCTATGTCGTTCTGCACCTGAGCGCTTATCTGGTCCTGGACCAGTTCTTCGATTGGGAGGCAATAGCGCACGATATCGTCAAACGCCGCTTCATCACCGCTGGCATGGCCGCCTTCATCCTGCTGGTGCCGTTGGCGGCAACGTCAACCCATCGCATGATCAGGCGCCTCGGCGCACGACGCTGGCAACGCCTCCACCGTGGCGTTTACATCGCCGGTAGTCTTGCTGTGCTGCACTATTTCTTCATGGTGAAAGCGGATATTCGTCAGCCCCTCGTTTATGCGGGTGTCCTCGCCACGCTGTTTGGCGTGCGCGCCGCTTATGCCGCCACGGCGCACTGGCGGAAAGCATCCCGATAACGGCCCCTTCCAATTGTTACTGGTTCTGGTGATCTTGTCGCTGCTTACTCTTACTGTGTCATAAGATGATCCGATCGGTAGTTTGTGTTGGGGTGCGTCGCTGGCAGCAGGGGCAGCGGGGCAGTCTTGTGGCGAGGCGTAGGGCGATGCACCGACGCAGGGTCGCGATGGAGGCTGGATTATGCCGCTCGGGCCGTACCGGCGGAGCCTCGGGGTCGGTAACCCGTGGGAACGGCAGACGCTTTGATCCCAGGGGAGCCACGGTCTGTGCAGGGGGGGAAAGCGATCCGCTCGCGAACCAGGAATCCGTAGGCCGCGATGCATAGCGCCGCGTGATGGTGGAAGCCACGCCATCCCCGTCCCTCGAAGTGGCCAAGACCCAGTTCCTGCTTCAGTTCCCGATAGTCACGTTCGATGCGCCAGCGCATCTTCGTCACACGAACCAGTTCCGCCATCGCGATATTGTCAGGCAGTGTCGATAGCCAATACTTTGTCGGCGCCTCTTCTCCGTCGGGCCATTCGATCAGCAGCCATTCTTCCGGCCGCGGTTCCGAACGCTTCTCGTCCCGGTGCGCCGGCCGAACCCGTAGCCGGGTGAAGCGTCCCTTGAGATCCTCGTTGGTTCCCTCGCGCCAGGACACTGTCTGCCAGACTTGCGCCCCAAGACCGAGCGCCAGGGCCTTGACCGATATCGGCTGGTGTTCGGCATCGCGGCGCAGGGCCGTGGGCGGCCGACCCCGGCCACTCCAGGAAACCGGTGGCAGCGGGCCGGCTCCCGGCGGCCACACGGTCGTGGTGAACTGGATGCCCATCGCGTAGACAAGCCCCAGCGCCGTCACCCCGTCACGGAAGTCCGTGTTGTTGCCATAGGCCGGATCGGCCAGGACCACACCCGGGGCAAGGCCACGCGCCACCGCGTCCCATATCTGGTCGAGCGCAATATCCGGCTTGGTATGGAAAGTCATATCGGAAGGAACTTTCGTCTTTTTGCGCTTTTCCTCGTCCAGCGACCAGTCTTCAGGAAGATAAAGTCGATAGGCTATGGGCAGGCTCGCGTGTTCTGTCGCCACGGATAGGGATACCGCAACCTGACAATTCTCCTTCTTGCCCAGCTCTCCACAATATTGCCGGGAGACACCTACGGAATGCTTGCCCTTTTTTGGAAACCCCGTGTCATCGACGATCCAAGCCGTGACGCCATCGTCGGCTGTTAGCACGGGGAGGACCTGCTCGGCCACCGCATCCAGGAAGGTGACTTCATCCCAGGAGGATTCGCTCACGAACGTCAACAGCGACTGATGCTCCGCGCTCACCCGCGACGGGGCAATTCGCGCCGCCATGGGTTCAACGCTCTTGCGTTCCCCCGGAAGCAGAAGGCCGGTCACGTAATTCCGAAACGGCTGCTGCCGGTCGGCGTGGTGCAACGTATCGCCAAGCAGACCGATATACTCGTCAAAACGCCGTTCCCGATCCGAATCCTCAACACCTTGCATCGCCATTCAGCCCCCCGCATCTGGTAGGAATCCTTTATTGTATCCACCAAATGGATGAAGGGGAACCCAGAGTCGGCTTCCGACTCAGTAAGATTACAAGCCACTCCGGCAATCACCAAAGTTGTTTTGCTGCCCCACGGGACCGGCTATGCTAACATCCGAACCTGGGGACCAGGACGGGGGCCAGCGATTTGAACAACGATCTGGGCGCGGGGCGCGAGTTGCTCGACCTGCTGGTCGATGCCGTGTGCATGTGCCATGACGGCGTGATCATCGCCATCAATGCCAGCGGCCGGCGCCTGCTGGGCGGACCCGAAGTTGTGGGCCAGCCGTTCAGTCAATTCCTGCACCCGGATTCCGCTTCGATCCGGCTGGAAACCTTGGCCACCTCCAAT
>JADFXL010000100.1:589-9473 GCA_015233585.1 Alphaproteobacteria bacterium | reverse complement strand
CCCGATGAGTGGTATGATCAAGACGACGATGAATGGGTCGTTGTCCTGCGGGGGCGGGCCGGATTGATGGTGGAGGGCGAAAAATCGGTTCGCGAACTGGGGCCGGGCGATTACGTCCTGTTGCCTGCCCACCGGCGCCATCGTGTGGTGTGGAGCACGCCACACGAGCCGACCGTCTGGCTGGCAGTGCACTTTCTCCCGATTGCTTAATTTATGTGCGCATTGCCCAGGTATTGGGCCAAATACGGAACCAGCCGCCCGGTGGGAGGTGGCAGAATGTGATTTGAACACTCGTTCTCGGCCATTGCGTGACTGGCACACGCCGTGCTACAGGGTTCGGCAGTCGTCAGCGGACACAGTCTTGTCATCGTTGTCAGCGGACACAATAAAGATTCCACGGCAGCCGGAGAGCCGGGTTCAATGAAGAAAATCGAAGCCGTCATCAAACCATTCAAGCTGGACGAAGTGAAGGAAGCCCTGCACGAGATTGGTTTGCAGGGTATCACCGTGACCGAAGCCAAGGGTTTCGGGCGCCAGAAAGGTCATACCGAACTCTATCGCGGGGCGGAATACGTCGTCGACTTCCTGCCCAAGGTAAAGATCGAGCTGGTCATTGAAGACAGCCTTGTGGAGCGCGCGATCGAGGCGATCCAACATGCCGCCCATACGGGCCGTATCGGTGACGGCAAGATTTTCGTCTCGAACATCGAAGATGCCATCCGAATCAGGACAGGCGAAAAAGGCTCGGACGCGATATAGCGTCGGGCCACGTTCAGAATTACGTTTGGGGATTTCACGACACTTACGGGAAGAGACACATGTCCGACGCCAAAAAAGTCATGGAAATGATCAAGGAAAACGACGTCAAGTATGTCGATTTCCGTTTTACCGATCCAAAGGGCAAATGGCAGCACACTGCCCAGCATGTGCGGACCATTGATGAGGATGCGCTTGCCGAAGGCTTCATGTTCGACGGTTCCTCGATCGCGGGCTGGAAGTCGATCAACGAATCCGACATGATCCTGCGTCCAGACCTGAGCACCGCCGTGCTGGATCCGTTCGCTGCCCAGCCGATGTTGATTCTGTTCTGCGACATTGTTGAACCGTCCACGGGCCAGCTTTACGACCGCGACCCGCGCTCGATTGCCCGCAAGGCCCAGGCGCACCTGACCTCGACCGGGATTGCCGACACCGCCTTTTTCGGACCCGAGGCCGAGTTCTTCGTGTTCGATGATGTGCGTTTCGATGTCAAGATGAACAAGGTGTCGTACGAGATCGACTCCGAAGAAGGCCCCTACGTAACCGGCAAAGCTTTCGCCGAGGGCAACACCGGCCACCGTCCCGGTGTCAAGGGCGGCTATTTCCCGGTGCCGCCGATTGACTCGATGCAGGATCTGCGCGCCGAGATGCTGACCATCATGAACGACATGGGTCTCAAGGTCGAGAAGCATCACCACGAGGTGGCGCCATCGCAGAACGAACTGGGCTGCCGTTTCGACACCCTGTTGCGCGCCGCCGACGGAATGCAGATTTACAAGTACGTGGTCCATAACGTCGCCCACTCTTACGGCAAGACCGCAACCTTCATGCCGAAGCCGCTGTTTGGCGACAATGGATCGGGGATGCACGTCCACCAGTCGTTGTGGAAGGGCAACAAGCCGCTGTTTGCTGGTCCGGGCTATGCCGATCTTTCGGAAGAGGCGCTGTACTACCTCGGCGGCATCATCAAGCACGCCCGTTCCCTCAACGCCTTCACCACCCCGACCACCAACAGCTACAAGCGGTTGATCCCTGGGTTCGAAGCGCCGGTTCTGCTCGCCTATTCGGCCCGCAACCGTTCGGCTTCCTGCCGTATCCCCTACGACACCAGCCCCAAAGGCAAGCGGGTCGAGGTGCGGTTCCCCGATCCGGCCGCCAATCCCTATCTGGCCTTCGCCGCCATGATGATGGCCGGACTCGACGGGATCGAGAACAAGATCCATCCCGGCGACCCGATGGACAAGAACCTTTACGACTTGCCGCCGGAAGAACTGGCCGGCGTACCGACCGTGTGCGGCAGCCTGCGGGAAGCTTTGCAAAACCTGGAACGCAACCACGCGTTCCTCACCAAGGGCGACGTGTTCTCCGAAGAGTTCATCAAGGCCTATATCGAACTCAAGTGGGAAGAAGTCTACGCTTTCGAGCACACCCCGCATCCGATCGAATACCAGATGTACTACAGCGTGTGATCCGCTCGGCGACGCACAACAACGTGGCGCAAGCATACGGCCCGACCTTGAATGGTCGGGCCGTTGTTGATTCCAGGCAACGGAATCGAGCTTCGTTCAAAACTCACAGGCATATATTCAAAAAGATAGATAGGTCTTTGTATTCCGTGTTATATTGACGATTGAGGCAAAACGTCTCGATCAGAAGGCGGAATCAGCCATGACATTTCATTCCTCCGCTGGAGATAAACATAAAGGCGGCCAGCAGGCTCTTGAAGCGGCAAGAGCGAAACAGGAAGCCCTCGAACGGTCCATCGCGGCGGCAAAAGCGGATTGCCAGGGCATCCTGCAACAAATGCGCAAAGCTGATCCTGCGCAAGCGGAACAACTTAAAAAGCGACTAAATGACGCGCTAAATGGCTATAAAATGCTTTCGATGGACTTCCGAAAATCCGTTATGGAAACGGCAAGACATTACGAATGCTTCGCCAATATGCGAGCGGCAAATTCATTGCTTGAAGCGGCCATGGGCATGGCCATGCATCATAATACTGCCGAACGCGCCAAGCTCCTTGGCAAGGGTCGCGAGCACTATCGTAAGGCAATGAGCCTTGGTGCGGACAAGGAGTTCGCTATCGCGGCCGAACGAATAATCGCCGCCGTCACCCAGACCAAGGCTCCCGACCTGACCGTGCCGACAAAAGCCAAGCCGGTGGATACGGCGCCCACGAACCCGCACCACGCCAAGAATTAGTGCGGCGTCGTCAAATCGGAATGGTCGGTGTGCAGGCCACACCTGTTCGTGGGAAAGCCACCTCACGTCGTGGCGTTGCCAGAAATTACGGCCCAACGGTCAAAACAAGAGACTTATTATCTTATTTGTGCAATAACTCCGGCCGGAATGGAACGGTTGGATGGCCTCCCCTTTGGCCGTCCTGGTTTGACTTCGCTGGTGGAGATGCGTGCTGTGTCGCGGGTCGAGACAGACAATGAGCGATTCCATATCGACGCGGAGATCGCGTGATGGCTGCCGTTAACGGCTGTAATCACACGATTTTCTCCCCTATAAACCTGTCTTTCGAGTTTGGGCGAGCCGGGGCTGACGTGCCGGCACATTTGGAATCGATGCCGTTGTGAGCAAATAGACGATCTATGGGGCCGGTGCCGTGTCCCGATGGGAAGGCGGCACGTTCGGCGATTGGCTGTGAAGGGTATTGAGATGACGGTTGCAGTATGCAGGATCCTGAATGATGATCCAGTTCATGTCGTGGTACCGTTGCGGCGACCCTTGCCGGATACTCTGGCCCTGGGCGCAATGCTTAGAACCTCGGTGTGCGTTATTACCGGGGATTGCGCTTACCTCTCTCAATCCACCGGCAATCTGGACAACGCCGAAAACATCGCTCTTTTCGAGGATCGTATCACCTCCATGATTATGGCCACCGGAGCCAAGCCCCGAATCGTGGCCCATGACCTGCATCCCGACTTTCATTCGACTCTCCATGCGGCCAGCCTCGGCCTGCCAACCGTTGCCATTCAGCACCACCACGCTCACATAGCAGCCCTTCTGGCCGAACATCATGTTGAAGCGCCGGTCATCGGCCTTGCCCTGGATGGCTACGGTCTTGGCACCGACAACAAATCCTGGGGCGGGGAGTTATTGCTGGTGCATGGTTCCGAGTCGCGCCGCCTTGGCCATCTGAAGACCTTGCTCCAGCCGGGCGGCGATGTGGCCGCCCGCGAACCTTGGCGCATGGCCGCCGCTGTGCTGCATCGACTGGGCCGAGGCGCCGAAGTGGCGGATCGCTTTCGTGGCCTGCGGGGTGCCGAGGGATTGGCGGAGATGATGGCCAAGGGGGTGAACTGTCCCCCGACTTCCAGCGCCGGACGGCTGTTTGACGCTGCCTGCGGCTTGCTCGGCGTCCATCCCATTGCCGAGTATGAAGGTCAGGCCCCGATGAAGCTCGAAAGCATGACGATGGAACCCAAAGTCATGGCCGATGGCTGGCGAGTCACGTCGGACAACGTTCTCGATCTGACCCCGCTGCTGGAGCGTCTGCTCGAATGCAATCCGCGTACCGGGGCCGAATTGTTCCATGGGACTCTGGCCGCCGCCCTGGCCGCCTGGGCCGCCCATGCCGCCGCCATTCATGGTACCGATCGGGTCGCTCTGGGAGGCGGCTGCTTCCTTAACCGCGCCCTGACCGACCGCCTGGTTTTGATGCTGAAGGATCGGGGCCTGAAACCGCTTACCGCCCATCGGGTATCCCCGGATGACAGCGGCCTCAGCCTGGGTCAGGCCTGGGCGGCGGCGCAGACGCTGCTGGGGCATTAGCAAGGAACGTAAAGATAAAGATGCGAGGGGCCGAGCCCCCTCGTGCTCCCCGTTAATAAGGTAAATGGGGAGCACGAGGGCCTCAGGCCCTCGTCCTTTTCTCTGCGGCCTCTTACCCCATGGGGCCAAGCATCAAGGAAGCTGCCAGCATTGTAAATCCGGTCACGGCGATCACCCCTCCGGCGGCGACCGCTACCGCTCGTCCCAACCACAAGGCTAGCGGCCCGTCTCCTGCGACCCGGACCACAACAAGACGGGTGCCGACGGCACCGATGCCAACCAGGGCCACAGTAACAGCCGAACCCGCCGCCATGGCCAGAGTAGCGGCGATCCCCAGCCAAGGCAGCCCATTGGCGAAGGTAAACAATAAAATAAGCAGGGAACCGGTGCACGGCCTGAGGCCCACCGCCACCGATCCCATAAGGATCTCCCCGCGTGGCACTACGTCCCCATGGTTATGTTCATGGTCATGGCCACAGATGGAACCATGGCCGCATCCCTTACGTCCCCATGCCGCGCGCCAGGCTACGACCAGTCCGAATAGACCAATGAGGCCGAAGCTCACGGTTTCAAACAAGGCTCCATCAGCCAATAGGGCACGACCGCCGAGGTGCAGCACAAAATACAGCACCGATATGAGAGCGATGGCCGAGCCCGCCTGTAGGGCCGACATCACCCAGCTTATACGCAAAGCATGAGCAAAACGGGCCTGTCGGCTGCCCAGATAGCTGGCGACAACGATCTTGCCGTGGCCCGGTCCGATCGCATGAACGATGCCGTAGATAAGGCCGATGCCGACTACCATCAACGCCGCGCGCACCGAACCACCGTTTCTGACTAACCCGATGGCGTGCTGAAGGTCGCCTATCATTACCCGCTGGATGTCAATCAATTCCCTCATTAGATGCCGTATGATATCAGGAACCCAAAGCGGAACGCTGCCAGTTGATTTCGAGCCGGGAACGTCCCCGCGCAAGGGATCTGCTAGAACCAGGGCAGGCCACAAAAGGATGGAGAGCACGCCAAACGAAGTCATACGGTGCATCACGAGCTTGATCATTTTAGCGATGCCCCCATTTCAGCAATGCAATGTCACCATCATGGGCTTCACCATGCCGAAATAAATCGTGGTGTTCGGATCCTCGGCAATCGTGGTCTTGCAGACAAGCGAGCCGTCGCCCTCAATGTGGGCTGCCTCTGGAGTAACATCAACGTAATAAGATTCCTCATAATACGTCACCGTAAGGGGGTGGCGGCGGGGGTCTACGGGAGCACGAAGGGGGAGAAGGAACTGGTAATGAACAATCCCCTTGACGACAGTGGCGTTGAATTCGGAAGGGATCAGATCGGTCAGCAATTTGCCGTCGACTTTGATGAAAGTGAAATAATTTTGTCCGGCGGTTCTCTGAAACGCGCCTTTTTTCAATGCGGCAACATCTTTCGCATCAAATTTCACGTCATGGTGATCCGTATAATCCTCGATCAACGAGGAACTGTAGAATTCGTCGAATGCCCACTCGACACGAATGCCGGTGACGGCGCCCTTGGCGACGATGAAACGGGTCACGGTAGTTACCCACACATGCGGATGCGCAGCAGCCGGATAGGCCATGAAATTTATCAAGGTTACCAGCAAGACTGCAATCCAGCGCAAACCGATCACGCGTTGCCTCTCTCTCCGTACCCGGCCACAGTGACCCAACCCTTGCCATCGATCAAGACCACATGAAGGATATTAGCTGTTATAGTATTCAATTACAGAGGCATCGGTCTCGAATCAAATTTTTGTGACGCATTCGAAATGACGCGAACATGATCCTTTCCGCCAGCTACAAGACCGATATCCCGGCTTTCTACGGCCCTTGGTTCGCGAACCGTCTAACGGCCGGGTTCTGCCGCATGGTCAATCCCTATGGGGGCCAGATCTACACCGTGCCTCTGACTTCCGAAGCCGTGGACGGATTCGTCTTCTGGACCCGCAACATTGCCCCGTTCTTGGAGACGCTGACTGAAGTCCGCGCTCGGGGTTTTCCGTTCGTGGTTCAATACACCGTCACCGGTTATCCCCACGCCATCGAGACTTCCGTCATCAAGGCCGAGCGTTCGGTGGCGCTGATCCATGAGTTGGCGGACGTTTTCGGGCCGCGCGTAGTGGTATGGCGCTACGACCCGATTCTATTTACCAGTCTGACCCCACCGGAAAGCCACATCGACCGCTTCGCCTCCCTGGCCCAGGCGCTCGCGGGCGCGGTGGACGAGGTCGTGGTCTCGTTCGCCCACATCTATCGCAAGACTGAACGCAACCTGACGGCAGCGGCGCGCGCTGGCCAATTTAGCTGGACCGACCCGGAAGCGGCGGTCAAACAGGCTCTCTTGACAAGTCTGGCCGGGATTGCCGCCGCCAATGGTCTGCGCATGAGCCTGTGCGCGCAGGCCCCTCTGCTGGTTCCAGGCGTTGCCGCCGCCCGCTGTATTGATGTTCCGCGCCTGAGCGCTATTGCTGGCCATGCAATCGCCGCCAGGGCCAAGCCCCACCGCCCCTGCGGCTGTGCCCAGTCAAGGGATATCGGCGACTATGACACCTGCCCCCACGGTTGCGTCTATTGCTACGCGGTGACGAGCCGCACGATCGCCCACCAGCGCTATCATGCCCACGATCCGGAAGGCGAATTCCTGTTCAAGCCGGGGCGAACGGCCTGAAGCCGTTGTTGAGGATATTATCGATGAACATAAGATTAAAGATTACGAGGGGCTAAGCCCCTCGCGCTCCCTGTACGTAAGATAAACGGGGAGCACGAGGGCCTCAGGCCCTCGTTCTTGCCCCTTTCGGTTAACCAATATATTTCACATCCTGAGATTGCCGTCGATATCGAAGTGGCAGGTCAATTCCTGTTGCAAGCCCCATAGATCGCCCTCTTCAAATACGATACGGATCAGGTTCTGGCGGTCGCAGCGTCGTACCATCGCCATGATTTCCTCCGCCTCGCGCAGAATCTTCGAGACATCCCGCCGCACGTCGACGGAATTGACGGCCAGTTCTTTCAAGGTATTGATGCCGTTTGTTTTGAAATCAAGCTGCTGTTTCAGGGCGCGGAAGAAAACGTTTTTGTCGCCGGTACCATAGGCATCGAGCAGCCCGGTAATGAAGGTGCGGACTTCCTCCTTGTCGCGGCCGGTATCATCCAGCAAGCGGACCAGCAGCCGGGTGGTGATGACGCTCAGGTCGTTAAGGGCAACGTTGAACAGGTTGATCAATGTGCCGAGATGGGCAAAATCGTTGGGGTTCAGGTTCTCGGTGTCGACCTGGTTGCCGTTTTGCAGTGCCTTGCTCTGAAGCGTGAGTGGTTGAAGTCCGCCATGGGCTTCAATAGCCCCCGACAAAGCTCGCGCCAGAAGGGCCTGAAGGTCATCCGCAGGCACCTGGATTTCCCGGCTTTTTCGCGCCTCATCCACGGCGACGGTAACCTGTTGGACCATACCCGTCATTGCGCCGGTCTGAGCGGCTACGGTTTGAGCCAATGCATCTACTTTGTTCACGATCTCCATGACAAAGTAAAGAATCCCGCCGACAATGAACGGCAGAACCAGCCACAGCACGACAACCGCGATTTCACTCGGTAACAAATGGGCCAGATTCTCCCATCCGACGAACCGCGTCAGGTAAACGATCACGCCGAGAATCCACAGCACAGATATCCCGATCGCACTCGGAAAGATAATTTTTCTCATTGTTGGTCTAACAGTATGAATATTTCCCAGAACGTATCGAACGCGTGACCGCATACGGAAGTTTCTTGCGAAGCTCTCCGACAGCGATTAGGCTCACGTCACAGGAACCATACTTCACTTCCGCCCCAGAACAAATTGTTTTCAGGGCGGCATTTGCGTCGTGGGTGTGGCGTCAACGAGTGTTTGATTGCTGAACAGAACCATCAACGGTCGGGAGGGCGATCGATGGGCATGAGAAATTCACAGTATTTCGGCCTGATGTGGGTTCTCACTGCGATTGCCGCCGCCGTCATGCCCCACGACATCATTATCCTCACGGGCGGATTCGTCCTGGCCTCGGCGCTTTCGATTGGTGGGTGCGCCTATTTTTTTGCCAGAGAAATAGGTCTGCTCGACGCTATCGCAGAGCATGACGATTCATTCGCCGAGTCGCAGCCAGACCGTGCTTCTGAACGGTCCAACGGAGTATCGGAGAAACGCCGGGCGTCTCAGCCTTCCAAATCTGATACAGCCCGTCTGTCCGAGGCAGACCGTCTGTCCGAGGCAGAAATCGTCACCCGTAACTCGACGCAATCGATCCCAACTCAATCGCCCCCCCCCCGGTCGGCCCCCC
>JADFXL010000100.1:0-477 GCA_015233585.1 Alphaproteobacteria bacterium | reverse complement strand
ATGACCTGGATTCTTCGCGCGATCGGGCGCTGCAAATGAGCCGGTGACATCGTCCCGGAAGCTGTGTTAAAGGCTTCTGGGTGGTGGAACAGGAGGATGTGGGGGAGACGTGAAATGGCAGCCGCAAGTGCTGGTGCAGCAACAAAGGGAATGCTTGTGGCAGGCGCCGGATCGGCGCCTGCTGTATGCTTGGCCAAAGGAGTCGGCGTGCCTTTACTCCTCGGCGCCGGTGCCTGGGGAATCGTGATCCTTGGCGTTATTGCTACCGCCGCCACCTATGAATACCTGGCCAAGGATCTCCAGCACAACGGAACCGATCCCAAGACAAGCGAAACCCCGCTTCGCGCGATCCTCTCCACAATCAAGGCGGCAATCAACGCTGGCTAAGAACGGCCCCTCTTGGTGAATTCGCGCCCTTTTGTTTTGATAATCGCAACTGCCCAGGCACCCCTGATGTCAGGCGAACACTTATTCATG